>NZ_QTLN01000003.1:0-368457 GCF_003602735.1 Bacteroides sp. AF39-16AC | reverse complement strand
GAGAGGACGTTTAGACGCAAGAAGGACGCTGAAGAGCTTAGTTGCGGATTTGAGGTAACCATTGAGAGAAGCCCCTCTAAAATCAAATTTTCCTCCATACGCTTATAACTTTAGTTGCTTTTTCTTTTTTTTCTTCTTTCTCAAAAAGGAATCATCGGGCATTTCATCAGCCGGGGCTGACAAACCGGAAAACAGACCGCCTAAACCTGTTATAAAAGAATTATCCGCTTTGTCGGGTGCTGATACTGGTTTCTGAACAGGTGCGGTAACCGTCTGTTTATTGCTTCCGACTGTCGTCTGCCCTACATCCCCAAAACATTTATCCAGTTTGGAGAAACTGAAACTGCGGTCTATCTCCGAGCCCTTGAACGTGTATTCACCTTTGGAAAAGGATATGCCCTGCACTTCGTTTGTCTGCCCCTTGTACTTGAACCGGATAGTAATACCCTTTTCCGCTAACCGCTCCTGTAACTGCTGCCAGTTCTTGGACTTCCCGATTTCATTCTTTACAGCGTTGTAAATCTCGTATTTCGATTTGTCCGGCTCTTTCAAGCGGTGCTGCTTTACCTGTTCTTTTCCACCAGCGAAATAAAGCCCGTGCTTGGCTTTCAGCTTCTTGCATACCTGCTCGTTACGGTACATATCGTTCCTGTCCGAAATGGTCTTGCCGTTATTGTCAATACGGTTGAATACGATATGCACATGTGGGTGTTCCCGGTCTTGATGGCGCACGATGATATACTGCGTATCGGTGATTTTCATCTCACGCATATACTCCTGCGCAAACTGTATCATCTTCTCGTCTGTCAATTTGGGTGCATCCACTGCCGAATAGCTTAATGCAATGTGTCCGACTGGCTTTTTTAAGTCGGGATTCATCCCGGTCTGCATACAGAAGCTACGGATTATATCTCCCCGGCTTTCTGTCAGTACCCCGTCCGCATAGAGCAAAGCCGCCTGTTCCTTGCCCAACACATAGTTCACGCAGCCCTTAAACCCGCTTCCCTTTTTTATTTTTCCAATCATCCGACAACTGGTTTATAATTTCGACAATCCTGTTTTTGAGTTTCACCAGTTCCACCGCCACCAGTGCGAAACCTCCAGCATTCGCTCGGTGCGCCAGTTGGTTGATGTTGTTGGCTTCCCCTGCCAGCTTGCGGATGGTGTCCGCATCCTGCCTGTTCAGCCGGGGTATGACCTCTGCCGAAACAACCGCCTGCCGGACATACTCACTGACACGCAACCCGGCTTCCCCGGCTCGCTTCCTGATGGCATAATACTGCAACTCGGTCAGCTTCGTACTGACTACCCGTTGCTGCTTCTCTATCCGTTTCTTTGCCGGACGTCCCCCCGGCTTATCCTTTATATTCGTCATAGGTTTTTACATTTAAATGGTATCTTAAAAATTGCGACCAACGGGAGAAATTTTCTTTGCTGTCAAGCAAAGCAAGGTAGTTTCGGTTTACCGAAACATAACCTTGCTCTCCAAATTAAACCGCCTGCCGCTGGTAATCCTGCCGGACTAAATGCCCCTGCCCCTTTTCTGTCTTGGGGTGGCACGTTGTCCGGTTTCCTGCTTTATCGCCTGCGCTTGGCTGGTACTGTTCTTCTGTTCCTGCTTCCTGCCGCACAGGTAATCGTTCAAGTCCGAATACCCCCTGTAATTGTCCGAGAAGTCACGCACACGATAGGTATATTCCAACGTAATAGCCTGTGTCGCCTTATACCCCGTCTCGTCATTGTCAAGCATACAGTGGATGCGTTCATACGGGTACAGCACGTCAATGGCTTTCGGCACATTGACAGTAGAGTTGAGTATGACATAATCCTGCCTGTCAAGGTCGGGCATGGTCGGGCAGTTCTTCATCCGGAGCGTGAGGAAAGAAAGATAGTCCATAAAACCCTCGAATACCAAACACTTCTCTCTCGGCTCTCCCTGCTGCCGTATATGGGTGATGTCTTTCGGGGCGATGCAGCCTTTGAAAAAGGAATTGCGAACCTCGTAACCTCCTGCCATGTTCGGGAAACCGATAGCAAAGAAGGGTCTGCTGTTATTGGTAAAGTGGAGTTCCTTACATTCTCTTTTTGCCAGTTCGACATTGATACCCCGTCCCTGCAAGTAACGGAGTAATGCCGGATGGGTAAGGTCACGGACTTCCAAATGTTGGAAACTCGGTTCTGTCCTACGCTGGGGAAAAGAAAAACTGACCGAGCGGACGTGCGGTGTCTGTTCCGCTATCCGGTTTAAAAGGTATGGCAGGCTGTCGGAGCAATAGAGTTCCTTTGCCAGTGCGATGATGTTGCCGCCTTTGCCTGCGCCAAAGTCATACCAAAGGTTGCGGTCAGTGTTCACCTTGAAAGACGGTTCGTGTTCCTCCCTTAACGGTGATTTGTACCATAAGCCGTTGCCCTGCTGCTTGACAGGAGAGTAGCCTAAACTGTGCAGATAGTCTGCGATGGGTATTTGTTTCACATCTTCGATGTTCATAATATTTTCTTTTTTAGGGATTAAGAAATAGTTGAAAAGTGCGCCAGTCCTGTTTAGTCCGTTATATATATACCCGTACCATACTAAACCTGCTTGTTCCGATACAGGGAAATAGTAAGTCCGTTCCTCTTATATATACCCCCGGACTAAACCAAACTGACTTTTAATAATGGAAATCGGGATTATAGCGGTAGCCCTTGCCCTCTTTCACAATCATGCGCTTGTTCACAAGGAACTTGTTAAGTGACACAAGGACATTGCGTCCACGCTCGTAGCCAATACTCGCATAACCCTGCTTCAATGCCGCTATGACATTGGAATAGCCTTGTACCACCTGCTTGCCGAAACCGTTCTCCAACGCTTCCCGGTGTTGCTGTTCAGTCAGTTCCGTAAGCGGAAAATTCCTGTCCTGCTTAGGTTGTTGGAATACATAATCATCCACGATTTCGGGTAAAGCGTTGTCATTGATACGGAATGCGAACGGGTCAAATTCCCGGTCACGTATGTGCATCGCCTTTACCTCGCTTATGTTGCCGTCCTGCTGGCTTTTCGTGATTTGCAGGACGGTTTCAGCCTTGTTGTTCAGTTCCGTACCGATATGTCCTCTTGTGTTGTCATCCCCCTTGTTCAAATGTAGAACAGTGTGGATATGCAGGTTATATCCGCTTGACCAGCGCATCAAGAGGTTGATTAGGTCGGTTGATTCGCTGGGGCTGTTGATGTCATACATCAAGTCACGGATTCCGTCAATGATGAGTAACCCCACATCGGGCATATTTTCAAGCATATAGCCGATAATCTGTTTCCGCTTATCGGGGGTCTGCTCCCTTAACACAATGAAAACAAAATCGTCCCTGTCCTTGTCGGTAGGCAGTCCGGCAAGGCGCAAAATACGCTCCATGACCTTATGGCAATGGTATTTGCTCTGCTCGGTATCTACATAGAGAATTTTCCGTTTGTTCGGTGGCAGGTATGCCGAATACTTCAGTACCTCGTCATTCTTCAACGCTGCCGCAACGATAGCGGAAATGTTGAATGTCTTTTTGCTTTTGGCTTTACCCGTGGATGCGCTGAAATTACCCAGCGTGCCAATGGTAGAGCCGTTCACCCAAAGTATTTCGGGCGGTACCTCGTAAGTGTCCGTCACCTTTAGATGAATGGTTTTCCAAAGGGCTGCGAAATCCTCTTTCTGCATGGTGATGTCCTGCCCAGCTTCTGTCGCTTTTCTATTTTCCATAGCCGTTATTTCTTTAGAGGACGGTTAAGGATATACTTCTGCGCTTCCTGCTCTATCTGCGCCTGCGTCCTGACCGGGTTCTGACGTAACCATACTTCCAATTCCGCTTTCTCAAAATAAAGCATTTTGCCCTGCGGCTTGTAATGGGGTATCAAGTTACCCGAAGTCAACTTGTACAGGTAACTTTTAGAAAGGTTCAAAAACTTGCTCGCTTCATCGAAGCTAAGCACGTTCTTTGAAAGGAACAACATTTTTTCGAGTTCGGAAACTCTTAACTCTAAATCTCTTTCCATATTGTTTAGGAATTTAGGTGAAACAATATGAAGGTGCGCACCCTCGTTTTTTTGTTAACGGGGGCAAAGTTAAGAGCTTGAAAATGAACTCTAATTGACCTTTGTTTGAGCGTTCAATCTATGCTCAACCTTTTTTCAGTTGTTTGATGTACTTGTCTATGATTTCATATCCTTTCGGATAGATGTTTTTTGCTTGGTCTGTCGCACTGGATAAGTCAGTACGTGTAAGTGGTTCTCCTTTTATCTTTCCTAATATCAGCTTGTTATTTGCTATGACAGACTGCCATTCATAAACAATGTAATTATAGCAGCCAAGCTGCATCATAAGATAGGCAAACAAACGTGTATTATTAACTTTTAGAACCCCGTCAAGTTTACAGTTGAAAAAATCGGTAAGTATTCTTGCATTTATAGTGGTAGTAAAAACATGAGCTTCATTGATACAGTCGGTAAGCAGACTGATTTCCTTTTGGGTAAGTACGGATTTAAAAGGATTACTTTTACCTACAATCTTAACTGGTTTATTTTCCGTACTCGCTTCTTTCTCTTTTGGCAAGGCTTGTTCTTGGATGGCAACCGCATCTGTATAGTAATTGCTTTCCTGTTCTTGAAGATGACACAAATACTTGGAAAGCACGACAAGATTAACGATAATGGACAAATAGGGAAGCCGCCCATCATAACAGGACGGTTCATGCAAATATGCGTCCATATCAAAATCAGAGCAACGGAAACCGATATACTTTTTTCTTTCATCAGAATTCAAGTCCTCAAAATAACCGCTTTCCCACAAAAAATCGGGAATATCCATATCCAATACAATGTTACGCACGACACGGTATTTTTGTTGGATGGCTACAATATTTTCAGTCACACGGAAAATTTCTTGCCGCAAATAATCCTTTAGCTGGGCTTGCGTCAAATACTCACGTTTTAAGAATAGTGCATCTACTTTAGTTTTATAGTCATGCGCTATACAACTATCTAATATCTTCTGTATTTCTCTGAAATTGGTTTCTATATGATTTTCCATAATCGTGTGCCTTTAAACGTTCTTACTACAAATATAAGGTAAGAATCTCACTTTTCCCGAAAACATCGGCAATAATAAGGAAGAAAAGATAAGGTAATAGTTAAGAAATTATAAAGAGACAGGGAGAAAAATTATAAAAGTACACCTTTTCTTTGTATTCGTCATTCAGTACACATTTAGTACGCCCTGTAAAAGCAGAAAACCCTGATAATCAGGTGATTATCAGGGTTTTTTCGTACCCAGACCCGGGGTCGAACCGGGATGGAAGTGAATCCACTGGTGTTTGAGACCAGCGCGTCTACCGATTCCGCCATCTGGGCATGTTTGACTTCTCAAATGCGGTGCAAAGATACAGCTTTTTTCTAAACCTGCAATACTTTTCCTAAAAAAAGGCGAAAAAAACGATAAAACCTGCTTGAATCATTCCTTGTTTGTAAAATATGCAGTACATTAGCAGAAACTTTTAAAATCAATAGCATGGTAACCAATAAGGATAATTTCTGTGTAATTATGGGCGGAGGAATCGGCAGCCGTTTCTGGCCATTCAGCCGCAAGACACTTCCAAAACAGTTTCTGGATTTCTTCGGTACAGGACGTTCCTTGCTGCAGCAAACCTTCGACCGCTTCAAGCAGGTAATCCCCATGGAAAATATACTTATCGTAACAAATGACTTGTATGCCGACCTTGTAAAAGAACAGCTTCCCGAACTTAAACCCGAACAGATTCTACTGGAGCCGACACGCAGGAATACAGCCCCCTGCATTGCGTGGGCTTCCTATCATATCCGCGCCTTGAATCCGAACGCCAATATAGTGGTAGCTCCTTCGGACCACTTAATCCTGAAGGAAGGCGAATTTCTGGCAGCTATCGAAAAAGGGCTGGACTTCGTTTCCCAATCGGACAATCTGCTGACACTCGGCATCAAGCCCAACCGTCCGGAAACCGGATATGGCTATATACAAATAGCCGAAGCCGCCGGTGATAATTTCTACAAGGTAAAAACCTTCACTGAAAAGCCCGAACTGGAACTGGCAAAAGTATTCGTGGAAAGTGGAGAATTCTATTGGAACTCTGGTCTGTTCATGTGGAACGTAAATACCATCATCAAGGCAAACGAAGCCCTGCTGCCCGAGCTGACTTCCAAACTGGCCCCCGGCAAAGATGTGTATGGAACAGTCCAAGAGAAACAATTCATTGATGAGAACTTCCCTGCTTGCCCCAATGTCTCCATAGACTTCGGCATCATGGAAAAGGCAGACAATGTATATGTGTCATTAGGCGATTTCGGCTGGTCTGATTTAGGAACCTGGGGGTCTTTGTATGATTTGTCTCCCAAAGATGAAGCAGGCAATGTAGCCTTAAAATGTAAATCCCTCATCTATAATAGCAAAGACAATATCGTGGTGCTGCCCGACAACAAACTTGCAGTTATCGACGGTTTGGAAGGTTATCTCATAGCCGAGTCGGACAATGTATTACTGATTTGCAAGAAAGATGAAGAACATACCATCCGCAAATATGTGAATGATGCCCAGATAAAACTGGGAGAGGAATACATTTAAATTAAAAATTAAAGGATAGGTGCCGAAGGCAAAAAAATAGCGGGAGCTGGATGAAGTCCAACTCCCGCTTCCGTTTATTTAGGGGAGGAAAATAAACCGATTAAAGCACTGCACGGATAGCTTCTGCCACAGCCTTGAATTCTTCGTCCGTCAGTTTCAGTTTGGGATTGGAGAAAAGCATATCTTTTTCGTTCTGCATAGGAATCAAATGTATGTGCGCATGAGGCACTTCCAGCCCCAATACCGCTTCTCCTACCTTTCTACACGGAAAGGCCTTGCCGATGGCAAGCGCCACTCTCTTGGCGAAAACATGCATCGCCGCCAAATCCTCATCGTTCAAATCGAAGATATAATCCACTTCCTGCTTGGGAATGACCAATGTATGACCTTTTACCAACGGATTGATGTCAAGGAACGCAAAGAATCTGTCATCCTCCGCCACCTTGTAGCAAGGTATTTCACCTGCGATAATTCTACTGAATATTGTTGCCATAGCTATAAATTATAAAATAAGGCAAGCCCGTATGCGGACCTGCCTTCCTTTAAAAGGATATGTTCACTACTTCCAGGTTAATCATGCCCTGCGGAACTTTAATTTCTGCGATGTCACCTACTTTCTTGCCAAGCAGACCTTGTGCAATCGGAGTATTGACGGAAATCTTTCCTTCCTTCAGATTGGCTTCACTTTCGGAAACGATAGTATAAACCATCTTCATGCCATTCTTCACGTTCTTAAGCTCTACCTTATTGAGAATCTGTACAGAATCGGTTTTCAACTTCGACTCATCAATAATCTTAGCGTCGGCAATGGTCAGCTTCAAGTTGTTAATTTTCATCTCAAGCATACCTTGAGCTTCCTTGGCAGCGTCATACTCTGCATTTTCCGACAAATCACCTTTGTCACGCGCTTCGGCAATGGCAGCCGATATTTTGGGACGTTCCACCGTCTCCAGGTGTTTCAATTCGGCCATCAATTTCTTGTAGCCGTCTTCTGACATATAAGCCATACTTTTTCCTCCTTAAATGTTATGTTAGTTTTTAATGGTACTATAAACAAAAAAGAATTCCAACATGGTCAGCATGCTGGAACCCTCTTTCCGATTTTCCTTTGCAAAGATAGCCTTTTATACAATGCGTGTCAAGCATAAAAGGCTGCTTTGTAACATATTTAAACGAAAACTTCTTATTTATAACATGTTACAGCAATGCTTTCACTGCCGCCTCCAGGTCTTTAATGCTCTCTCCACGGGCACTCAACTCATTGTTCTTGTTGACCAGGAACACAGAAGGCACATTCTTCACATTATAAGAAGCCGCTATAGACGAATAAATTCCATTGCCGTCGCGCACACAAATCCAAGGCAGATTGTCGGCAGTTGTTTTCCAATAGTGCTCGTCTGCATCCAGAGAAACCTGATAGATTTCCAATCCCTGGGCGGCATACTTGTCGTACAAGTCGCGCAACATATAATTATGTGTAGCAGAAACGGCACTCTGATAAACAGTGAAGTCCACAATAACAGCCTTGCCCTTCAGTTCGCTCAACTTACGTGTATTGCCCTTCATGTCACGCAGGTTAATGTCGATGATGCCGGTTTCGGAAATTGCCTCTTCGGGGATTTCCACCACCTTCTGCTGCGGAGTACGGGTATTCTTCATTCCCTTTATCACAATATTGTAGAGGTTCTTGGAGCGGTCGGCATCCGGATAATAATTGTTCAGGCTGGTTGCCACGGCTGCAAAACACTTAATGTCTTCCTTATTGTTCAGAGGGTCGAAAATCAAATAATTATTCAACTTCTGGAACAAGGCGAAATAGGCAGCAGCCGTATTGGGAGCGGCAAAAATATAGCTGATTTTCACTTCATCCTTATAGTTCTTCAATAAAGAGGCAAGACTGTCCTCAAAAACATCGGCACCTATCTTATGTGCCTGCACCGACTGCAGCAATGCATTCACATTATCCTGAAGCTTCATCAGCTTCAGCGTCAAGTCCTTTATCTTCGAGCTATTCGGAGAACCTTCCACTGTATAGGCAGTGGCGAAATCGGTATAAGGTGCCTTTACCAAAACCGTTTCCGTCGAATCTACCGAGAAATTAATAACCTTGTCGTCTACCCGCAGACGGTAAAATTCCGGAGACACCGGACGTACCTGCTTGAAGTGGAAAGAGCCATCCCCTTCCAGTTTTACAGAATCCAAAGGAACAATACCTTCCAATGCCGAGGCTTCCAAATAAAGCATCTTGCCGTCGGCACCAGACACTTCACCCTCTACTTTGAATTTCGGTTCGGAATTACATGCACCCAATGCTATTGCAGCAAGTGCCATAAAAAAGATTTTCTTCATATCGTATCTTCAGTTTTGTTTTGCAAACGTGCCTGCAAATATACTTCTTTTCAAGTTCAGTCAAAGCATTTTCCCTCGTTCTTCCATATAGAAAACTGCAAAAAACAACTAAATACAAACTTTTTATCTCATTCCCACCATTTTACATGAATAAATTATGTATCTTTGCACGAATTTTGAAAGAAAATTAGATATAAAACATTTTTTATGATTAACCCAATTGTTAAGACGATCGAGCTTCCTGATGGCAGAACCATCACGCTCGAAACGGGAAAGCTGGCAAAACAGGCAGACGGTTCTGTAATGCTTCGTATGGGCAACACCATGCTTTTAGCTACTGTTTGTGCCGCCAAGGACGCAGTTCCCGGAACAGATTTCATGCCATTACAGGTAGAGTACAAAGAAAAATTCTCCGCATTCGGACGTTTCCCCGGCGGTTTCACAAAGCGCGAAGGACGCGCTTCTGACTACGAAATCCTCACTTGCCGCCTCGTTGACCGTGCTCTCCGCCCCTTATTCCCTGATAATTTCCATGCAGAGGTATACGTAAACATCATTCTTTTCTCAGCAGACGGCGTAGATATGCCCGACGCTCTGGCCGGACTCGCAGCTTCTGCCGCACTTGCAGTTTCAGATATCCCCTTCAACGGACCTATTTCCGAAGTACGCGTAGCACGCATCAACGGACAATTCGTCATCAACCCTACCTTCGAACAACTAGAACAAGCCGATATGGACTTGATGGTGGGCGCCACTTATGAAAACATCATGATGGTGGAAGGCGAAATGGACGAGGTTTCCGAGCAGGACTTGCTGGAAGCGATGAAGGCCGCACACGAAGCCATTAAGATTCAGTGCAAGGCACAGATGGAACTGGCAGAAGAAGTAGGCTCTACCGTGAAACGCGAATATTGCCACGAAGTGAACGACGAAGAACTCCGTAAGGCCGTTCACAACGCTTGCTACGACAAGGCTTATGCCATTGCCGCTTCCGGAAACAAGAACAAGCACGAACGCATGGATGCTTTCGATGCCATCCGCGAAGAATTCAAGGCACAGTTCTCCGAAGAAGAACTGGAAGAAAAGGCAGCCCTCATCGACCGTTACTATCACGATGTGGAAAAAGAGGCGATGCGCCGTTCCATTCTGGACGAAGGCAAGCGCCTTGACGGACGTAAGACGACCGAAATCCGTCCTATCTGGTGTGAGACCAGCTACCTGCCCGGCCCTCACGGTTCCGCTATCTTTACACGTGGCGAAACACAGTCTTTGTCTACTGTGACTTTAGGCACCAAGTTGGACGAGAAGATTATCGACGACGTATTGGAACACGGAAAAGAACGTTTCCTTCTGCACTACAACTTCCCTCCGTTCTCTACGGGCGAAGCCAAGGCACAGCGCGGTGTAGGCCGTCGTGAAATCGGCCACGGCCATCTGGCATGGCGTGCATTGAAGGGTCAGATTCCTGCAAACTATCCGTATGTAGTACGCGTGGTATCCGATATCCTCGAATCAAACGGTTCTTCTTCCATGGCTACCGTATGTGCCGGAACTCTGGCATTGATGGATGCAGGTGTGAAAATAAAGAAACCGGTATCAGGTATCGCCATGGGATTGATTAAGAATGCAGGCGAAGACAAATATGCCGTATTGTCCGATATCCTCGGTGATGAGGACCACTTGGGCGACATGGACTTCAAGGTGACCGGAACAAAAGACGGTATCACCGCCACTCAGATGGACATCAAAGTGGACGGTCTGTCATACGAAATCCTCGAAAAGGCATTGCTGCAGGCTAAAGAAGGCCGCGAATATATCTTGGGCAAAATCACCGAGTGCATTGCCGAGCCTCGCGAAGACCTGAAACCTCACGCTCCGCGTATCGAGACAATGACCATTCCCAAGGAATTCATCGGTGCTGTCATCGGCCCTGGTGGAAAGATTATCCAAGGTATGCAGGAAGAAACCGGTGCTACCATTACTATTGAAGAAGTGGACAACATCGGTAGAATCGAAATCGCCGGTACCAACAAGAAGAGCATCGATGATGCTATGCGTATCATCAAAGGGATTGTAGCTGTCCCCGAAGTAGGCGAAGTCTACAAAGGCAAGGTACGCTCCATTATGCCTTACGGTGCATTCGTTGAATTCCTGCCGGGTAAGGACGGCTTGCTCCATATCTCCGAAATCGACTGGAAACGTCTGGAAACAGTAGAAGAAGCCGGTATCAAGGAAGGTGATGAAATTGACGTAAAACTTCTCGACATCGACCCGAAGACCGGAAAATTTAAGCTGTCACGCAAAGTATTGCTTCCGAGACCGGAAAGACAAGAAAGACCGGAAAAGAAATAAGAAATTTCTTATTCTTTAAGTATATAAAGCCTGGTGGAACCCCATCAGGCTTTCTTTTTGTCAATACTGCCAGAAATGGCTCTGAAAAAACAAGGCATAATGCTTGCATATTCCAAAAAGATTATGTTTTTTTGCTATGTAAAGCCTTATATTCCATAAAGAACCTCAATTAATGTCCGGTTTAAGGAGCCTACATACTATGAATCTTTTCTCACGCTTTTTCCAGGAAAACCAAGAAAAGTTTTTGGCTTTTGCTTATTCTTATCTCAGGGATAAAGCAGAAGCGGAAGACGTTGTGATGGAATCCATGATTGCCTTATGGGAAAACCGAGACCGCTGGGAAGAAAACAGTAACCTGCATGCCCTGCTGCTGACCATCATAAAGAACAAAGCCCTGCACGTACTCGAGCACAAGCAGGTGCGTCTGCGAGCGGAAGAAACCATCAGCAGCCACAACCTGCGCGAACTGGACTTACGCATCTCCACCTTGAAAGCCTGCGAACCGGACCAGATATTCAACACGGAAATACAGCATATCGTAAATAAGACCTTACAGGAAATGCCCGAGCAAAGCCGGAAGATATTCATGTTGAGCCGATACCAGAACCTGGCAAACAAGCAGATTGCCGATAGTCTGGACATATCACTTAAAACCGTAGAGGCACACATCACCAAAGTGCTGCGGATTCTCCGGCTGAGACTGAAAGATTATCTTGTTACCATACTCATAATATTAATATCCTAAAAAATGCTTCTACGGAATAGGGTTACCGCCCACTTTCCGGTTATATATACAAAAGGTAAAAAGAGCACGTTTTAGAAAAGAAATAAATTATTGACAATGAACCAAGAGCTATTATATAAATATTTCAAAGGTATTACTTCCGTTGAAGAAGAAAAGATGATACTCGACTGGATAGACGCCTCGGATGAAAACCGGGACATCTTCCTGAAAGAGCGCATGATATACGACATTTCCTTGTTCTCGGACAAGCAGGGAAACAATGAAAAGAAAACGGTGCACATCATGCCGATGCTCCGCTGGGCGGCCCGTATAGCCGCCGTCACCATTGTCGCCATTGCCGGTTATTTCATCACCTCCGACTTTTTATATAACAAGGAGGTGCAGTTGCAAACAGTCACTGTGCCTGCCGGACAACGGGCCCAAATTATCCTCGCCGATGGAACACGCGTATGGCTGAACTCCAAGTCCACCATGAAATATGCCGCCAACTTCGGACGCAACGAACGAAATGTGGAATTGGACGGAGAGGCCTACTTTGAAGTAGCCAAAAACAAGAATATCCCATTCTATGTACATACAGAAACGAACAAGGTAAAAGTTGTAGGAACGAGTTTCAACGTCTGTGCCTACAGTGGGAGCCATGAGTTCGGAACCACATTGGTGGAAGGTATCGTCGATATCTATCCGGCCAACAGCAGCCAGATAATCACCAGGTTGCAGAAAGACGAGGTATTTCTCAATGAAAACGGAAAATGTAGAAAGGCCGTCCTTCCTTCCTATGAATATCTACGCTGGAAAGAGGGACTATACTGTTTTGACGACGCTCCATTCAGCGGTATCCTCGGTAGACTGGAGAAATACTATAATGTAAAGATAACCGTTGCCAGTCCTCAACTGCTGAACTACGGCAGCTTTACCGGCAAGTTCAGAGAGCAGGACGGCATCGAACATATACTGCGGACCATCTCGAAAGACCATCCTTTCAAGTTCCGCATCAACGAAGAAAAGGATTCAATTGTTATATATGAGTAAGAAAAAAAGATCGGAAAGTACCCCCATACTTTCCGATCCGAAACAGTCAAAAATCGACCTTAATCAATTTATTAACTTAACACAGTGACAAAGATATGAGAAAAATTTTGTTGATGAGGCTTTTTTATCTAAAAAAATTAGATTTTAAGCAATTATTGCAAACCTATGAAAATCACATTATTCCTTCTCCTGCTTGTTATATTTCAGGTGTACAGCGGGAACTGCTACTCTCAGAATGCCAGGGTCAGCATTCAAAATGCCCGGCTGAGGGTAGGGCAAGTTCTCGAGCAAATTGAATCGCAAACAGAATACTTATTTGTATATAACAAACAGAACGTCGATGTACGCCGTACCGTCGACATCAATGCAAGCAACCAAACTGTTTCCGAAGTACTTGACCAAATGTTCAAAGGGACAGACATCAAGTATGTGATGGAAGGCAAAAACATCGTTTTAACCAAAAACAGCAGGAGTGCTGAGGATAAGACAGACACTCTGCAGGAAATGGCTATTGTAAGAGGAAAGGTGACGGACTCCAAAGGCGAACCGATTATCGGTGCCAACATTCTTGAAAAAGGGACCGCCAATGGTGTTATCACCAATACCGAAGGAGAATTTAGTATGAATATCCCTCCTTATGCCACTATTGTCGTATCCTACATCAGTTATGAGCCGCAAACCATTGCCCTGAACGGTAGAAATAATCTCCACATCCGGATGGAAGAAAAGAACCTCGCCCTGGAGCAAGTAGTGGTAACCGCCATGGGTATCCAGAAGAAAATGTCCTCATTGACCTATTCTACCCAACAGATAAGCAGCAATGAGCTGACCCGTGCCAAAGAGCCGAACATGATTAATACACTAGCAGGAAAGACGGCCGGAGTACAAATCAATAAAACCGCCAATTTAGGAGGTTCTGCCAAAGTCGTCATTCGCGGTGCACGCTCTGCATTTGCCAGCGGCAACAACCAGCCCTTGTACGTAATTGACGGTGTTCCTATGCTGAACAGCTCAACAGAATCCACCTCCACCGTAATCGGCGGTAACTACGATGGATTGAACCGTGATGCCGGTGACGGGATTTCCAACTTGAATCCGGACGACATAGAAAGCATCAACATCCTGAAAGGTTCTTCTGCCGCCGCGCTTTATGGTTCGCAGGCAGCTAATGGCGTCATTCTGATCACCACTAAAAAGGGAAAGGCCGGACTGCAGCGCGTTACATTCTCCTCCAACCTGACCGTAAGTCACGCCATCAGTACCCCCGAATTCCAAAATACATACGGCCGGAACGAAGATGGCGGTACGGCAAGCTGGGGTACAAAAGGCAATGTAACGGACTATGACAACATAGGCGAGTTCTTCAGCAATGGCATCACCACTTTCAATTCGCTGGCTATCACTACCGGAAATGAAAAGGTACAAACTTATTTCTCATACGCCAACACCACGGCTAAAGGAATTGTGGACAATAACAAACTACAGAAGAATAACCTGAACCTACACGAAACGGCCAGCCTCTTCAACAACAAGCTGAAACTGGACGGCATTGCAACACTAATGACCCAAACCGTCAAGAACTCCCCTGCTACCGGCGGCTATTATCTGAATCCGCTGGTCAGCTTGTACAGTTTCCCACGTGGCGTAGACATGAGCACTTACAGAGAAAACTTTGAAACGTGGAATGCCGACCGCAATATGATGACACAAAACTGGATTGAAAAGAATGGAGATGGTACCGTCAGTGAATGGGGACAGAATCCCTACTGGCTGAAAAACCGCGTGCTCAGTGGCTACAAGCGTTATCGCGCTGTGGCATCGGCCAGAGCCAATCTGCACATTACGGACTACTTCAGCCTGCAGGTACGGGGTAATGTGGATTATATCAGTGATAAATTCGACAATAAGATGTATGCCACTACAGCTCCCAACATCGCCGGCAAATACGAGGACAAGGAAAACGGACGTTACATCTGGTCGGACAGCCAGGAAATCCAAGTCTACGGTGACGCAATGGTCTTGTTCAACAAGGAATTTGATGACTTTTCCCTCAATACGGCACTGGGAGCCAGCATCAACATGAGTAAAGTCAATTCACTGACGATAGACTCAAGGCTTGCTTCCCTCTACAAACCGAATGTATTTACCGTCCCCAATGTAGTGATGGACTCCAAAGCAGCCGTAAATCAGAGCATCGACAGCAAACGCACGCTCCAATCAGTATTTGCCACCATGCAGTGGGGCTGGAAAGGACTACTATACTTGGACATTACCGCACGTAACGACTGGTCATCCACATTAGCCCACACAGACAGCAAGAATACCGGATTCTTCTATCCCTCCATAGGAGCTACCTGGATTCTTAACAAAACCTGCTCCCTGCCCAAATGGATAAGTTTTGCAAAAGTGCGCGCTTCATGGGCGGAAGTCGGTAATGACCTCCCGATAGGAATCACCAATCCGGTAGACATCATCATGGTAGGCGGCAGTATCAATGTAAATACCGTAGAACAGCGCGGTGACCTGAAACCGGAAATCAGCAGCTCCATCGAATTCGGTACAGAATGGCGCTTCTTCCATCACCGCTTCGGAATAGACTTCACTTGGTATCAGACCAATACCAAGAACCAGTTGTTGAGAATGGACAATCCTACGGGCTCCACCTATAAATACCGGTATGTCAATGCCGGAAAAATACGTAACCAGGGTTTTGAACTGACGGTAGACGCCACTCCGCTACTATACAGAAACTTTTCGTGGAAGAGTCTCATCAACATGTCCGCCAACAAGAACAAAGTAGTGACCCTGCATCCTGACTATCCAGAATTTTCCTACTACGAAGAAGGTTTCAACGCAGGCTATCAGATGCGCGTCAAAGAAGGAGGCAGCCTGGGGGATATTTATGGAAATGCTTTCCGCCGTAACGAGGATGGCAGCATCATGGTTGATGAAACCAGCAAAAGGCCTTTAGGAAATACCGGAAACAAGGATTTGCTTGGGAATGCCAATCCTGACTTCACCATGGGATGGAGCAACACACTTACCTACAAGAACCTGGAGCTCTATTTCCTGATAGATTTCCGCTTTGGCGGCGAAGTCATGTCACTGACACAGTCTGAGTTGGATGCCAACGGCGTGACCAAAGTCACCGAAGATGCCCGCACCCGGGGATATGTAGAATACCAGGGACAGAAGTTCAACGACCCGAGAGCATTTTACAGCGCAGTAGGCGGCAGAAATGCCATCTCCGAATATTATATGTACGACGCAACCTGCATCAGACTCCGTGAAGTATCACTGAGCTATTCTTTCCCGAAAACGATACTGGAAAACAGTAGATTCATAAAGGGAATCGACGTATCATTGGCAGCGCGCAACTTGTGTTTCTTAAAGAAGGAAGCACCGTTCGACCCCGATGCAGTAATGTCCGTAGGCAACAACAATCAAGGAGTAGACGTGTTTGGCATGCCTACTACCCGGAATATCGGCTTTAACCTAAGATTAACCTTTTAAAATGAATACCTTATGAAAAACAAGTGCATCATATTCCTTTTCTGCCATAGCATATTGCTGCTTGCAGCTTGCACCGGCGGTTTTGAGAACGACAACGAAATCAAGGGAGGTTTCTCGGACGACAAAAAGGAAATAGATTTCCAGAACCTAACTGCTCCATTCGAACCCATACAGTCGGGTATCTACTTCAATATAGGTTCTGTTGGCTTAAATTGGGTATGGCAGATGACACAATCCCTGAACCATGACATGTTCTCCGGCTACTTCATGGACCCTATTCCTAAATTCATGAAATCCAACGCCTGCTACAACCTGAACTCAGGCTGGACCAATGCCGCATGGCAATGTACTTACGGATATGTCTACACGGAGGTGCAGAAGGCAGAAAAGAACTTTTATGGCAATGACAACTTGAAAGGCTACCTCGGCATTACCGAAATTTTGAAAGTGGAACTGATGCACCGCATTGCCGATACATACGGTCCGCTGGTCTACCATCAACTGGGTGAGACACCCCGGGTTTACGGACTGCAAGAAGCCTATACACGCTTCTTTGCAGACCTGGACGAAGGGCAGCAATTGATAAGGGAATACCTGGACGAGGGCGGTGACAACAACAAATTCAAAGAGTATGATATGCTGACCAACGGCAAGACCTTGAAGGAGTGGTTAAAGTTTGCCAACTCACTACGTTTGCGCCTTGCCATGCGCATCTCCAATGTGGATGCAACACTTGCCAAAGACCAAGCAACCAAAGCACTGAATGACAATCAAGGTGTACTGGAAGGTGCAAGGGAAACCATCGCTGTAATGGGCAAGAACTATATCAATCCTTTGTGTGCCGTTGCCGGTTGGGGTGAAGTCTACATGAATGCCTCGATGGAATCCATTGTCAACGGTTATGAGGACCCGCGTGGCAAGAAATGGTATAACACCGCCCTTCTCGAAGGTTATCAAAAACAGTTGTTAGGCATTCCCATCGGCTTACCCATGAAAGACGGTGACGCCAACATTTACAGTTCTTGCTCTTCCCTCAACACAAGTACCATCGGCGAAAAGACCGGAGCCGTATTGATGAGTGCGGCGGAAGTCTGGCTGCTCAGGGCCGAAGCAGCCCTCCGCGGCTATACCAAAGAGAATCCCCGCACATGCTATGAATACGGGGTAAGTACTTCATTTACACAGTGGGACTGTGCTGGTGCCTCCGAATATCTGGAAAGCGACAAAACCCCTGCCGATTATAAAGATGTAGTCTCGGGCGGTAAGGTAGGCAAGGACATGAAAGCCTTGATTACCATATCCCCCAAATGGGAAGAAGATGCAGACATAGAGACGAAACTCGAAAAGATTATTACCCAGAAGTGGCTGGCATGCTGGCCCGAAAGTTATGAGGCATGGGCTGAGCAACGCCGTACCGGATACCCCAAACTTTTCAAGGTCCAAAACAACACCGGAAAAGTGATTGATACGGATATCATGATCCGCCGCCTTCCGTTCTCGACGGACGCCGCCACTGCCGACCCGGCACAATACGCCACCCTCACGGAAAAACTGGGTGGCGCAGATAACGGCGCCACCCGCCTTTGGTGGGATACGGGGAAAAACTCTTTCTAGAACAGACTCCACGCAACCGTAAGCCCTGCCATCACAATGGCTACCATGCTCATCAGCTTGATTAGGATATTCAAGCTCGGACCGGATGTGTCCTTGAACGGGTCTCCTACGGTGTCACCCACGACTGTAGCCTTGTGGACTTCACTGCCTTTGCCGCCAAAGTTGCCTTCTTCCACATACTTTTTGGCATTATCCCATGCACCACCGGCATTTGCCATGAAGATGGCAAGCACGAAACCACTGCTCAATCCGCCAATCAGCAGGCCGAGCACACCGGGAACACCGAAAATAAGTCCCGTAGCAATCGGAACAATGATAGCTATCAGTGACGGAACCACCATCTCGCGTTGCGCCCCTTTCGTCGAGATTGCCACACAACGCTCATAATCAGGTTCCGTCTCTCCCGTAAGGATTCCCTTGATTTCGCGGAACTGGCGGCGCACTTCGTCTACCATATGGGCCGCTGCACGCCCTACCGCATTCATCGTCAGTCCACAGAAAAGAAATGCCATCATCGAGCCCAGGAACATACCGGAAAGAACTTTCGGATTCATCAGCGTCACATCGTAGTGATGCATAAAGTCGAAGAAAGTGGCATCTTGAAGAGCCACGGCATCGCCATGAGGAAGCGACAGTTCGGTAGTCCCGAGGCGGGTCAGCCCGATACGGATTTCCTCGACATAAGAGGCCAGCAAAGCCAATCCCGTCAAAGCGGCGGAACCGATGGCAAAGCCTTTGCCCGTAGCGGCTGTAGTATTGCCCAAGGAGTCAAGCGCATCGGTACGCTTACGCACCTCTTCACCCAGACCGGACATTTCCGCATTGCCACCCGCGTTGTCAGCTATCGGTCCGTAAGCATCTGTAGCAAGCGTGATGCCCAATGTAGAAAGCATACCTACTGCGGCAATGCCAATACCATAGAGCCCCAGACCCACATTAGAGAAGTCGAAGCCCGAAGCAAAGAGATAAGAAGCAATGATACCTATCACCACGGCAATCACCGGAATAGCCGTAGAAAGCATTCCCAAGCCTATACCGGAAATTATGACTGTCGCCGGACCGGTCTTTCCGCTTTCACTCAGCTTTTGGGTAGGACGGTAGGATTGGGAAGTATAGTACTCCGTAGACCGCCCGATGATGATACCTACTATCAAACCCACTATCACGGAGCAGGAAATCCACAGCCAGTTGTCCAACTTCAGCAACCACAGGATAAAGAAAGTGGCGACAACTATCAAAATAGAGCTGAGATTAGTACCGAAAGCCAGTGAGTTCAGCAAGTCCTTCATCTTCGCATTCTCTTTGGTACGCACGGAGAAGATACCGATAATGGAAAGCAATATTCCGACGGCTGCAATCAGCATCGGAGCGATTACGGCCTTGAACTGCATCAGCGTATCACCCGAGTGGATAAAAGCCGCAGCACCGAGGGCAGCCGTAGCAAGGATAGAACCGCAATAACTTTCGTACAAATCAGCCCCCATACCTGCCACGTCGCCTACATTGTCGCCTACATTATCCGCAATCGTGGCAGGATTACGCGGGTCGTCTTCAGGAATACCGGCTTCCACCTTTCCCACAAGGTCGGCACCTACATCGGCAGCTTTTGTATAGATACCGCCACCTACGCGTGCAAACAATGCCTGCGTGGAAGCGCCCATACCGAAAGTCAGCATGGTAGTGGTAATGATGCAGAGTTTATGGGTGGGAGTCATTACATCTTCCGGAATTACAGCATTCAGCAACAGATACCAGAAAGATATATCAAGCAAGCCAAGGCCAACCACTACCAGTCCCATCACCGCACCGCTACGGAAAGCCACGCGTAGTCCGGCATTCAGCGATGTGCGTGCCGCATTGGCAGTGCGAGCCGATGCGTAGGTGGCCGTCTTCATACCCAAAAAGCCGGAAAGTCCGGAAAAGAATCCTCCGGTAAGGAAAGCAATCGGCACCCAGGAGTTCTGCACTCCGAAACCGTATGCCATAATGGAGAAAAGGATAACCAGCCCCAGAAATACCCAGCCCACAATCTTGTATTGTTGACGAAGGTAAGACATAGCACCTTTGCGCACAGCAGCGGCAATCTTAATCATCTGAGGCGTACCCTCACTCTCTTTCATCATCTGACGATGGAAATACCAGGCAAAACAAAGTGCCATAATAGAAGCGGCTGGAACCAGCCAGAATAGGATTTGG
Organism: Bacteroides sp. AF39-16AC; assembly: GCF_003602735.1. NCBI lineage: Bacteria > Pseudomonadati > Bacteroidota > Bacteroidia > Bacteroidales > Bacteroidaceae > Bacteroides > Bacteroides sp. AF39-16AC. The sequence goes on along the minus strand of NZ_QTLN01000003.1, from coordinate 348,042 downwards.
TCCATAGCATTTATTCGTATTAAAAGGTTGAACGAAAGCCTAAAAATATTGATTTGAAACGAAATAAGCAAATGAAAAAGAAAAGAAATCCAAGCAAGCATGTATTTATACTGGCGAATAAAACAACAAGCAGTACCCTTTTTTACCTATTTTTTGTATTTAATGAGAAGAATAGAGCACATATAGATATATATTACAACTTTTATAGTACCTTTGCAACAAGTAAACAAGCTAAAAACAAAGGCATTATGAAACCAATCTATTCTAACCTGACATGCAAGATGCTGGCTTTGACATTATGCAGCATTATGCTGGCATTCCTATCCATAGGATGCGAACATGACGTCTACAATCCCGATAATGGAAAAGACGATGAGAAGACTCCCAACTCTTTTGATTTTTCTACGACATCTTCCATCCAAGTAAACGTAAAGTATGATGTCCCCGAAGGCTATAAAGTACTTTTTGAAATCTATCTTGAAGACCCGTTCACGATTGACAAAGATGGCCAGATTATAAAACGCACAGACCTGGAACCGGTCATCAGACGCATGACAGACGGTAACGGTGCATATAGCGGCAAGGAAATCATCAATTCGGACCATGGGGACGAAGCATATATCTATACTTCTTATATAGGGGTCCCCACCCTCTTCAAAACAGTTATTGCAGGAGATGCCATTACTGCCGACATCAAATGGGATTCCACCGATGATAATCCGCAAACACGGGCGGAGGGATGGCAGGCACCCAAAGGATACCATGTATTAGGAACATGGAGCTCCAAAGGATATCCTCATTATTTAGACACAGACAACAAAATCACAATTCCCGGTGATGTATTGACAATCATCAATACGACCTTGAAGGAAGGAGGCACATGCCCTAAGCAATACCGACAAGCCATAGATTTTGAAATCAATGATCCGGAAGGGCGCAATGCGGAAGTATCCATCCGGATAATTGGAGGAACCAGCGGTGCAGCGAGCGCCTTTGGCTATTATTGCTATAGGGCAGACGCATCTTTAAGTGAAATTAAAAAAGCCCCCAAATGCATTGTTTTTCCAAACACTCTGATGGATAATTATTATAATAAAAAGGCTTCCGGACTACAAGGCGGTGAAAGTGTAAAGCTTCATTACATAGACCCCGACGGAGTGGACCAAGGCACCGTATTTCCCAATGGAGTAAAAATCGGATGGTTCCTATTGAATGACAGCTTCTATGGCGGAAACAATAAGCCTTTCTACTCTACTACAAAGCTGAATGGGGACGGCCGTACACATACAGCTGCATTCCGCATCGATGATTTTGTCGTATTGTCCTTTGAAGATTGGACAGACCAAGACTATAATGATATACAATTCAACGTATGGTCCAACCCCATCGAAGCCATCATCAATCCGGATATTCCTGATATCAAACCTGACGGTGGCAACGAGGATAAGAAATACAGTCTGGAATACAAAGGAATCATCGCTTTCGAAGATAATTGGCCCAGAAAGGGTGACTATGACTTGAATGATGTTATTGTAAAATACCAGTCCGTATTGAACTTCAATGATGCCAATCAGGTCCTTTCTACAGAAGACACCTATGAGTTGCTTTGGTCCGGTGCCACTTTCAAAAATGGTTTCGCTTACCAACTGAATACAGAACGCAGCAATATGTCAACTGAAATATTGGAAGCCCCCACAACTTTCAACGGACAAGGACTGGATACAGACCTTTCCAAAGCTACCGTCAATGTATTTCTAAGTGCGCTCGATGTAACAGAGAGAAATACAAAAACCGCTACATATAAGATAAAGAACACCTTCAAGACTCCACTATCACACGAAACGCTTGGAATTCCCCCTTATAATCCATTCATCATGGTACATGACGAATTGAAAGAATCACGCATCGAAGTGCATTTGGTCAACTATCCTCCTACTGAAAAGGCAGACATGGCTCTATTCCATACCGAAGAGGATTTGTCCTCTGTACCGACAAGCTATTATGTAGCCAATGGCAACTATCCTTTTGCCATTCATCTAAGTGGAGCCACAAACTTCAATACTCCTGAAACCCACCCGATAGACAAGAGCTTTGAACATTTTATGGATTGGGTCAATTCCAATGGAACAGATTATAAGGATTGGTACAAATAACCGATAAAAGATACTCCTTATAAAGAAAATGGCAACCATTCACAGGGTTGCCATTTCTTATATCTTCCTATGTTGTAATATAGTAGAGCGAACTTATTCCACCGTTACAGCCGTACCGCATGCCGTAACCATCAACATGCTGCCACTGCCTCCTACCGTTTCATAGTCCAAGTCTACACCAATCACGGCATTGGCACCCATAGCACGGGCATGTTCTTGCATCTCGCGCAAGGCTATATCTTTAGCTTCGCGCAGCACTTCTTCATAAGAGCCACTTCGCCCACCCACCACGTCGCGGATGCTGGCAAAGAAATCGCGGAATACATTGGCACCGATAATCGTTTCACCGGAAACGATGCCATAATAGCGGGTGATACGTCCACCCTCAATAGTCGGGGTTGTTGTTACTAACATAATTCATTTTTTTAGTTGTTGACATATTAGACGCAAGGAATGAAAGAAAGGTTGCAAAGCTTTGCTTTGGTCAGAACATCCGGCTGACACGAACTATACCTGCCACCAGCACATCTATCTCCTCCCGGGTATTGTAAAGCCCGAAAGATGCACGCACTGTTCCTTCGATGCCAAGACGCTGCATCAATGGTTGGGCACAGTGATGTCCCGTGCGTACGGCAATGCCAAGACGGTCGAGCAATGTACCCATATCAAAATGATGGATATCACCTACCAGAAACGATATGACACTACCCTTGTCTTCTGCCTCGCCGAAGATACGCATACCGGGAATCTCTTTCAGCCGTTGCATGGCATACTGGGTCAATTCGTGTTCATAGGCGGCAATCTTGTCCATCCCAACCAGCGAAACGTAGTCCAAAGCTTTGGCAAATCCGGTAGTACCGATATAATCCGGCGTACCGGCTTCAAACTTGAAGGGCAATTCATTGAAGGTAGTCTTTTCAAAAGATACATGCTGAATCATCTCTCCACCGCCCTGATAGGGAGGTATCCTATCCAGCCACTCCTCTTTACCATAAAGCACCCCTACCCCCGTAGGACCATACACCTTGTGCGCGGAGAAAACGAAGAAATCGGCATCCAGATCCTGCACATCTACCGGCATGTGGGGAATGGACTGGGCACCGTCCACAAGCACCGGAACACCCTGCTCATGGGCAAAAGCAATCATCTCCTTGACGGGATTGACCGTACCCAGCACATTGGAAACATGCGCCACACTGACAATCCTGGTACGTTCGGAGAACAACTGCCTATATTCGTCCAATAAGAGTTCGCCCTTGTCATTCATCGGAATCACCTTGATGGTAATTCCACGCTTGGCGGCAAGCAGCTGCCAGGGAACAATGTTGCTATGGTGTTCCATCACAGAAAGAATCACCTCATCCCCCTCCTGCATAAATTCCTCACCGAAGCTGGAGACAAGCAGGTTGATACTCTCCGTCGTACCACGGGTGAAGACAATCTCATTCGTGCTGCGGGCATTGATGAAACGTCTCACCGTCTCACGCGAGGCCTCGTGCAGCTCTGTAGCCTGCTGCGACAGGAAGTGCACTCCGCGATGCACATTGGCATTCACCGAATAATATTCGTCCGTAATGGCATTTACTACCTGGCGAGGTTTCTGCGTAGTCGCGCCGTTGTCCAGATAGACCAACGGCTTGCCATATACCTCACGGGAAAGGATAGGGAAATCAGCTCGAAGCCTCTCCCCCAGCCCCTCTCCCATAGGGAGGGGAGCCAAGATACTACTCTTATTTATATCGTTGTTCATAATGAATCGAAATTATAAGCTATCACTTGCAGATGGCGCACCCCTGGCATTTGTTCAGTTCCCCCCGGAAACGCTTCTCTACCAGCAGATGCAGACGGTCTTTCAAAGCATCCAAACGGATGGTGTCGATAACTTCGTTGACAAAAGCGAACATCAGCAGCAGGCGCGCCTCGCGCACCGGAATACCACGCTGCCGCATATAGAAGAGAGCGCTTTCATCGAGCTGCCCCACCGTAGCGCCGTGACTGCACTTCACGTCATCTGCATAAATCTCCAGCTGAGGCTGGGTGTACATATGTGCATCTCGGGTGGCACAAAGATTGCGGTTGGTCTGTTGCGAACTGGTGTGCTGTGCGTCAGGGCGCACTAAAACCAGACCGGCAAAGGCACCTACAGCCTGCTCGTCAAGGACATACTTATAAAGCTCATTGCTGGTACAGTTGGGCACGGCATGGTCGATTGTCGTATGATTGTCCACATGCTGATTCTTGTCTGCAATGGCCATACCGCACAGATTCAGCTCCGCATGTTCACCGGCAAGCGTCACACGGGTTGTATTCCGTGTAGTTCCGTTGTGCAAGGTCATACCATTCAGCAATACATTACTATTGGCTTCCTGCCTTACATACATATTGCTGATACGTACCGTACTGGTGTGTGTCTCTTCGAGTTCATAAAAATCGAAAATGGCATTCTCACCGGCAAAGATTTCTATCACCTGCGTTGCCAGGAAGTTCACGCCGTCCATCGCATGGTCACACACCAACAAGCGGGCTTGTGCACCCTCCTCCAGAATAATCAGCACACGGCGGTTCACCATAAAATTGACGTCACCACGCAGGATATTCACCAGCTGAATAGGTTTCTCTACCACCACGTTCTTAGGAACATAAAACAGAACGCCGTCTTGTGCAAAAGCGGTGTTGAACGCCGTCACCCCATCCTCTGCCGTATCAGCCAACTTGCCATAATATTTCTTCACCAAATCGGGATGTTTCTCGGCCACCTCCTTCAGGCTGCCGAAGATAACCCCTTCAGGCAGATGGGACTTAGGCAAAGCCCTGCCATAAAAAGCATCGTTCACCACAAAATAAAGAGCAGTGCTCATATTGGGAACATCGCACTTGAACACTTCATAAGGATTCACCGGAATTTCCAACCGGTTCAAGTTCAAGCCATAATCCGGCTCAAAGAACTTGCTGATATCCGTATATTTGTATTTCTCCTCCTTACGGGTGGGAAAGCCCAAGCGCTCAAAGTCAGCAAAAGCAGCGGCACGCGGCGCATTCAGCACCTCGGCACTATGCCGGCATATCATCGCCTCCGTTTGGGAGAAAAGGTCTATGTATTGTTGCTCTACACTCATGTTTTCAGATTATGAGTTTATAATTCACCTGCTTCTTTCCTTATCCAATCGAAGCCACGTGTTTCAATCTCCTTCGCCAATTCCGGTCCACCGGTCTTTACGATACGTCCACCCAGCAGTACATGTACCGTATCGGGTTTGATATAGTCCAACAACCGCTGGTAGTGGGTAATGACCATAGCACTGGTTTCCGCAGTCTTGAGTTTGTTGAAACCGTCGGCCACAATACGCAAAGCATCCACATCCAATCCGGAATCCGTCTCGTCCAAAATAGCAAAAGTCGGTTCCAACATCGCCATCTGGAATATCTCGTTACGCTTCTTTTCACCGCCGCTGAAACCTTCGTTCACGCTACGGTTGGCCAGCTTGTTGTCCAACTCCACAATGGCACGCTTCTCGCGCATCAGCTTCAGGAACTCACTGGCCGACAAAGCAGGCAGATGGCGGTACTTGCGTTGCTCATTCACAGCCGCACGCATGAAGTTCACCATCGACACGCCCGGAATCTCTACCGGAGCCTGGAAAGAAAGAAAGATTCCTTCATGTGCACGGTCCTCAGGACTCATGGCAAGCAAGTCCTTGCCATTAAAGGTAATTGAGCCGCGCGTCACTTCGTAAGCAGGATGGCCAACCAACACATTACTCAACGTACTTTTACCAGCACCGTTCTGTCCCATCAGTGCATGTACTTCTCCATCACGTATGGTCAAGTTGATGCCTTTCAATATTTCTTTGCCATTGATGCTGGCATGCAGGTCTTTTATCTCTAACATCTTTATATTTACTATTTGACTATTTACAATTTACTATTTATAAATCACCCCACGCTTCCTTCCAGCGAAATGGCAAGCAATTTCTGCGCTTCTACGGCAAACTCCATCGGAAGTTTATTCAAAACCTCTTTGGCATAACCGTTCACAATCAGCCCCACGGCATCTTCCGTAGAAATACCGCGCTGATTGCAGTAGAATATCTGGTCCTCACTGATTTTGCTGGTAGTGGCCTCATGCTCCACGATGGCCGTTTCATTGTGAATATCCATGTAGGGGAAAGTATGCGCGCCGCATTTGTCACCAAGTAGCAAGGAGTCGCACTGGCTGTAATTACGAGCATTGTCCGCTTTCTGTGCCACGCGCACCAAGCCGCGGTAAGAGTTTTCGCTCTTTCCGGCAGAAATGCCTTTGCTCACAATGGTGCTCCGGGTATTCTTGCCCAGATGAATCATCTTTGTTCCCGTGTCTGCCTGCTGATGGTTATTGGTTACTGCCACACTATAGAACTCCGCTGTCGAATTGTCGCCGGAAAGGATGCAAGACGGATACTTCCAGGTAATGGCCGAACCTGTTTCCACTTGTGTCCAAGACAGTTTACTGTCCACCCCTTTACAATGGCCACGCTTCGTCACAAAGTTATAGACACCACCCCGGCCCTCGGCATCACCGGGATACCAGTTCTGCACGGTGCTGTATTTCACTTCTGCACGGTCGTGCACCACAATTTCCACAATGGCCGCGTGCAACTGGTTCTCGTCACGCATCGGAGCCGTACACCCTTCCAGATAAGAAACGTACGAATCATCATCCGCCACAATCAAGGTTCTTTCGAACTGCCCCGTATTGCGGGCATTGATGCGGAAATAGGTGGACAACTCCATCGGACAACGTACCCCCTTCGGGATATAGACAAAAGAACCGTCGGAGAACACCGCCGAGTTCAGTGCCGCAAAGAAGTTGTCACGATAAGGCACCACCGAACCGAGATATTTCTGTACCAAGTCGGGATGCTCGCGTACAGCCTCGCTGAACGAGCAGAAGATGATTCCTTTCTCCATCAGCGTCTCCTTGAAGGTAGTCTTTACAGACACCGAGTCCATAACGGCATCCACAGCCATACCGCTTAACGCCATCTGCTCTTCCAGCGGAATGCCCAGCTTATTGAAAGTCTTTATCAACTCAGGGTCTACCTCATCCATGCTTTTCGGTCCTTCCTTCTTCTTCGTAGGGTCGGCATAGTAGGATATGGCCTGATAATCTATTTCGGGAATGCGGAGATGTGCCCATGTAGGCATCTCCAATGTCAGCCAGTGGCGATATGCCTTCAGGCGGAACTCCAGCAACCATTCCGGTTCTCCCTTCTTCTCAGAGATAAGCCGCACTACATCTTCATTCAGCCCGCGCTCAATGATGTCTGTATGCACGTCGGTCGTGAAACCGTACTTATACTTCTCCTGAGTGAGTTCCTTTACATATTTATTGGGTTCTTCTTGTTGCATCACTTCTATAATTACAAATTATGAATTACAAAATCACGGTTCACGGTATCAGTCAAAGTCTCCGTTTACAATCTGCTCCGTAACCGCCTTTGCTGCGGGAAAGAATATCCCGGCAAACTCTTCCATAGGATAATATAACACTGATTCTTTCTTTTTTGTTTTGCTAATCAGCGTATTGTCTCCGTCTATAAATTCGATGACACCAATCAGCAGGCTCGTCAGCAGGAGGTACTTCAAAGCCCCTAGACCAGCCCCCAACCAATGATTGAGCCAGCCCAGCGAGACGGCCTCCATTGCCCGGGTCAGCAGAGAAGCCACCAGGGAGAAGAGCAAAGGAACAGCCAGCCAGATGAAGACAAATGCCAGTACTTGCGCCACTGTCATAGAGTCTGTCAACATGGGGCACAGCTTCACTGCCAACGAGGCATACAAAGCCTTTGCCGCCAGCAGACCGACAATCAGCCCCAGCAGAGAGGCCAATTGCTTCACAAAACCTTTCATGAAGCCGATGATTGCGCCCAAGCCGAAAGCAGCCAATATGATGATATCTATAATTGCCATAAAATTAATGTACCAATGTGACAATATGCTAATGTGCCAATATGCTAATGGGTCAATGAGCAAATAACTAATATGCAAAATGTGCCAATTGCCCTGCGGCATTTTCTGTACGCGCAGCCAATTGGCACATTAGCATATTTGCACATTATTCAATTATAATGTTTGCTTCACTTCTATTTCTTCGTAAGATTCGATAATATCGCCCACCTTGATGTCGTTGCAGTTTGTCAGGCTGATACCGCACTCGAAATTGGTACCTACCTCCTTCACGTCGTCCTTGAAGCGCTTCAGGGCATTGATGGCACCCGTAAAGATTACGATACCGTCGCGTATCAAACGGGCCTTGTCGCTGCGTTTCACCTTTCCGGTCTTGACCATGGCACCTGCCACCAGTCCCACCTTCGTGATGTTGAACACTTCGCGCACCTCGATGGTTGCCGTTATCTGCTCCTTCAATGTCGGTGCCAGCATACCTTCCATGGCAGCCTTCACCTCTTCGATGGCATCGTAGATGACGGAGTACTTGCGGATATCCACACCCTCCTGCTCTGCCATCTTGGCGGCAGCACCCGAAGGACGTACCTGGAAACCGACGATAATCGCATCCGAAGCGGCAGCCAGCGAGACATCCGATTCGGAAATCTGACCGACACCCTTGTGGATTACGTTTACCTGCACCTGCTCCGTAGACAGCTTGATTAAAGAGTCGCTCAACGCTTCCACAGAACCGTCCACGTCACCCTTCACAATCACGTTCAGCTCATGGAAGTCACCCAGCGCCAGACGGCGGCCCACTTCGTCGAGCGTCAGCATCTTCTGCGTACGCAAACCTTGTTCACGCTGCAACTGTTCGCGTTTGTTGGCAATCTCGCGTGCTTCCTGCTCCGTTTCGATTACGTGGAACGTGTCGCCAGCAGCAGGTGCACCGTTCAAGCCCAATATCAGGGCAGGTGTAGAAGGACCAGCCTCCTGCATGCGTTGGTTACGCTCATTGAACATAGCCTTCACCTTACCGTAGCTGGTACCCGCCAGCACGATGTCGCCCATTTTCAAGGTACCGTTGGAAACGAGTACCGTAGCCACATAGCCACGACCCTTATCCAATGAGGACTCGATAATGGAACCGGTAGCACGGCGGTTCGGGTTTGCTTTCAGCTCCAGCATTTCTGCTTCGAGCAGCACTTTCTCCATCAACTCGGGTACACCGATACCCTTTTTGGCAGAGATATCTTGCGACTGATACTTACCGCCCCACTCTTCCACCAAGAAGTTCATGGCAGCCAGCTCTTCCTTAATCTTGTCGGGGTTGGCAGTCGGTTTATCAATCTTATTGATTGCAAATACAATAGGAACACCCGCAGCCATGGCATGGTTGATGGCTTCCTTTGTCTGCGGCATCACGTTGTCGTCAGCAGCCACAATGATGATGGCAATATCCGTAGCTTTGGCACCACGGGCACGCATGGCGGTAAACGCCTCGTGGCCCGGAGTATCGAGGAATGTAATCTTACGTCCGTCGTCCAGCGACACGTGGTAGGCACCGATGTGCTGTGTGATACCACCCGCTTCACCGGCAATCACATTCGCCTTACGGATATAGTCGAGCAATGAAGTCTTACCGTGGTCTACGTGACCCATCACCGTTACAATCGGAGCGCGAGGTTCCAAATCTTCCTCATCATCCTCTTCCTCTACGATGGCCTGCGCCACTTCTGCGCTTACATATTCTGTCTTGAAGCCGAATTCTTCAGCCACCAAGTTGATGGTCTCGGCATCCAGACGCTGGTTGATGGATACCATCATACCAATGCTCATACAAGTGGCGATGACCTGAGTAACAGAAACATCCATCATGCTTGCCAACTCGTTGGCCGTCACGAATTCCGTAATCTTCAGTACCTTGCTTTCTGCCATTTCCATGTCTTCCAATTCCTGCATACGGCTGGAAGCCATGTCACGTTTTTCCTTACGATACTTGGCACCTTTGTTCTTTCCTTTGGAAGTGAGGCGTGCCAAAGTTTCCTTTACCTGCTTTGCTACATCTTCCTCGCTAACCTCCTGCTTGATGACCGGCTTCTTGAAGCGGTCCTTATTGCGGTTGCGGTTATTATTGGCATTGTTTCCACCAGGCTGGTTTCCACCTTGCGGGCGGGCACCCTGACCTTGCTGGGCACCTGCGTGTCCACGGTCGTTGCCACCACGCTGGAAGTTGGAAGCATTGTTGATGTCCACTTTCTCCTTATTGATACGGACACGTTTCTTCTTGCCGTTGGCATCGCCGGCAGCGGTATCCTTCAACTTGCTGTCATCACGGCGGATTTCCTTGATGATAGCTTCCTTCATCTGCTTCTTCTGATCCTGACGAATCTTTTCCTTCTCTTCACGCTCCCTGCGTTTCTCCTCTTTCGATTTCTTCTTTGGGCGTGTGGATTGGTTCAGGGCCGCCAAGTCTATCTGTCCGATAACATTAATCTTCGAAACAAACTCAGGCTGATGTATCTTGAAGATTTCTTCTCCTTCTTCTTTCCCCTCTTTTTCAACCGGTGCTTCTTCAGCTGCCGGTGCGGGAGCAGGCGCTTCTATCATTTCTTCCTTTTTAGATTCTTGTTGAGCCTCTACAACCGGAGCAGGCTCTTCCTTGACAACGGGTTGTGGCTGCGGTTCCGAAACGGGCTGCGGCTCGGACTCAGATGCCGGCTGTACCTCCGGTTGCGGCTGTGGTTCCGGTTGGGGAGCAGGAGCAGGTTCCGGTTTCGGCGTTTCTACAACTGCCGGTTCCTCCACCTTCTTCTCCTCTACCGCTTTTTCCGCTTCTTTCTCTTTTTCCTGAGCAGGAGCAGGTCTACGGTTCAGTTTGTCCAAATCAATCTTGCCTACCGGCTTGAACTTCGGACGTGCGTCTTCCGGAACAACCGTCTTAATCTCCTCGGGCTTCGCTTTCTCCTGCGTTTCCCTATAGCCGTCAATAGACACGGACGCCTTGTTGCGGTCCTTGCTCTGACGTTCCTGGCTGAAACGCTCCGACTTTATCTTAAGGTCCTTATCTGTACTAAACTCCTTTTTGAGCAGTTCGAACTGTTCATCCGTAATTTTTGTGTTCGGATTTGCCTCAACGGTAAATCCCTTCTTTTGCAGGAACTCGACAGCCGTCGTAATCCCTACATTTAAATCTCTTGTTACTTTGTTTAACCTTATCGTCATCAATTTTTTCTATTTACGATTTAACCATTTACGATTTACGATTGATAATACTCGGAGCGGAACGACTTACATTTACAATCAAACTCTAATCGTAAATCGTAAATCGTAAAATCGTAAATCATTCATTCTCCTCTTCAAACTCCTGTTTCAAAATGCGCAATACCTCGTCCACCGTCTCTTCTTCGAGGTCCGTCTTCTCAATCAACATCTCACGGGGAGCGTTCAACACAGCCTTAGCCGTATCGATACCGATAGCCTTGATGGCATCGATAACCCAACCGTCTATTTCATCACGGAATTCGTCCAAGTAGATGTCTTCATCCTCTATGGCCTCATCCAACTCGCGGAACACGTCGATGGTGTACTCAGTCAACATACTGGCAAGCTTGATATTCAAACCTCCTTTACCGATAGCCAGCGACACCTCTTCGGGTTTCAAGAACACTTCAGCCTTGCGTTCTTCCTCGTTCAAGCGGATGGAAGAAATTTTGGCAGGGCTCAAGGCACGCTGTATAAACAACTGGATATTGGACGTATAGTTGATAACGTCGATATTCTCGTTGCGAAGCTCGCGGACAATACCATGAATACGGCTACCCTTCACACCCACGCAGGCACCTACCGGGTCGATACGGTCATCGTAGCTCTCAACGGCAATCTTGGCACGCTCGCCGGGGATGCGGGCAATCTTCTTGATGGTAATCAGTCCGTCATTGATTTCGGGTACTTCCATTTCGAACAGACGTTGCAGGAAGACGGGCGACGTACGGCTCAGGATAATCTTCGGATTATTATTCTTGTTGTCCACACGTGCCACTACGGCGCGGGCGGTCTCGCCCTTGCGGTAGAAGTCACTCGGTATCTGTTCGGTCTTGGGCAGCAACAGTTCGTTGCCTTCATCATCGAGCAGCAGCATCTCTTTCTTCCAAATCTGGTAGACTTCCGCATTGATGATGGTACCCACTTTATCAATGTATTTGTTGTAAATACTATCTTTCTCCAGTTCCAATATCTTGGAGGCCAGTGTCTGGCGCAAGTTCAAGATGGCACGGCGACCGAAGTTCGCGAAGATAACTTCATCCGTCACTTCCTCGCCCACTTCATAAGAAGCATCAATCTTTTGTGCTTCGGACAATGCAATCTGCAGGTTCGGGTTTTCCAAATCCTCGTCTGCCACTACCTCACGGTTACGCCATATTTCGAAGTCACCCTTGTCCGGGTTTACAATTACGTCGTAATTCTCATCGGTACCGAACATTTTCGCAATCACACTACGGAACGACTCCTCGAGTACGCTTACCATCGTGGTTCTGTCGATATTCTTCAGTTCCTTAAATTCCGAAAATGTATCTATCAAGCTGACAGTTTCTACTTTTTTGGCCATAGTCTTATTTAAAACTGATTAAGTATTTAGTGTATTTTATCTCTTCATACGTAAAGGTCAAGTCCTCGTCCACCAGCTTGGGACGCTTGGCACCTTCCTCTTTCACTTTCTTCTGAATGGTCACGACGAAATGCTGTTCGTCGGCTTCCTTCAACACGCCGCTGAGCTTGCGGCCGTCCTTTGCCAGCACTTCCACTTCCTTGCCGATGTGGTTAATGTACTGCTGCAGTACCTTGAAGGGCTGTCCGATGCCGGCCGAACCGACTTCCAACTCATAATCCTCATCCTCACGGTTCAACTTGGACTCGATGTAGCGGCTCAGCTCTACGCAGTCCTCAATCCAAACACCTTCTTTGTGGTCTATTTCCACCAAAATCTTGTCATCCGGGCTGATTGTCACCTCCACAAGGAAGTAGTCCTTTCCTGCCAGCCACTCGTCAACAATCTGACAAACAGTTTTCTTTTCTATCATAGATTAACCATTAGGAACAAAAAAGAGGAGCTTAATCGCCCCTCCACCTTTCATCCGTTTTCGGTTGCAAAGATATAAATAATCTGTTCGACTACAAAATATTAGAGAAAAAAAGATTGATTTAACGGTTCAAACGGGAATTATATTACAGACACGCCCTTTCAACACTTCAAGATAAGGGGTAAAACATATAATCTTATGAGACAGAAGCTTATACTTTATGAAATGAATTATCACGTTCCATACTGCATGAGATGCACATGTCAAGCACAACGAGATGCGCATCTCGGACAACATGAGATGTACATCTCATGCATACAATCTCTATTGTTTCAAGAAAAGAAGTAAGGAGGTACAAGCGGAAAGAAGATACTGTTGAAAGACAACGCGGAAAAATAAAAGGCCGATAGCTTGTTTCATGCTATCGGCCCTTTTACTATGGTTCTAAAGGTCTAAAAGACCTTGTCGTATCACTTATTCGGAGTCTCCCACTTCTTGGTATCCGTACAAACCACGTTCACTGTCTGGTCACCCGTCTGGATGCGGAAGTCACCTTTCTCCAGAATCCACTTGCCGTCATAGCCTACAAAAGCAAGGTCGGAGCCTTTCAGTTTCAGTGTCACGGTCTTTGTCTCGCCCGGTTTCAGTTCCACCTTTTCGAAAGCGCGAAGACGGCGGGTATCGGGAGTAAGGGAGGCAACGAGGTCGCTGCTGAAGAGCAGCACGCTTTCCTTACCAATGCGGTTGCCGGTATTCTTCACATCAACGGTGAAAGTAAGCACATCATCAGCGGTAAAGTCCGACTTATCCACCTTGAGGTTGCTGTATGCAAAAGTGGTATAGCTCAATCCATAACCGAACGCCCACTGTACGGACACTTGCGCATCGTAGTTATAAGCACCTTCCATCTGCTTGCCGATGTGTTCGCACGGTTTGTAGTCGTACGTAATCAGTGAGTTGATTTCTTTCGGATAAGTGAAAGGCATCTTTCCGCTGAAGTTGGCGTCGCCGGCAATGAGGTTTGCCAACGCATCGCCACCATAGTTACCCGGAAGCATAGTATTGACAACCGCTTTAGCCAGTGGCTCGATGTCGGCAATCAGACGGGGACGGCCTTCGTTCAGTATCAGGACGATGGGTTTGCCGGTCTTGGCAAGAGCTTTCACCAAGTCAAGCTGATTCTGGGAGAGGGTAAGGTTTGTCAAATTACCCGGAGTCTCGCAGTAAGAGTTCTCACCGATGCAAGCCACGATGTAGTCGGCAGCCGCAGCGGCAGCTACAGCTTTCTCTATCTCCGGAGTGTTTTCTTCCCACCAGTTGCCACCTTGCTTATAAGTGACGCCAGCTTCGTAGATGATATTCTCCGCACCGAATTTATTGGTGAAGGCCTCGAGGATGGTATTATATTGGCCTGCATGCTCATCGGCCTTGTCACCCTGCCAAGAGTAGGACCAGCCGCCGTTGAGGCAACGCATGGAGTTGGCATTCGGACCTGTAACCAGCAACTTCTTGCCTTTTGCCAGCGGCAATATACCGTCTGTATTCTTCAGGAGTACCAAAGATTCCTCGGCAGCCTGGAGGGCGGCGGCGGCATGTTCTGCACCACCGAACAAGGGGAAGTCTTTCAAATCGTAATAGGGCTTTTCAAACAGATTGAGACGGTACTTCAGGCGCAGTACACGGCGAACAGCATCGTCAATGCGGCTCATGGGGACTTCTCCTTCTTCCACCAGCTCCTTCAAGAGTGTACAGAACTTCCAGTCGTACGGGTCCATAGACATGTCGATACCGGCATTGATGGCAAGCTTGATGGCTTCCTTCTTATCCTTGGCTATGTGGTCGCGGCTATAAAGGTTGTTGATGTCCGCCCAGTCAGTCACAATCATACCGTCCCAGTTGAGGTCTTCTTTCAGCCACTTGGTCAGCAGCTCATAGTTGGCATGGAAAGGCAGACCGTTGTTCATGGCGGAGTTCACCATCACGGAGAGGGCACCTGCTTTCACCATTTCCAGATAAGGAGCGAAATGCTTCTCACGCATATCCTGCTCGGTGATGGAAGACGGCGTACGGTCCTTACCGGAAACGGGAACACCATAACCCATATAGTGCTTCATACAAGCGGCAACGTTGTTCTCGCCAATCAGGTTGGGGTTCTCGCCCTGGAAACCGATAACTGCTTCACGTCCCATTTCGGCATTGACGTAGGCGTCTTCACCATAGTTTTCCCACATACGCGGCCAGCGGGGGTCGCGTCCGAGGTCGGTCACCGGGGCATACGTCCAGGGAATGCTTCCCGCCTTTGTTTCATAAGCGGAGATGCGTGCACCTTCACGTGTCAGTTCACGGTTGAAGGTAGCTCCCATATTGACGCCTTGCGGGAAGAAAGTACCACCCAGCGTATAGGTAGTTCCGTGTATCTGGTCTACACCGTACACACAAGGAATACCCATCACCTCCATGGATTTCTCCTGAATGCGTTTGATGATTTCCTGCCACTTCTCCACGCTTTGTGCCACACCGTTAGGCACGTTCAAGATGGAGCCTACTTTGTATTTTCCGATGACAGAGTCGAGCATCGCCTCGTCCAACTGGAAGCCCTTGGCATTCTCAATACCCTGGATACGCATATAGAGCTGCATCATCACTTCTTGCGAAGGCATCTCCTTACCCAGCTTGAACTCTTTCTCTAACTTATACCTCTTGACGATTTTCTTCAAATCATCTACAGTTATATCTTTCGGATTGAGACCGGCGAAAGGATTGGCGCGTTTCTGCAGGAGGTCTATGGTGAGTTCGCACATCTGACCGACTTTCTCGTCAAGCGTCATCTTCTTCAGCAAAGTCTCAATCTGCTGTTCTATTTTCTCGTCTCTTGGAATGGCAGGCGCAACAGTGGTCTGCGCCGTAGAAGCAAGTACTAACCCTGATAGGGCTAAAGATAAGATTAACTTTTTACTCATGGTTGTGATATTGGTTTATAATAGTTGCACTATCTGTTTATACGAGGTACAAAGATAAGAACATCCTGCCATACCAAAGGGTACAACAGGATGTTTTTTAGGGTATGATTTGTTATTTTTTCAGACAATCCTACTCTCATCTCTTCAAGAGACTCATCGGTTCCTGAAGTTTCAGGATGTCGTTCGTCTTCTGCGTTGCGGCAGCTACTTCAGCCTCCAGCATAGCCTTGATGTCGCGTGAGGAAGCTCCGACGAGGAACTTGTAGTTTCCGGGAGTTACCACCCATGCCGATGCAGCCTCATCGTAGGAAGCCAGGTCATCAGCATTCACTTTCAGCGTCACCACAGTAGTTTCGCCCGGTTTCAGCTCCTTGGTCTTGGCAAAAGCCTTCAGTTCCTTTTCGGGCTTGTTGGCAGCAACATCGGGAGCGGATACATAAAGCTGAACCACTTCCTTGCCTGCTACCTTACCGGTGTTCTTCACTTCTACAGACACGGTATAGACACCGTTGTCTGCCTTGACAGCAGCCTTGTCGTAAGCAAAAGTGGTATAGGAAAGACCGTAACCGAAAGGATAGGAAACCTGCTTGCCAAAGGTGTCGAAGTAACGGTAACCCACGTAAATGTCCTCTTCGTAATTGGTATAGTCCACGTTCTTCACGTCGTTCTTCTTCCCGCCTTTGTTCATGAGGTCGGTGCTCACACGCATGTCTATCGGGAAGTTGTCGGAAGAAGCGGCATCTTCAAACTTCACCGGGAAAGTCATTGTCAGCTTGCCCGAAGGAGAAGCCTTGCCACTCAGCACGTCGGCCACACTGTTTCCTCCCTCCTGGCCTGCCTGCCATGCACAAAGGATGGCATCGGGAACAGATTTCCAAGAAGCGGTTTCAATCACCCCGCCGATGTTGAGTACCACCACTACCTTCTTTCCGGCAGCATGGAAAGCATCGGACACGGCTTTCAGCATGTCCTGCTCTTCTTTGGTAAGGTTGAAGTCAGCTACCATACGGTCGAGGAACTCACCAGAGGTACGTCCCAGCGTCACCAGTGCCACATCGGCCTTGGCAGCCTGCTCGCGGATGACCTGTGCGGACACAGCCATCTCAGCCGGACGGGTATCGGGCATGAACCACTCTTTCTTATCTTTGGACAGACGTTCTTTCTCGGCTTTCAGGTAAGCTTCATAGCTATTCTTCAGCGCTTCATCCACCACATAGCCGGCATTCTTCAAGCCGTCCAATAGCGAAACGGTATAAGCGCGGTTCACGTTGCCCGAACCTGTACCGCCTGCAATGAAATCGTAGGAAGTGCAACCGAAGAGTGCCACGTTCTTCACGTCGGCAGCCAGCGGCAGAGCACCGTTATCGTTCTTCAGCAATACCATGCCTTCCGTTGCCGACTGGCGAGTAACGGCAGCATGCGCCTTCAAATCAGGCTTGTTGGAGTATTTATATCCCTTGAAGTGGGGAGTCTGGAGAATCATCTCCAGAATACGCTTCACATTCTGATTGAGGATGGCTTCATCTAACGCTCCGTCCTGCACACCCTTCACGATGGCTTCGTACTGCTTGGGCAGACCGGGCTGCAACATGTCGTTGCCTGCCACCATCTGTGCCACGGCATCCTTGCCGCCAAACCAGTCGGTCATCACCATGCCCTTGAAGCCCCATTCGTCGCGCAACATGGTTGTCTGCAACTCCTTGTTTTCCGAAGTGTAGACACCGTTCAGGTAGTTGTATGAGGACATCACGGTCCAAGGAGCGGATTCCTTCACGGCAATCTCGAACCCTTTCAAGTAGATTTCGCGCAAGGCGCGTGGAGATACATGCGCATCCGTAGCCATACGGTTGGTTTCCTGGTTGTTCACAGCAAAGTGCTTGATACTGGTACCCACACCGTTGCTCTGCACACCACGTACGTAGGCGGCGGCAATCTTACCCGACACCAACGGGTCTTCAGAATAATACTCGAAGTTACGTCCGCAAAGCGGGTTACGGTGAATGTTCAGCGCCGGAGCCAACAGCACGTCCGCACCGTATTCCAGCACTTCGTTACCGATGGACTGACCTACACTTTCCACCAGTTCCTGGTCCCAGGTAGAGGCGAGCAAAGTTCCGATAGGGAAATGAGTACAATAGTACGTAGCCGAATCCCCCTCACGCTTGGGGTCGATACGCAGTCCGGCGGGACCATCAGCCAGCACCACAGCGGGAATGCCGAGGCGTTCAATCGGGTATGTGGTTCCTGCCGCACCCGGCACTAGCTTTCTCGTTGCACCGATTACGGCACTGTCACCCGAGAAACCTGCCATACCGGTACCCACTACCAGATGCGCCTTTTCTTCCAAGGTCATGGCGCCAATCACCTCATCCAGAGAGGACTTTCCAAGCTGCGGCACACCCGGTCCGCAAGCTGACAAAACAGCCATTGCTGCTGCCATGGATATGATATTCTTCTTCATAATCTTATTTAAATATCTTCGGTGCGAATTCTGTCAGGTAAATACGCCAGTTCTTCCAGATATGACCTTCTCCGGTTTCATAATATTCATATTTGTAACCCTTCTCGTCCAACATCTTGCGGTAGTCGTTATTGGCCTGGAACAAGAAGTCTTTATTACCGATAGCGATGTAATAGAGTGACGGTTTCTTGGCAAACTGGGTTTTCAGTTTGGCTTCAAGGTTGTCATAAATCGGAGACTTCACATCTTTGTTGGGCATGATGGCAGCCGAGAACAGCCCTACATAGTCGAACATGTCCGGATATTGCTTGGAGATGTGCATGGAGTGGAAACCTCCCATAGAGAGACCAGCAATGGCACGCCCCTTCTTGTTGGCCTGTGTACGGTAAGTCTTATCAATGAATTTCACCACGTCGGGGAAAGCCGTTTCGAAAGAGCCTTCCATCGTCTTGGGCAGATTCATGTTGGGAGCGGCAAAGCCCAGTGAAGATTCACCCGGAGCTGCTTCCAATGCGGCGTTGCCGTTGGTCATCACTACAATCATCGGCTTGGCCTTGCCTTGGGCGATGAGGTTATCCAGAATCTGTGCCGTACGTCCCAGTTCGCTCCATGCGTTCTCGTCGCCACCCATGCCGTGCAGCAGGTAGAAGACGGGGTAGCGCTTGCCGCTTGTCTCATATCCGGCAGGCGTATAGACAGTCAGGCGGCGGTCCATACCCAGCGTGGGGCTGTTGTACCATACCTTAGATACCGTTCCATGAGGAACCTTATTCACTTTGTAGAGATCGATGCGCTCGTCACCACCGATGATGAATACATTCGTCACGCTTGCCACGTCTCGAATCATATAGACGTTGGCAGGGTCGTTAATCTTCAGTCCGTCTACCAGGAAAGTGTAGCTGTAGAGTTCTGGTTTCAGCGGTTCGGGAGTAGTGAATTCCCACACACCGTCCTTGTTCTCTTTCAAATCTGCCACACCCGGACCATCAAACTCACCAAAAGGAGTCTTGATTTTCTGCGTAGGCAGGAAGTCGCCGGTTACTTGCACCTTTACGGCTTTCGGCGCCTTCAAGCGGAAAGTTACTGTATTGTTGTCGTGTATCTCAGGTGATACCACGGGGGCACCGCCCCAGAGAGCTTGTTGCGCGAAAGTCATCGCACACATCAGCAACAGAGCTGATAAAATAGAAATTCTTTTCATAATGAGTTTGTTATTTTGTTATTAAACAGATAGTCTATAATCCTGCACTTCGGATTGGCGAAGTGCAGGGTGAATCAATCGGCACGAAGTCACTTGAACAACTTCGGCGCGAACTCCGTCAGATAGATGCGCCAGTTCCTCCAGATATGTCCCTCGCCCGTTTCCAGATACTCGTACTTGCAACCGTTGTCATCGAGCAGTTTGCGGAAGTCCGTCACGCTCTTGAAGACAAAGTCACGGTTGCCGCAAGCGATGAAATAGAGTGCCGGTTTCTTGGCAAACTGCGTCTTCAGTTTACCCTCGAAGTCGGTATAGACCGGACAAGTGGACTTATCGTTCCTGGAAGCAGTACCCGAGAACAAGCCCACATAGTCGAACATATCCGGATAGTACTTCGAGATGCTGCAAGAGTGGAAGCCACCCATCGAGAGGCCTGCAATGGCACGGTGCTTCTTGTCCGGCAATGTGCGGAAGTTCTTCTCCACGAATTTCACGATTTCCGGGAAAGAAAGTTCGAAGCCTCCTTCCGGAGCGGAAGCACGTTCCTTCGGACTCATGGAAGGGACAGTGAAACCTTTGGGCGATTCACCGGGAGCGGCATCCTGCCAGGCATTGCCGTTGGTCATCACTACAATCATCGGTTCTGCCTTGCCCTGCGCTATCAGGTTATCCAGGATTTGTGAAGTACGGCCCAAGGCAATCCATGCCTCTTCGTCACCTCCGGCGCCATGCAGCAGGTAGAAGACGGGATAACGCTTCTTGCCGTTCTCGTAGCCGGCGGGTGTATAAACCGTCAGGCGGCGGTCCATACCCAGCGTGGGACTATTGTACCACATACGTCTCACTGTTCCGTGAGGCACTTTGTTCACCTTGTAGAGGTCGGCACGGTCACCGCTGATGATGAACACATTCGTCACAGTTGCCACATCACGAATCATATAGACGTTGCCGGGATCCATTATTTTCAGCCCGTCCACAAAGAAAGCATAGCCATAAAGTTCGGGTTTCAGCGGTTCGGCAGTGGTATATTCCCACACGCCGTCCTTGCCCTCCTTCATATCGACGATGCCCGGAGCGTCATACTCGCCCCTCGGTGTCTGGATGGTGTGCGGCGGCAGGAAGTCACCCGTCAACTGCACCTTCACGGCTTTCGGCGCCTTCAGGCGGAAAGTGACCGTATTGTCATCGTGAATCTCCGGCGAAACTACCGGAGCACCGCCCCACAAGGCTTGTTGCGCAAAGCTCATTGCACACATCAGCAACAAAGTAAATAAAAGTGTAAATTTCTTCATAATCATTTTAATTGTTTAAGGAGTTGGAGAAAGTTGAAGGGAATCAAATCTCATTTCTCAAAGCACCGGCTCACAAAAGGCAAACACATATACAATGCCGAATGCCAGTATTCACTGGTGTGCCCTCCGTCGCGCACGCGGAACTGGCAAGGAATGCCGGCATTGCGCATCGCCTGGAAGAACTCGATGTTACGGTCGAGCAGGAAATCATCGTCACCGCAATCCACAAACCACTGCACGGTGCGCAGAGCAGCTTTACGGGCCTCATCAGCCTCCAGCACATACTTGATGCAACTATGCTCCTGCACCGAACGGGTCAGCACAGCCATCTTGTTTGTGGGGTCGGGGTCTTTTCCCGCCGCCTCACCACTGACGGGGATGTTCATCAAGGCACTCATGGCGTATGCCGCACAATAGAGGTCGGGATAGCGCTGCGCGTAGCTCGTGGTTCCGCCTCCACCCATCGAAAGGCCCGCAACGGCACGATGCTGACGGTCGCCCACCACACGGTAGGTCTTCTCGATATAGGGCATGAACTCCTTGTAGAAGAAATCCTCGTAAGCCCATCCCGGCATGTTGAAGTAACCGTTCCAGCACGTGGCCGGATTGCCTCCGGCGTTGGGGCTGACGATAATCATCTCGCACGCCTCGCCCGATGCCGTCAACTGGTCCATCACGTCCTTCACACGCTGGTCCGTAAACCAGCTGGTATTCACCCCCGACATGCCGTGCAGCAGGTAGAGAATGGGATACTTCCTGTCTGCCTCCTTGTCATAGCTCTGAGGCAGATAGATGGTATAGGCGCGGTGCGTCTTCAGCACCGTGCTGTAGATGCTGTCGGTCACGACCTTGCTTTGTGGTCCCCATGCAGGATTCTGTGCATTTGCCATCCACAACGAGCAGACGGCAAAAAGAGAAAGTATCAATCTTTTCATGGCATAGATTTTAAAAATGTACTACAAAATAAGTGCTTTCCATTCTAAAACGGATTGATATATATCAGTTTTTTCAGGTGATGTATATGCACACCTCATCTCTTCACCATGGGATGCACAGCCACCGGCACTTGTGCCCGCATGGCATCGTGCACTTTCTGCTTGCGTGCCTTTGCCACCTTCTGCACCGTGGTGCAACGCACGTCGGCCGAAGAGGCGGCAGCCATCCATTGATATTCACCCTTGGCCAACTCCCAAGAGCTGCTTTTCTCGTTGAAGGAGGCCATGTCCATCACGTTCCACTCCAATGTCAGGGTCTGGCTCTCGCCGGGTTTCAGCAGGCGGGTCTTGCCGAAGGCTTTCAGTTCCTTGGCGGGCTTGTCCATGCCGCCCTCGGGAGCCTTGACATAGAGCTGCACGGCTTCACGGCCTGCCACCTTGCCGGTGTTCTTCACGCTCACTTTCATGCGGCAGCGGTCACCGTCGATGGCAGCCTCTTCCACCGCATATTCAAAGGTGGTATAGCTCAGTCCGTGGCCGAAGGGGTAAGACACCTCTTTACCAAAGGTATCGAAGTAACGGTAACCCACGTAGATGCCCTCCTCGTAGAGGGTGAAATCGACGTTGCGTTCCGGCTCTTTCGGCTTCTCCTCTTTCTTGTCGGACTTGAAGTTCATGCCGGTACCCATGGCGAACGACGGCATCTTGAACTCATAGTCGAAAGGGAAATTGGCATCCGACGGCGCGTCGCCATACTTCACGGCAAACGTCATAGGCAGCTTGCCGCTGGGGTTCACCTTACCCGTCAACACGTCGGCAATGCAGTTGCCCACTTCCTGCCCGGGCTGGAAAGCGCATACCAAGGCATCTGCCAGCTCTTTCCATGAAGCGGTCTCCACGGGGCTGCAGATGTTGAGAACCACCACCAGCTTCTTGCCTGCGGCACGATAGGCGGCAGACACTTGCTTTATCAGAGCCAGTTCGTTCTCCTTCAAGAGGAAATCTTCCACACGGCGGTCGCAGCCTTCACCACTGACACGTCCCAGCGTAAGCACGGCGATATCATTGGCTTTCACTTGTGCGGCCAGTTCCTCGGCAGTGGGCAGGAACTCTTCGGCACGAGGCAGCGGAGTGAACGAGAAAGGAGGACGACCGTGGGGGAAGAGACGTTTCTGCTCGTCGGCCATGTGCTTCTTGTAGCGGTTCAGCAAATCCTTATCTACCGTATAGCCCGCATTGCGCAAACCTTCTACCATAGACACCGTGTAGTAGCCGAAACCCGTACTGCCGAATCCCATACCGGCAGGAACCATGTCGTAGGAAGTAGTGCCGTAAAGGCCTACCTTCCTGATGCCGGCAGCCATAGGCAGCGCATTCTTGTTATCCAGCAGCACGATGCCCTCGGCACCTACCCGGCGGTCCACTTGCGCGTGGGCTTTGAGGTCGGTCTCGTTGGGATAATTGTAACCGGCAAAGGTGTGGCTCTTCACCACAAACTCCAGCACACGCTTCACGCTGAGGTTGAGGAGCGCCTCATCCAGCGTGCCGTTCTTCACGGCTTCCAGAATGGCGTTGTACTGGCGTTCCTGCCCCGGCTGCAACATGTCGTTGCCTGCCGCGATGGAAGTCACGGCATCTTTTCCGGCATTCCAGTCGGACATCACCAGTCCCTTGAATCCCCATTCGTCGCGGAGGATATCTTCGGTCAGTTCGCGGTCTTCGCAAGTGTATTTGCCGTTCACCTTGTTGTAGGCGGTCATCACGCTCCAGGGCTGAGCCTCCTTGACGGCTATCTCGAAGCATTTCAGATAAAGCTCGCGCAAGGGGCGCTGCGTCAGTCGGGAGTCGTTGTTGTTGCGGTTGGTTTCCTGGTTGTTCACGGCGAAGTGCTTCAGGCAGGTGCCGGTACCTTCGCTCTGGATGCCGTTGATGTAGGCGGCGGCTATCTTGCCCACCAGCACGGGGTCTTCGGCATAGTACTCGTGGTTTCGTCCGCAGAGGGCGTTACGCATCAGGTTGACACCGGGAGCGAGGAGCACGTCCATACCGTAGTCTTTCACTTCGGTGCCCAGAGCCCGGCCTACACGGTAAGCGGCATCAGGGTCGAACGTAGCTGCCACTGTGGTGCTCGAAGGGAATTCGGTGGCGTGATAGGTGCGGCTGTCGAACTCTCGTTTGGAAGCCATCGCCAGGCGGTGCGGTCCGTCAGCAAGGAAAGCCGATGGGATGCCCAGGCGTGGAATGTCATAGGTACGTCCGGCGGTACCGGGGAACTTGGAGTCACTGCCCATCGACATGCCGCAACCGATGACGAGGTGCACCTTCTCCTCAAGGGTCAGGGCGCTGACCACTTCGTCGATGTTGTCGGCACGCAGTACAGGCGAACCGGTGGCGGGCACCGGCTGTGCATTCACAGCCAGCGCCACGCAAAAGGTGAAAAGGGGAGTTAAGAATCTTTTCATGTTTTATTAGAATTACCAACCTGTATTTTGCTTGATATTGGGATTCACATTCAATTCTGTGTAAGGAATAGGCAACAGCATGTGTTTGTCTTGGAAGCCATATACAGAATTTTTGGTATTTTCCGGTTCCAATTTAAATTCAAATATCGGATTACCTTGAGCATCCTTCATCACTTCACCTGTGGAAGGATCAATTTTCGGGAAATATCCATAAGCCGGAATAAACTTACCTTGCTCACCCAACACAGCTTTTGCATCCCCCCAACGAACCAAATCTTGGAATCGGACACTCTCCAAACAGAGTTCCAGACGTTTCTCCTTCTTCACATCATCCAATGTCACGGAAGAAAGTGGGGCAAGCTTGGCACGAGTACGGATTTCATTAATATACTTCACAGCCTTGTCGGCAGAGCCACCACCCATTACATGAGCCTCAGCGGCCATGAGTAATACTTCGGCATAACGCATCACACGCAGGTTAGTATATTGAAGACTTTGGAACCAACTTTGGTCGATAATGTTGTCTGAGCCCAAAAGACGGGTTTTCCAAAAGAAATAACCTTCGTTACCAACTAAATAAAGACCCGGATTGATAGCCATTTCCACTTCATTCATTTGTTCGTAAGTACGCATCGTACTTTTCAGACGATAACCGTCCACGCCTTCTCTTTCAACAAAAGCGTCATACAATGACTTAGTAGGATTGAAAAATCCATAAGTACCCATTGCAATGCCTTCTTCAAACAATGCCTTGGGGCCGTATGACATGTGACTTGTACGCCAGCCCAACATGATATAGAATTGAACGAACTGATTCCAAGCTTGTTCGCTGTTTTTGCGACGTTGCACTTCAAGCATAGATTCACTACAATTGTTGGTCACAGCATGTCCCAACATGTCAAAGCTGCCTTGATATAACTCATATTTCTTAGAATCAATGACTTCGTCCAAAACAGTAGCAGCATCAGAATATTTACCTTGGAAAAGATAAGCTTTGCCAAGATAAGCTTTAGCAGTTTCAAGCGTAACACGTGAAGTAGCATCCGCATCGTCCACATTAGCTTTGGAAGGCAAAGCCCCTGAAGAAATAGCCTCTTCAAGATTCTGTTCCACAAAAGCCCACAAAGCTTCAGGCGTGCTGTTGCTTACATGATACTCAGACGGAGCCAATAAGTGATCCACCAAAGGCGCATTCCCCCACAAAGTCACCAACTCAAAATAAGCCCATGCACGATAGAATTTTGCCTCAGCTACGGCACGTCTCATGACCGATGAATCTCCTGTGACATTCTCTATAATCAGATTGGCTTTATAAACCACAGCATAAAGCCCGGAATACAAACCAGAAATCAAACCGTTATCCGTAAAGAACGTAAATTCATTCAACTGCTCCATCATAGCATTATCACCACGAGAGCCACCGCCCGTATAGGCATCGTCAGAAAGACAGTTTTTTACATAAAACCAGTTAGAATACATATCACGCCAAGAGATAAGCATAGAAGCCACGGCAGCCTCAGCTTCCTCGTCAGTTTGGTAGTAATTTTCAGGACCTCCCAAACTACCATGCTTTTCAATATTCAAGCGATCTTCACAACCGGCACATACCAAAGTGAACAAGGCTGCAAAAAGTACATATATATAATGTGTTGCTTTCATTGTTTTATACATTAAATTTAAAAGTTAGAATTCTATATTGAAGCCAAGCACCACTTTCTTGGAAGCAGGATAACCGCCCATATCAATACCCATGCCTGTAGTAGCGTTAGCTGAAGATTCTGGGTCGAAACCGGGATATTTAGTGAAAGTGATAAAATCATCGAGTGAACAATAAAGGCGCATGTTATTGATAAACACTTTCTTCAACAATGATTTCGGCAAAGTATAACCCAACTGAATCTGCTTGATACGGAAGAAAGAAGCATCATAAACCATGGCATCCGACTGAATGTATTGGTCTATATTGTTGGCATTTGCCAAAGGCTTCGTACCGGTTGGATTGTTGGCAGACCAATGATTATCATACCAAACCTCTTTCAGGCGGTTACTTGTCTTATAATCGGGACGATAGTAACAATGAAAAATATCGTTACCTTGTGAACCAGTACCGAATATTGTCAGGTCAAGTCCCTTGTAAGCTGCCGTCAAGGTTATACCATACGTGAAGTCAGGAATAGCATCGCCAATGTAAGTCAAGTCACCTTCGTTGAGGCCGCCACTGTTATCAAGGTCTTTGAAAGTAGGATTGCCTTGCTCGTCCAAACCATTGAACTGATAGCCACGGAAATAGTACACCGGATATCCCTTCTCAAAGAAACTGAGCTGGTAAGTATGGAAAGAAGCTCCATTCAGACGAGGTTGCGAAGGGTCAAGATAAGTTACTTCATTCTTCAACGTAGCCAGGTTAGCACGAATGCTGTAGCTGAAATCCTTGATATTATCGCGCCAGCCCAGTTCAAATTCCCAACCTTTATTGCTTACGTTACCGGCATTCATCGGAGAAGTCTTTCCACCGATACTGAGAGAAGGTTTTGTATCTAAAACCAACAAATCTTTCGTCTTCTTTTCATAATAGTCCACACTGAAGGTCAAGCGGTCACGCAAAAAGCGAGCATCCAAACCAAAGTCAATCTGTTCGGAAGTTTCCCACTTCAATTCATCGTTACCCAATGAAGCAGGATTTACTCCGGTAGTAAAGCCATTGCCGCCAGTCAACGGATAAATGCCGCTGGAAGCCATATCCGTGCTATAGGCATAACCGCTCAATGCGGAAAGGCTACCGTTCTGTCCCCAGCTGGCACGCAACTTCAAGCTATTGACACTTTCCTTTACAGGCTCAAAGAACTTTTCTTCTGAAACCGTCCATCCCAAAGAGACTGCGGGGAAGTAACCCCAACGGTTCGTAACAGGCAATTGCGACATATCGGCTGCATCGGCACGCAAGGAGAATTGCGCCATGTAGCGACCCATGTAGTCATAGCTTGCACGACCGAAGTAAGACATTTTGGCAGAACGGGTCTTTTCACCATTCAGACCTTTGACTGCTGAGGAAGCAGCGTAATTCAGATAAAAGAATAACGGATTGTTCTGAAGTACGGCATGTTCACCATCCGGATCGAGAGATCCCTTTACATAGTCGTAAGAAGATTCCTGGAACGACATACCCAACATGGCATTGATGGTATGACCGTTGAATGACTTCACATAATTGGCAAAGTTTTCCCACTGATAGTAAATGCTTGTAGCAGACTGACTATTGATACTTACATAGTCACGTCTTTGGGTCGAATTGCCATAGAAAGGCAGGCTTGTGTTGGCAGAGCGAGTGCCTCCCAAACGATAACCGAAACGAGAAGTAAAGGTAAAGCCTTTGATAGGTGTGAAATCCGCATAGATAGAACCATTGACATTGAATCCGCTGTTACGGCCAATGGTGCTCTTACGCATCACAGTAGGATGGTAGTTTTCACCTTCATAGAAAAGAGAAGAGGCATAATAATTGCCGTTCTCGTCCTGCAACAATGTGCTGCCCTGATTCAAAGCGTTCTGCATGTGGGCAGGCAATTTATCGGGTGCGTAAGTATCAGGAGTCAAGGGATCCATCATCAGAACGGATTGCAGGAAGCTACCATACGCATTCTGCGTAGATACGCCACGGGTGTTATACTTCTCAATCTGGTTTGTCGTACCTACCTTCAACCAAGGCTTTATGTTGTATTCGGCATTAATGGTAGCCGTCATACGTTGGTAAACATCGTCTTTCCCTTTTACAATACCGTCATTGTCCAGATAAGTCAGCGACAAATAATAATTGCCCTGCTCGCCACCTCCGGCAAAAGCCAAGTTATGCTTCATCATCAATGAATTTTCAAAGGCAATATCCAGCCAGTCCGTACTGGTCTTTCCATCCCAATTGGCTTTTATGAAATTGGGGTCGAAAGCACTGCTTTCCGACATGTAATCAACGTATTCTTCTGCATTAAGCAACTTGGGCATACGGGCAATGGATTGCGTGGAAAGCTGGAAGTCATACGTAATTTTTCCTTGTCCGGCTTTACCTTTCTTTGTTGATATAAGGATAACACCGTTACCGGCCTCAGCACCATAGATAGCAGCGGAAGCAGCATCTTTCAGCACTTCCATACTGGCAATGTCATTGGGGTCGATACCGGCAATGCTGCTCATGCGTACGCCATCCACCACATAAAGCGGACTGGAAGCCGCATTGGACGAATAACCGCGCACACGTACCGTAGGTGAGGAACCCGGAGCGGCAGAAGTCGTAATCAACTGCACACCGGCTGTCTTACCCTGCAAGGCTTGTGAAGCATCACTGATAGTACGGTTTTGCATGTCTTCGGCCTTCACCTGCGAAATGGCTCCTGTCACGGAGCTTTTCTTCTGCACACCGTAACCTACTACCACCACTTCGTCCAGCGTCTCGCTGTCTTCTTTCAAGACAATGTTCATCACACCGGCAACGGCTTGTTTCTCTTGGGTTACGTAGCCGATGTAAGAGAAAATGATTGTCGCTCCCTGATTCACATTCAATGTATAATTACCGTCAATATCGGTAATACAACCGTTGGTAGTACCTTTCTCTACGATACTTACACCAATCATCGGTTCATTCAGGTTGTCAGTCACCTTGCCGGTCACTTTCACGGTCTGGGCTTGTGCCAGAGAGAAAGGAAGGCAGATTAAGAGAAAGAGTGCCATAGCGGCAAGTCTCTTTCGGGCTGCTTGATTCATGATTCGTTTCATTTTAGTTAGTTTAAAATTAGATTTATAGTTACATTATTGGTTACAAGTCGATGGTTATTAATAGGGTTGACACCAACCGTATTACATTCCCACGTCAGCAAAGCAACGCCGCCCCCCGTCAGCGGGGCAACGTGCCCCCTCGTCAGGTTATCCCAAAGGATATTCGTTCTGGTCGCCGTCCTCACCGGAGCCGCTGTCCCCGCTTCCGCTGCCGGAACCGCTGTCCGGCACCTGATAGGCGGAGCCTACGCCCATAGGCTCGTCCAGCTCATAGACACGCGGTTTCACCACATTGTGACCGCCGCTGCCATACTGGGTACAAATCTTCACACGCCACAACCCGTCGGTAACCCCTGCGGGGAGGACGAAAATAAGCTGCTTCGGCTCGTTCACCGTCACATCTTCCAGGGGGACGAACACCTTCTTCGAAGGCGTTTCCACCGAGGTGAACGTTACGCCCACGGAAGCGTCCGCACCTGCCAGCTTGATGTTGCGACCGGTCAGGCGGATGTTCTTTCCTGCCTGCGGCGCACGGGTGGAAACCGTTCCATCGGCGGCACGGGTCTGCGCCACGGCACCGTTCAGCAACGGCCCTACCACGGCAGGCTGGGTGAAGAGTTCCACACGGCAGCCTTCCATCTCCGTGCGGAGCAGCGGCCCCATGCTGAGCGTGGCATACACCTTTACCTTCTTGCGGTCGATGGCCTGCGAAAGGTCGCTTTTCAGTACCGTGCCACCGGCGCAGGGGCGCATCAGGGCTGTGGGAGTGGAAACGATGTAGGAACTTGCCACGGCATCGGCCTTGACACGTTCGGCATCGTTGAGGACAGCGAAGATTTCGTCTTCGTTACGGTTCAGCCGCGTGGCCACCTCGGCTGCGATGTCGCGCAGGCTCACGGTGTCGGGCATGGTTTTGGCACGAAGATAGAAATCGTCTGTGCGCTCGGTCAGCGTGGCGTCGTATGCCACGAGGCTGACCAGTTTGGTAAATGTTTTTGCCATAATATTGAGTTGTTTTAATGTCGGTCCGATGAATGGGGAAACCGTTCACCGGACCGGCTCTATTATTTAAAGCCAACAATTCGGTTCTGCATCGGAAAGCCTCAGAATCCCCGTGTAGGGAACGCCCGTACCACCTCCAGCAGTTCCTTGTCGTGGTGGTGCTTCACCTCGCAACGGTTGTTGAAGAACATCGTGGCTCCTCCTTCTTCGGTATAGGCATCCCACTGGGGCAGGCCCTCTGCATTGGGATTGCCCGTGCGGGCGAAGTTCAGCCAGGCACCGCTCATCTTCTCGGCCAGGGCCTGCGCTTCGGCGCCACCGCCCGTCATGGAAGCATGAAGTACGGCATTGTTGAAGGCGAAAGGTATCTCCATGCAGTGCGTGCTGCGGAACATGCCATCGAGCACCGGAGATTCCCAGGCGAACATGTACATATAGACCGGAGCACCCTGCTGTGCAGCTTTCAGTCTGGCTTGCTCCACCGCACCGGGACGGAATACGAAATCCACATCCACCAAATCCTTGGGCCGGTAGCCGGGGTAAGCCTTCTCGAAGGCGGCGAGGAAGTCGTCCGTGCGGTCACCGTAGCGTTGTTTCAGGAATTCCACGGCTTTTTCTTTGGTGATGGTGCGGAAAGCGGGCACGTAGGTGCTCATGGTGAACTCGTGCAAGGTGGTTCCTATCATCACGGGCACGTCCTTGCTCTGTGCAGGCGCCTGCGGGTCGAAAGGTTGTGCGGGCAGCACGTCGCCATCCACAGTGGGCGCCCATCCGAAGATGAAGGTAGAGATGCCATTCTCTTTCTCAACCTCGGCCTTCACCTTGGCAACGGCTTTCTCACCGGCAGCAAGCAGCCGTTCGTAAGGCATCTTCTGCAGCTCGTCTATCTGCGAGGCTTTCAATCCCAACTCGTCCATCACGGCAGCGCCGATGCGACGTGAATACTTGGCATCCATCGTGCGAAGCATGGAGCCGCTCTGAACGATGGCCTTGTGGTAGAGCCCTTTTGCAGATGGAGTGGCAAGCAATGTGGAAACCTTTCCGCCGCCGCCCGACTGTCCGAAAATCGTTACGTTCTGTGCGTCGCCGCCAAACGCGGCTATATTCTTGTTTACCCATTGAAGTGCTGCCACGAGGTCGAGCAGGCCGGCATTGCCGGATTTGGCGTATTTGTCGCCGTAGGCGGAAAGGTCGAGGAAGCCGAGGACGTTGAGACGGTGGTTGAGCGTGACTACCACCGCATCACCTTTCTTGGCAAGGTTGAAACCGTCGTAGGAGGGAAGTTCCTGTCCGCTGCCTGCCGCATAGCCGCCGCCGTGAAGCCACACCATGACGGGACGCTTCTTGCCGTCGTTCAGGCCCGGAGTCCAGATGTTGACCCGCAGGCAGTCTTCGCCGGGATAGCCGTCGTCCCAGTGGAAGGCGAAAGCGTGCTCGTCGGCACCCCAGCCCATACGCACCGCCTGGGGGCAGGTGGGACCGAACATGCGGCTGCTGCGCACGCCTTCCCATTTGTCGGCAGGCTGGGGCGGCATGAAGCGCTCTGCCTTGGCGTAGGGAATACCTTTATATATATAGATACCGTCTTGCAGGAATCCTCCCACTTTGCCCGATTCGGTCTGGGCGACGGCGGTCTCGGAAGAGGCGATGATTTCGCCCGTGGCTTGTTGCGCGCCGGCGGTCTTCACGCCCGCTGTCTGTCCGCAAGAGGATAGAATCAGCAGGGAGGCCAACGCAAGCATGGATAAAGGTTGTCTTTTCATGGTTATATCTCGTTTTTTTAAGTTGATAATTTGTCTTTGACTTGCTTTCAGCGAACGAGTTGACAAGTTGTTCACTTGTTCACTTTTTCCGGTTGCAATATTACGCCGATTGCGCCGGAGAGGCTGGCCGGCATGTAAAAAGGATTTGCCCAGAGGTTTAAAAGCGCTTGCCCATAGGTTCAAATGTTTGCCTTTTTGTTCAAAACATGCTGCAAAGCAACTTATATTCAATTTTTTATCCTTATTTTCGCACATCATTCAAAACCTTTTAATATGACCTTGTCTAACCGGAAAATCCTCCGCACCCTGTTCCGCCTGCTGGCCGGAATTCTGTATGCCGTCTGCCTGTCGGCATGCGATGCCAAAGAGCCTTTACCCGAAAACCGGGATGCCGAAATCGAAAGCCCCGTCATAGCCAACGACCTCTCCAACCAGAAAGTCACCGCCATAGCCGAAGACACGCAAGGCCATATATGGATAGGCACGTTCCGCGGGCTGAACAAGAACAACGTGCACGACTACCACCAGTACTTCTGCACCGACGACTCGCTGGGACTGCCCGACAACCAGATTACCCACCTGCTGCGCGACTCGAAGAACCGCTTCTGGGTGGGCACCGTGAACGGCGTGTGCCTATACACCGACAAGGACAACTTCCGCATCATCCCCATCGAGGCCGACAACAAGAACGTGAGGCAGATTCTGGAAGACCGCAACGGGCGCATCTTCCTCAGCACCGGCTTCCAGCTCTACGCCTACCACCCCCGGGAGGAAAAGATTACCTGCGTGCTGCCCGAAATCTGCACCGGAAATACCTTCTACGCACAGTGCCACATCGCCCCCGACAACAACCTCTGGGTAATGACCTCCACCGGGCTCCGCTGCTACGACCTATCTACCCTGCAGCTGAAAGAGTCTGTCGCCCTCAGCGGCTATCCCTACTACTCGTACCTGCACAACAACGAGCTGTGGATAACCGGCAACCACACCCTCAGCATCTTCGACACCCGCACGCGCAGCTTCAAGCCGTTGCCGCAGCCCATCGCCCGAAACACCACGCTGTGCAACGCCGACATCGACTACATACACCCCTACGGCAACAACGGCCTGCTGCTGAACACCGCCAGACACGGCATGTTCTACTACAACCCGGGCACCGGCAGCGTGACCCGCCAGGGCGAGAACGGATTCCCCTTCGAGATGCCCCGCTTCCGAATCAGCCGGATGTTCACCGACTCGCAGCAGAACCTTTGGATAGGCTCCGTGGACCAGGGGTACACCGTGTGCTACCACTACAAGGAGCGGTTCAACAACGACAACTACCTGCGCTCCGAGCTGAACAACAAGTCCGTGGTGTCGCTAAGCGCCGGCAAGGACCACAAGCTGTGGATTTCCACCCTGATGGACGGCATCTACGTGTATGACACGAAGAGCAGCGAAATCAGGCACATCGACCCCGAAACGTTCTGGGGGCAAGAGAAACAGAAAGCCATCTACGTGAACCAGCTGATGGTGGACAGCGACAACAACCTCTGGATGACAAGCACCGACAGCGAAGTGCTGAAAGCCCGCTACACGCCCGACGGGCAGCTGAAGATAGAGGAACGGCACCGGATTTTCCTGCCCATGTCCATCGCCCAGTCGCCCGACGGAACCATCTGGATAGGCACCGCCACGGTCAACGTCTATGCCCTGCGCCCCGGCAAGAAGGAATTCGAGGCGATGAAGCTCTTCGAGGGGTTCACCTTCGTGCCCGGCCTGGCGATGATGGATAACCGCCGGCTGATGGTGACGGGCTTCTACCAACCCATCAAGCATATCGACATCGAAAACCTGGAGACGGGCACAGCGGACATCGCGGAAGAGGACCTGAAAGCCTGCATACGCCGCTCCGTATTCGTCCCCACGGCCTTGTACAAAGACACGTACGGCATTCTCTGGATAGGTACCGTAGGCAACGGGCTGATGTGCTACCATCCCGAAACGGGACGGATGACACCCATGCCCGGCACCTCCTGCCTCGACATATCGGGCATCGAGGAAGACCTGCAAGGCAACCTCTGGATAAGCACCCAATACGGACTGAGCAAATATGACCGGACAGCCGGACGCTTCACCAACTATTATGCCGCCGACGGCATAGGCGGAAACCAGTTCTACGACCGCGCCTCGTGCCGTCTGCCCGACGGGACGCTGGCATTCGGCGGCACGCACGGGCTCACGCTCTTCAACCCCATCGACGTGCCCATCAAGCGCAACATCCCGCTGCTGTTCAGCGACCTGAAGATACACAACAAGCTGATACGTCCGCAATTGCACGGAGGAACCATCGGCAAGCACCTCTCCTACTGCCCCGACATACACCTGGAGCACGACCAGAACAGTTTCAGCATCTCCTTCTCTGCCCTGAACTACAGCGAGTACGGACGAGTGCACTACCAATACCACCTGGAGGGTTTCGACAACTACTGGGTAGACGCCCGCAACAACCACGAGGCCTACTACGCCAACCTGCCTGCCGGAGAGTATGTGTTCCACGTGAAAATCACCAACAACGACCGGAGCATCGTGGAGGCCGAGAACTCCATCCGCATCCGCGTATATCCGGCCCCCTGGCGCACGTGGTGGGCCTACTGCATCTACTTCTTGTTGGCAACCGCCCTCGCCCTTCTCTTCCTGCGTGCCCTGCTCCGCGTCCGCGCCGAAAAGGAGGCCGCCCGCCGCGCCCGCCTGGAGAAAGAGCAGGAGCAACGGGTGAACCGGATGAACATGAGCTTCTTCGCCAACGTCTCGCACGAGTTCCGCACACCGCTCACCATGATTTCCGGTCCCGTGAACCAGCTCTGCGCCAATCCGCGGATAGAGGGTGCGGACAAGAACCTGCTGCACATCGTGCAACGCAGCGTGAACCGCATGCTGAGGCTCGTCAACCAGATGATGGACTTCAACAAGCTGGAGAACGACACCCTGCGCCTGCAAGTGAAGCGCGCCGACCTCATCGCCTGCCTGCAACGCCAGGTGGGCATCTTCCGGGTGAACGCCGACGACAAGGGCATCGACCTGAACACCTACGGACTGGAAGACACCTTCCTGATGTGGCTGGACGAGGACAAGGTGGAAAAGATATTCAACAACCTAATGTCCAATGCCCTGAAGTTCACGCCCCAAGGCGGTAAAATCAGTGTCGGCTTCGACGTAATAGACCGTGAGAAAGCCGCGCGGCTCTTCGGCCTGTCCGCCGACGGGCGCATCACGCAGTACGTCAAAGTGTCCGTGGCCAACACGGGACAGAGCATCCCCGAAGACAAGATAGAGAAGATATTCGAACGCTATTACCAGATAGGCAACCAAGCCGAAGGTACCTACAACTGGGGAACGGGCATCGGCCTGTACTACGCCCGCAGCCTGGCCGTACTGCACCACGGGCAACTGAAAGCCAGCCAGTCCGAAGAGGGAAGCGGCGCCGTGTTCACCTTCGTCCTGCCCGTGAACGACGCCGCGTATGCCGAAGACGAACGGGCAACGGAACAGAGCAACCAGTCGGAAGCCTTCCCGCTGGCCGCCGCCTCGCAGCCTGCCGAGAACAAGACCGGCACCGGCGAGAAGCAACCCACCCTGCTGGTGGTGGACGACGACACCGAAGTGGCACACTACCTGCGCACCCTCCTCTCCGCCCACTACAAGGTAATCTGCCGCTTCAATGCCGACGATGCGCTGAAGGCGCTGCATGAGGAGTCACCCGACCTGGTTCTGAGTGACGTGGTGATGCCCGGCAAGGACGGTTACCAGCTCTGCCGGGAGATAAAGGAGGACTTGCAACTCTGCCACCTGCCCGTGATTCTGGTTACGGCCAAAGCCACCGTGGAAAACCAGGTGGAAGGACTGGACACGGGAGCCGACGCCTACGTGACCAAGCCTTTCGACCCTGCCTACCTGCTGGCGCTCGTCAAGTCGCTGCTCAAGAACCGCGAGAAAGCGCGCAACATGCTGGGAAAGGCCACGCAGACGGACAAGATAGAAGAGAACATCCTCTCCCCGCAAGACAACGTCTTCATGACCGAACTCTACCACCTGATGGAGAGCGAGCTCTCCAACCCCGAACTGGATATTGCCCGCATGACCGAGCTGCTGAGAATATCACGCACCAAGTTCTACTATAAAGTAAAAGGACTGACCGGCGAAAGCCCCAGCACCTTCTTCAAGACATACAAGCTGAACCGTGCCGCCGAACTGATAACGGAAGGGAAACATACCGTCTCGGAAATTGCGGACATGACGGGATTCAGCACGCTGTCCCACTTCTCGAAGAGCTTCAAGAAGCAGTTCGGAGTGAGTCCGAGCGAATACGGCAAATAGAAGGACGGGCTACTTGGCTTGTTGTATGAGGGTTATGCCTTTCAGGAGTGAAGGTATAACCCTCATGCTTTTAACAGCCGGCCCTTGTATGCACGAGATGCACATCTCGTGCATACAAGGACTACGCCTTAAAGTGAGAGAGGAATAGCCATGTGTGTTACCGGGCTTCCGGAATATTAGTCGAATCATATACAATCATCGCCCGGCCTTCGGCCAACTTCCTCGCAGTGGGAGGCATCTTGATGAAATAGTTGGAATAAGGTTCCGAACCTTCCTGGTCTCCATTCATCAGCCTGTGGGAAATACGTATCATCGTCTGAATATAGGCCAGCGGCAAAGAAGATTTCAGATAAGGATAATGTCCGCACCAGATATCCTTGATGTGCCCTTCCTTCATGAGCTTTTCCATACGGCAACACGACTCATGGAAAGTGGCGATGGGAGACATCGGCACACACTGCAGCCATACTTCACCCGAGCCGAACGCATCACCCGAATAACAGTCTCCGTTTGCCTTGTCCAGGAGTACCACCGAGCCGGGCGTATGCCCGGGCATCCATGCCACTTCCAGCTTGCGTCCACCCAAGTCGAACACTTGTCCTTCTTCCATATAGAGGAATTCTCCTTGATAATCCGCCGCATGCTGGGGCACCAGCACCGTATCGGCCCGATGCATCCATACTTTATCGAAATACTTGATGCAGCCGGCATGGTCGGGGTGCATGTGGGTGACGATTACTTCCAGCGGTTTCCCGGTTATCTGTCCCACAATCTTATCCAAATCCGCACAACGCGTGCCGGTATCAATCAGCACGGCCTTGTCTTCGCCCTCTATCAGATACATGGTAGTATAGTCCCAAGTGGAAAATACCCAAGTCTTCTCTTTCAACAAGGAAACCTCTACCTCTTCATTCTTGAATACCGTTTGCGCCCCTATAGCCATACAAACAAACAGCAGGGCAAATATCACTAAGTTTCTTTTCATGTTTTTCTTCTTTATATAGTTAAACCGAATTGTGAATTTCTCAAGATAAATCAATAACCGGGATTCTGTTTCAGGTTGCTGTTCACCTCCAATTCATTTTCAGGAAACGGCAGCCACTCGTCGCGATTGGGAGTCCAACCCGCCAACGACTTTTCATTATCGACATAGGTGGTTTTGGTCGTATAACGGGCGTTGTAGATGCCTGCCGCCGTAGTGAGGTCATTATTCGGGTCAGGTACAATCTGGAAAGTCGGTAACTTTTTCCCTTTATCCGCCAATACCGCCGGAGCATCCCCCCAACGCTTCAGGTCCTGGAAGCGCATGCCTTCCATAGCAAGTTCCAAGCGGCGCTCCAGCTTTATATCGGAAAGCGTCACATGACTCTTTCTGGGAAGACGGGCCCTGTCGCGCACTCTGCCCAGATATTCGTCGGCACCGGCTTGGTCTCCCGCCTGGAGGCAAGCCTCGGCAGCCATCAGCAACACATCCGCATATCTGATGACCGGAGTATTGCTCTGGTTTCCACACCAATACCCTACAAATTCGTCATCGGTGCTTGCCAGCCATTTCAGACGGAAATAGCCTTCGCTGGCATATTTGTTGGTAGTCGTGTTCACCGCAATGTTCATGGCAATCACCTGCTCCCAGGTCCTGATCCAGGCATTCAAGCGATACCCGTCGGCACCCTCCTCAGCCACAAAGGCATCGTACAAAGACTTCGACGGATTGAAGTAGCTGTAACCGCTGGTAGTGTTGAACTTATAGTGCATGGACGCTTCCGGACCGGCTATAAAGCCATAGCCGAATCCCCAATTGGCCAAGATGCCGAACCAGCCCTCCTGAGAATACATGTTGGAAGGGTCGTAATGGCGCACACACTCCAGCACATACTCCTTGCAGCCTGCAGAGGCCGGATGATAGAATGTGCTGACATCGGCTATCAAATCATATTTGCCGGAAGAAATGACCTTCTCCAACTCACTTTTGGCATCGGCATATTTCTCCTGATACAGATAAATCTTTCCCAACAAGCAGCGGGCAGCCTCCAACGTGGCGCGGGTTCCCCCGTCCCTGTCTTCCAAACTCGTTTTCGAAGTGAGTTTCCCGGAAGTTATAGCTTCCGTAAGGTCTGTCTCCATGAATTTCCACAACTGTTCGGCAGTGGAGTTGGGCACCTTATACTCTTCCGAATTCTTCAATACCCTATCTACCAAAGGAGGAGTCCCCCACAAAGTGGTCAACTCGAAATAGCAGATGGCTCTGAAGAATTTGGCCTCGGCAATGTTTCTTGCCTTCACTTCACTTTCAGCGGCATCGAACCGCTCAATCACCAGATTGGCCAGATAAATCGTGGCATACAACCTCTTATAATAGTTTTCCACCCAACCGTTCGTGGCCACTATCGCACTTTCGTATATCTCCTGCGCATACACCTGGTCGGAGCGGGCACCACCCGAATTGAAATCGTCTGCCAAGAAATTTTTCAGGAAGAAACCGTTGGCATACTGCGAGGCTTTCTCACCACGCCCGGAATAAGCATTCCGCCAGGACGCATAGACAGCAGCGATGGCAGACTCACACTGTTCATCCGTCTGATAATAATTCTCTTCATTCTCTACACCTTTCTGGGGAATATCCAGCAAATCGACATCGCATGCGGAAAATGTAAGTGCACACGCCAACAGTCCGGACAAGATATATTTTCTTTTCATATTTCTTCTATTTATTATTTAAAATGTAACTGATAAACCGAACACCACCTTCTTCGTTGTGGGATAATTTCCGTAATCCACGCCCATACCGCTGGTAGCCGTGGAGGAAACCTCCGGGTCGAGTCCCGGATACTTGGTGAACAAGAAGAAATTATCCAACGAGGCATATACTCTCAGCTTGTCGACCAGGAACTTCTTCGTAACCGTCCGGGGCAACGTATATCCCAGCTGTATCTGCTTGATGCGGAAATAAGAGCCGTCAAAAATATAAGCATCGGACAAGCCATACTTGTCTGCATTCGTATTCTGCGGCCGTGCAAACTTACGGCTGGTAGTCCCGTCCGCCGTCCAGCGCTGGTCGTACATCTCCTTCAGCGTATAGGATATGGAGTTATAACTGTAGGACATGAATACGTCATTGCCCACGGAGCCGTTGCCGAAAATCAGAAAATCAAAATTCTTGTAGTTGGCGGTCAACGTGATTCCATATGTGAAGTCCGGCATCGGTTTACCAATCATCGCCTTGTCACTGGCATCAATGGTACCGTCACCCGTATTATCCCTGAATACGGGATTGCCCTTGTCATCCAGATGATCGACCTGATAGCCTCTGAAATACCACACCGGATAGCCTACCTCGAATGCGGAGAACGAACCGTTCGAAGCCATTGTAGTGGCGCCTTCTATGCGTCCGCCGCTGACATGCGGATCCAGATAAGTGACCTCGTTCTTCAAAGTGGCCAGATTGGCGGTCACAGAATAGTTGAAATCACCGGCTTTGTCTTTCCATCCGGCCTCAAACTCAAAACCCTTATTCGTCACATTACCGGCATTCATCGGAGCCGATGAGTTTCCCGCCTCATAAGGAATGACAATGTTGGAAACAATCAAGTCTTTTGTCTTCTTCTGATACCAGTCCATACCAAACGAGAAGCGGTCGTTGAAAGCGCGCAAATCCATACCCAAATCCAGCTGTTCGGAGGTTTCCCACTTCAAGTCAGGATTATAGAGCTGCGAAGGTTTGGCAGAAGTGACATATTTCATCGCCGTATTGCTGAAAGAGTACCCGGCAGCCGAAGTCACCAGGGAATTGGAATACTTGTAACCGCTCAGATTGCTTGTGCTGCCATTCTGCCCCCAGCTTGCACGCAACTTCAGGAATGTGAGAGGGGTATTGTTCTTTTCCGTGAAAAAGCGCTCGTTGGAAATGACCCAACCGGCTGATACCGACGGGAAATAGCCCCAGCGATTGGTACCCGGAAGCACGGAAGTATCGGCTGCATCGGCACGCATGGCCGCTTGCAGCATATAGCGGTTCTGGTAATCGTAAGCCAAACGGCCGAAATAGGACAGCTTACGATTAATCAGATTATAACCGGCGGTACTCTTCACGGCATCTCCGGCAGGATACGAAACGTCGGCATACAAAGGATCGTGCTTGGCAGTCTTGTCTACACCGGCAGAAACATAAGTGAAGTTATTCTCGCTGTAGGACATACCCAGCATGGCAGACACATGATGCTTGTCCCACAAATCCGTACTATAATTCACAAAGTTCTCCCACTGATAATAGGTAGTAGAGGAGTTGGAGCGGCTGGCCCCGTTCTTATCCTTATTATTGGCGGAAGCCGAACCGTAATAGAGATTGTTATACTGATAAGTGTTTGCGTTCAGTTCCCTGTAACCCAGCCGGGTAGTAAACACAAATCCTTTGAAAGGAGTCAGGTTGGCATAGAGCGTTCCCATCAGACTGTTGCCGAAGTTTTTCTTGTCGCTCATGCGGATGGCTACCATAGGATGTATCTGTTCCATAGAACCCAGACAGCTGTAATAATCGCCCTTGTCATTGCGCAGCAAAGTAAAGCCGTTGGCAATCAATGCCTCCATTTGTTTAGGAAGCGCATCGGCTGCATAAGTGTCCGCATAATAAGGAGCCATGGTCATCACGGTAGCAATCATACTGGAATATGAATTGCCCGCACTACCGTCATTGATGGATTTCTGCGTATATTTTGCATAATTGGCAGTAACACCTACCTTCAACCAAGGTTTAATGTTATAGTCGGCATTCAGCATGACGGAAAGCCGCTTGTAGGTATCCTTGTTTTCACGAAGAATACCATTGTCATACAGATTGTTTAATGACAGGAAGAAAGAGCCCTTGTCATTCGCTCCCTGAAAGTTGACCGTATGATGGGAGGATGGCGAAGCATTAAAAGCCACATCATACCA
Source organism: Bacteroides sp. AF39-16AC (assembly GCF_003602735.1). Taxonomy (NCBI): domain Bacteria; kingdom Pseudomonadati; phylum Bacteroidota; class Bacteroidia; order Bacteroidales; family Bacteroidaceae; genus Bacteroides; species Bacteroides sp. AF39-16AC. Next base: position 306,758 of record NZ_QTLN01000003.1, on the reverse strand, counting down.
ATCGGTAGTCGATACACCGTCCCATGTGCCGCTGGTAATAAGCTCCTGGATATTATCATCTGTAAAAGTAGGGTCTTGCTCCTTCTTTTGCAATAAAGCTTCTTGTGAATTAATCAGCTTGGGACGTTGCGCCAGGCTACTGATGGAATATTGAAAGTCGTAGGAAATGCTGCTGGTTCCTTTGCTTCCGCTCTTTGTGGTAATAAGCACTACGCCATTACCGGCCTGCGCACCATAAATGGCAGCGGATGCGGCATCTTTCAGGACTTCCATGCTTTTTATATTATTAGGATCCACAGCACTCAAGTCGGATACTATCAATCCGTCTACCACATAGAGGGGATCGGAAGTACCATTCGATGAAAAACCACGGACACGAATGGTAGGCGAAGCACCCGGTTGCGAAGTTGTGGATATCAGTTGTACACCGGCTGTCTTGCCCTGCAGGGCTTCTTCCACCCGGGTAATAGAGCGGTTCTGGATGTCTTCTGCCTTCACGGAAGAAATGGCGCCTGTCAGGTCGCTCTTCTTCTGTACACCATAGCCCACCACTACCACTTCATCCAGCGTCCGGGTGTCTTCTTCCATCGTTATATTCATTCTCTCTGATACGGCTTTCAGTTCTTGTGTCACATATCCGATGTACGAATAGACAATGACGGCACCTTGCTTTACCTTTAAGGAATAATTTCCCTCCATATTCGTAATCACTCCATTAGAGGTGCCCTTTTCAAGTACACTCACACCAATCATCGGTTCTCCCAAATCATCTGTAATCCGTCCCGATATCATCATCGGACTTTGCGCCAGCATAAAAGGTATTCCCACCCAAAGGAACAGCCAGAATGCCATCAGCTTTCTTTTAAAGTTGTTTTCCATAATGCTTAAATAATTAGATTTGTTAATAAAAAAGCTACATTCACTTATTGTAGGATTTCCGATACAATTTTATCAAAAGAGGAGATAAGAGGATATTGAGAAAATACAAAAACATTTCCTATATGTTCAGATATTGTTTCTTGTACGTTCAAAAGATTATCAATATGTTCAAAACATGCCATACAGCATATTCCAAGCGGAAAAATCACTGTTACAGCAAATATCACCTACTTATTTTCTTTCTACTTTTGTCTGCTCCATTGTAAAAAAACACTCTCCGCGGAACATACCTTAATACACTTCATATATGAAAAAAATCATTCTTTCCCTCATAGCTTTATCTGCAATAGCGGTGTCTTCGTGCCAACCGACAACCGCCAAAGCAGAAGCGGAAAAACAGGATGTTTATAGAATTTCGGCAACCATTTCCAACCAAAACATTACGGATTTCCAAGAAGACGCGCAAGGCTATATCTGGATAGGAACCACACGAGGACTGAACAGATTCAACGCACACGAATACCGGCAATATTACAGTTCCAACGACTCACTGCAACTGCCCGGAGATAGAATCCAGGATATTTTCATGGACTCACGCAAACGCTTATGGATAGCGACAACCAACGGAACATGCCGATATACCGACCAAGACAACTTCTGCCAGATACCCATAAACGTGCCCTATAACAATAGGAACGGACATCAGTTCATAGAAAGCAAGGATGGAAAAATCTTCCTAAACATGGTGGTACATCTCTGCGTCTATAACCCTGAAACAGACACTTTCAACCGTATTTTCATCAACTTTGACCCGGACAAGACCTATAAACAGACCTGCTACATAGATAACAACAACTGTCTGTGGGCCGTCAACCCCGTATCCATCCGATGCTACGACTCCCGAAACATGCAACTGACAGACTCCATACCCATGCCGCAGAAGATTACCTACTCTTACATGCACAACCATACCTCCCTATGGCTGGCAAGCAAGAACCGACTCTTCATATTCGATACCGAAAGCAAAAGATTCAAAACGACTCCCGAAGCAATAAGTAATCATCCCATCTTATCGAAAGCCGCCATCACCTATATACACCCGTACGACAAGAACAGGCTACTGATTTGCACGCAAAAGCATACGTTCCTTTACAACCACATAGAAAACACCGTCATACATGAAAAGGAAAACGGATTTCCATTTGAAGTCCCGCAACATGGCATCAAATGCATGTACACCGACTCGCACAAGAATCTGTGGATAGGCTCGCCGGACCAAGGCTATACCGTACGCTATCATTATAAGGAGCGTTTCAACAGCAACAATTATCTGCGTTCGTTCTTCCATCAAAAATCCATCATAGCCCTCGATGCCGACTCCTGCAACTTGTATATATCCACCCTGAAAGACGGAATGTATATCTACAACCTGAATACCAAGCATATAGAAGCTGTGAATATCAGTAGAATCCTACCTGCACAAAACACAGAAAATATAATTGTCAGACACATCTATCACGACAAAGACCGGCACATCTGGCTTGCCACCAATACCAATCAAGTCATAAAATGCGTGCTCGAGTCTAATCAATTAAAAGCAACGAGTATTTTTTCCGTCCCTTCCGTACTGTGCATAACGCAAGACCGTAACGGAACAATATGGGCAGGCAGCTTCAGCCAGGCAATATATGCCCTGAAAAAAGGTGAAAAGGTATTCACACCCGTATCACTTTATCCCCAGTCATTTTTCACCTTTACTCCTACCCTACGTCCCCTCTCCAATGGAGAAGTATGGATTGCCTCCTTTGCCAACAAGATTCGTTCAATAAATCCGGATACATGGAAAATCCGGATACCGGACATCTCGAGGGCAGACAGCCTGGCCTGCATACGCCGTTCTAAATTTATCCCTTCCGTATTATACGAAGACAGCCAAGGAGATATCTGGATTGGAACCTCCCATAACGGTCTTTTACGATATACTTCGCAGAATCATAAATTATCTCCCATATCCGGCATTGGCTGCACAGAGATTTGCAGCATCGAAGAAGATATACAAGGGAACCTATGGATATCCACATTATACGGATTAAGTAAATATGAGCGCCGGACCAATCAAATCAGCAACTACTATGCAAGCGACGGTATCGGCGGCAATCAATTCTACGACCGTGCATCCTGCCGACTTTCAAACGGAACCTTAGTATTCGGCGGCACTCACGGAATGACATTCTTCAATCCGGTGGAAACTCCTTTCAAATACGATGTTCCCCTGACGTTCGAGAATCTGAAGATTCATAACAAGCTTGTATATCCCGGAAAGAATGCAATCATCGACAAGGACCTCTCCTACCAACCGGACGTATATCTGAAACATAGCCAGACCAGCTTCAGCATATCATTTGCCGCATTGGATTATAGTGAATACGAACGAATACACTATCACTACCAATTGGAAGGCATTGACCGCTACTGGATAAATGCACACACCAACCGGGAAGCTTATTATGCCAACCTTCCCACAGGAACCTATATGTTCAAAGTAAAAATCACCAATGAAGACCAAAGCATAATCGGAGAAGAAAAACAGTTGCGCATCATCGTCAAACCTGCTCCTTGGAATACCTGGTGGGCAAGATGTGCATATGCTCTGGCAATCATCGGAATAGCCGGTACACTTATACACAGTTGGCGGCGCGTAAGAATCGAGAAAGAAACCGCCTGCCGTGCCGAACAAGAAAAAGCACAAGAGCAGAAAATGAATAAGACATACATGAGCTATTTTACCAACATATCCCACGAGTTCCGGACACCACTGACCACGATGTTGGGTTCCATCAGACAACTGTGTGCCGCCCCCACCAATACAGTGCCTAACCGGGAACTACTGAATGTTCTGCAAGACGGTATTCTGCGGATGCTCCAGTTAGTCAACCAATTGCTCGATTTCAACAAATTAGACAACGACAATCTGGGACTGGAGGTTCAACAGACCAACCTTACCTCCACCATCAAACGAATCATCAGTTTCTTCAACATCAATGCCCAAAGCAAGAATATAACCCTTAGCATTCAGGGATTACACCATGACATCCTCTATTGGGCCGATGAAGACAAAGTAGAGAAAATACTGAGCAATCTGCTTTCCAATGCCATGAAGTTTACTCCTACAGGAGGTGAAATAGAAATCTCGTTCGCCATCGTCACACGCCAAGAAGCCGAGGAGTTCTTCTGCCTGACAGAACAAGACAAAAGCGTCCGGTATATCCGGATTTCCGTAACCAACACCGGAGAAAACATTCCGGAAGAACAGTTGGAAAAAATCTTTGAGCGGTTCTATCAGATAAAAGACAACAAAGGGACTTATAATTGGGGAACCGGCATCGGGCTTTATTATGCTCGCAGCCTTGCCCGGTTGCACCACGGATACCTGAAAGCAGCAAACCGGAAAGAAGGGAACGGAGCCATGTTTATCCTGATTCTGCCCGCAGACGATTTCTCGTACACAAAAGAGGAACGGTTCTATGGCAAAAAAAAACTCATAGACAATACTTCCATAGAACCTGCGAAAACAGAACCGGATGCTACCCATGAAGGCAAAACAAGTCCAAAAACAATACTGATAATAGACGATGACCCGGCCATCATGCACTATCTGCAGATTCTGCTGACCCCGCATTATCACATCATCAGCCGACTCAATTCCACCAATATCTTCCAAACCATTACAGATGAAGCCCCAGATTTAATACTGAGCGATGTACTGATGCCGGACAAAGACGGTTACCAGCTTTGCAAGGAGATTAAAGCAAACCTACAATTCTGTCATATACCCGTCATTCTGGTAACCGCCAAATCCACCGTGGAAAACCAGATAGAAGGATTGCATACCGGAGCTGACGCATACGTGCCCAAACCTTTTGAACCGGCTTACTTGCTGGCCCTGATTGAATCACTATTGACGAACCGTGATAAAATGCGCAGTTTCCTGACGAACAATACCCGGACAAGCCGGATGAAAGAACTTGCCCTTGCCCCAAAAGACGAGGCTTTCATGGCAGAACTGTATAAACTAATGGAAAATGAACTGGATAACCCCGAACTGGACATCACGCGGATGGCCGAATTACTCAAAATCTCCCGTACCAAATTTTACTACAAGGTGAAGGGATTAACCGGCAAGAATCCAAGTGTCTTCTTCAGGACTTATAAACTGAACCGCGCAGCCGAACTAATCAAGGAAGGAACCTATACCATCTCCGAAATAGCGGACATGACCGGTTTCAATACCCTTCCCCACTTCTCTACCTGCTTTAAAAAGCAATTCGGCATAAATCCGAGTGAGTATCAATAAACCTTGTATGTCCCTTACCAGCACCCACGGCTCCCTCTAATTCCCTTAAAAGAAAGAGCCGTGGCCTGTATAGAGATTACTTCTGATAAAAGCCGCCAATCATCGCTTGCCATAAACCAGTTTCTTCGTCCGCGGGTCGCGGGAGAATTGTTTCATGAAATCCCACATCAACCGTGCATCAGGCTTGAAGTTCCAATGACCGTAGTCATTCACAGCCACAACTTTAATCAGCGGAATGTCTCCCTTGTAAAGTACTCCCGCTTCCATCGTGACGCGCTTGTTGGTGGAAATCACTTCCCTATCCTTTAGTGCTATGCCGAAGGTGGCATCTTTGGAAAAGTCAGGCCGGCTGCTCACCTCCATGCCGTTCATGGTCTGATAGGCAGTCCAGGCACAGAAGAAGGCATTGGTGCGCCAATTGTTTTCGTTTACAAAAGGCACGACTTCGTCGTCCGTACCCGTCACAGAGAAATAAGCGGTCTCCACACTGCCCCGTTTCTGCACCGCCTCGTTCATCAGGGCTTCGCCACTGTAACCGAACATATACCGGTCGGGGGTCAGCCCAGCCGATTGGGCACCCACAGCGGCAAATACGTGCGACTTGCGTATACCAAGTCCCGTAGCCGTGGCGGCTCCTGCCGAAAGCCCTTCGGCATATACCCGCGAAGGGTCTATCTGCGGATAGGTCTTCAACAGATGATACACCACCTGCTCGATGCCGTCCAACCCCATAGGAGCATAACCGTTGCCCTGCCACTCCAATTCGGCAACAATGAAGTTCTCCTCAACCGCCAACTCAATGAAGCCGGATGTCTCAGCCTGTGTACGCGGATCATTGTTGTTGCCATGCAGCAAAAGCAACAACGGCACAGAAGCCTTTTCTGCCTTCAAAGTAGCTTCCGGATGGAATTCATACCATAGGAAATCGCCTGTACCGATAAGGTCTTTCTTCATCACACGACGAGTGATTCCCCAATCTTCGGGCATGATATACGGCTCCAGCTCATACGTACCATATTGGTCGAATTGAGCTCCCGTGTACCAAGTATGTTCGTAATTGTTGAAACGGTAGTTCTTGCAAAGCAAAGTCTTCCAAGCTTCCGCAAAAGCTTCTTTCAGGGAAATGTACTTGTTTGCACTCACCACAACCTGCTGTAGAGGCTCCTGCCGGTTGGCATAACAAGCCAACCCGTCTTCTTTCCGCACCGGTTCCGCCTGATTCTGCAAGATATAGGCTGCCGCTACCTGCCGACTGTGTGTTCCGGCAATAAAAGCAGGAACGGGGGCGGCACCCTCAGCCGTCTTGGCCGGTCGGCCATTCAGCGATACGATACCGGCAACAGCACCCGCATGTCCGGCAATGGTTCTATTAACGAACGTCGCCCCCTTACCTATACCGATTATCTTCAGATTAGTAAAAACACGCATCTTGTTCAGGAAATTCTTATAAGCTTCCAAATCCTTCACCGCATCATACTCCTTTCCCAAGGGGTTCATCACACAGACCGTCCCCGAATAGGTGTGCGCATAGGACGCAATACCCAATTCATCCGTCAACGCCGCCGCTTCGGAAGCATCGCACGGCTTGTCCGGATAAATCACGAAAAAAGGGGAGAAGCCGGGAAAACGTCCCTCTACACTTTTGCACGTATCACGCGTAATGTAAACTTCCTGCTCCAACCCAGGAAAACGAACAAACGGAGGAAGCCCTTCAGGGGTTCCACCAGCCCCTTTCATCTGCAATGCAACTACAGAAAACAAGAGCCCAAAAATGAAATTCAGTTTCATAGTATCTTTAACAATTTGTTTTACGACCGCAATATTAGCGAATTGCCCTCAAAGCATTCTTTCCTATTTGTTCAAATGTTTATCCTCCGGTTCAATTTTATTCATTACATTTGCAGTGTTTCTTAAAACCAACCGTATATGGCACATCGTCTTAATACCAACAAACAGTTTATGGTAGGCAACGGCATCCTTGCCTTTGCCGTGATTTTCGTAGTCGTCATCTTTGTCTACATGAGCATGAGGCTGCAACAACAGAAAGCGGAAAACCGCAACTTCATCGAAACCTATACCATCACACTGACGAAAGGCTTTGCCGGAGACTCCACCTCCATCTTCATCAACGACAGCCTGCTGGTGAACCGCACCATGACGGAAGAACCTTTCATCCTCGAGGTGAAACGCTTTGCCGAACAAAGCGCACTGATGATTGTGAACAATGCAACCGAGAAGCTTTCCCTGTTTGAGCTTAGCGAAAAAGGAGGAGAATACCGGTTCGAGAAGGAAGGAGAAGAGGTAAAACAACTGGCGCAGGAATAAAAAAGCTCAGCAAGGAGTGTTGTCAGACGTTATCAACTTTCATTTTATTTTTTCTTACATCAATATAAAGCAAATCATCATGGTCTGTTATACTATACAGTTCCATAAAATCCTCTGTTACCAAGTAATATTCGTCAAGCCCCTCACAGTCGCCGATAAATATATGTATATCAGACATTCTTGCTTTATAAACGATAAAATCCCTGTTCCAATAATCAATAAAAAAATAGAAAACGATATTTTTGTCAATTATATCCAATAGATGAAAATAAGGATCTTCCATGTTACAATCTATACTATATGGCACATATTTAAATTTCAGCCATAATGCACGAAGATTTCCAATTACAAATGTGTCATATAACCGTTGTATTAAAATCTCTTTATCGACATCTCCTATTTCCTGAAATGGAAGATGGTTATCTTTGATTGTTCGTTCTATTTCTTTATAATCAAACATGACATTTTGCTTCTGTTAATAATCTCGCATTATCCATACCGGTATTAACTTTCTGAGATACCTTTCAAACGTGATAGAAGAGGCAGACCGCTATATCTCCGTTTTGTATTTCCGGAGTTCTGTTCTCAATGCCTGAGCCCTTCCATCAGTCATCCGGTCGAGCAAAGCCCAGAAACGTTTCCCGTGATTCATCTCGCGGGTATGCGCCAGTTCGTGCAGCAACACATAGTCTATCAGATGTTTGGGAAGAAGTACCAGGTAATAGGACAGATTGATATTGCCACGCGTGGAACAGCTTCCCCAACGCCCGCTACTGGAATTAATCTTCACACTCTTGTAAGGAAGGTTATGTTGCATGGAAAGCATATACAGGCGGGGAGGAAGAATAATCTTTGCATTCCGTCGCAAAGCCTCCTCAATCACCTTACGTAGCCAAGCCTGCAGATTCTCATCCGAGAAATCCGCATCCGGCGGACAGATTATCTGCATTTCTCCCAACTCGGAACGGGACAAGAACCGTTCCCGTTGTCCGCCGACCAACGTCAGCTTGAAGAACTCCGTATCAATGCGGTAATCCAAATCAATCAGCTTTCTGACCTGCTTCTGTCTGGCAGCCCTCAAACGCGAACGAAGCTGCTCGATGGCATTCTCTACCTCGGCAAGAGAAGTCCGGGGAGGCACGGTCACGTGAATTCCATCCTCCTTTGTACGGAAAGTGAGACGCCGTGCCCGGGCATTGACCCGGACAAACAAAGGACCTAGCTCTTTATCTTCTATAATGCGGTTTACTGTCATAAATCAAAGCCTCTCCCGTAGGAAGGGGCGGGGAAGAGGCTTTGCAAATGAACAAAGAATCGTCCAAAAAAGCAAGCAAACACCTGACAAAAGCGGACGGAGTGTCCGATAATGAACACTATGTAAAAGTTATTACACTTTAGTTATCAGCGACTTACACTTGTGGCACAATAATTGATTAAAGTATGATGACCGAGCGTCCTTTGAAAAAAGCATTTCTACATGCAACTTTTTCAAGGCAAATCACGTCTAACTAATAAATACTGAATCACAAAAAACAAAAAAATATGAAAGCTCTAACAACATTTATCGCAATCGCCTTATTGGCATTCAGTACAACCGCTTGTTCACAACAACACACATACCGTTCCGGAGGCTTCGGCAGCAAGACGGTCAAGGCAAGCAAGAACTATGTAACCAAAGACATAAAAGTGAACAACTTCACCAAGCTGAGTGTAGCCGGCAGCCCCGACGTGACCTACACGCAGAAGTCCGGCAAACCGACAGTGGAAGTATACACCTCGGACAACATTGTAGACTTACTGGATATCCGTGTCAAGGACAATACTCTCTACATCGGCTTCAAGAAGAATGTCAGCGTATCCTACAATAAACTGGAAGTACGTGTGTCCGCAGAAAAGTTGAACGGCATTGCCGTGGCAGGTTCGGGAGACGTGGAACTGAAAAACGGACTGAAGACGGACAACCTCAAAATTTCCGTAGCCGGTTCGGGTGACATCAGTGGAAACAACATCTCCTGCATAGACCTCGATATTTCCATCGCAGGCTCGGGAGACATCAACAGCAGCGACATCACTTGCAATGACCTCCAAGTATCCGTTGCAGGTTCAGGTGACATGAAGCTGAACAACGTAACGGCCAACTTCACCAAAGCATCCGTTGCCGGTTCGGGCACCGCTATCCTGAGTGGCAGCACCCAAGAAGCTGAATACAGTGTGGCAGGTTCGGGTGATTTGTTTGCTTCCGATTTCGTTGCCAAGAAAGCATCCGCCAGTGTTGCCGGTTCAGGCGACATCAAGTGCCATGCCACAGATTTCCTGAAAGTACGCACCAGCGGAAGTGGCTGTGTAGGCTACAAGGGCAATCCGGAACTGGATTATCCGAAGAAAGGACTGTATAAGCTCTAACATTGGAAAATATAGACTTTAAGATTAATAATTATAAGCCTAAACTAAATTCTCTCTCAAATAATCACCTATAAAGATGACGAAGGACTCCCGCGAGGAAGTCCTTCGTTTTTTGTACGCCCCACATCTCCGAAGCACGGGAACAACTATCATTTATCTACATTCAGAATACCCGACTCATTGTCGCTGTTATTGATGCGTCTGTCGGATGATTTGTAACGCTTGCCGAACTCGAAGTTATAACTCAGCTTGATAACCGCCATCTGTCCTATCTCTTTCGCATGGCTCCACGAGGTATAGGGTGCCACTTTGCTTACCCGTTCCTTACCCGTCTTGTAGTTGTTGGTGAACGGGAACATCATCCCTACCCCCAGCTGCAGGCGCTTGTGGGTATAAGTGGCCAGAATGGCAGTCTGATTCTCGCCCTTATAAATCGTTTCGCCCATCAGTTCGTTCGCCCTTTTACTGAATTGTCCCAACAGAGAGAACTGCTTATAATTGAACACGGCAACCAGATTGTAATAGAAGTCATTATACGTATGGGTATAGGTATTGCCGTTAGACCAGTAACGTGTAAATCCACCATCTATACTCAGCGTCAGGAAATTCTTCAGACTACCAATGTTCAGTCCGCGGAATGTGAAAGAAGGGCCAAAGCGCAGAAACTGTGCAGAACGCTGGTTCTCGCTCATCGAAACCAACTTGTCTCCCTCGGCAAACACACTCTCCATGATGATATTCTTGTGATAGCCATGTGTCACATTCAGCATGAAGACGAACTTCTGCTTCATATAGGAGTAGTTCAACGTATTGTTAAAGACACTGTAAGTCTCCAATGCCGGATTGCCGCGTACTATCTGGATGGTATCTATCGCCTGCTCCACATTGGTCAACGCACTGAGCGAAGGAATCTTGGGTTCGACATTGAACCGATAGTTGATGTTGCCGTTCTTGTGCGGCGAGAAGTTCAGACGGACAGTGGGGGTAAAGGTGTAATAGGTATGTTCCTCCCCTCCTTCCTTGAAATAAGAGCGGGTCAATCCGGCACTCACACCATAACTCACTTTCTTGATATTTCCCTGCACCTCGGCAAACGCCGCTGTCTTTGCCTGGTTCATTTCCGAAACGACGGGTGAGGAGCCTGCATACTCGTTCCTGGCATACATCCGGTAGTGCCGCAATCCGGAACTGAATACGAGGGACTTGAAACGCTTGTCGTAGATGGCTTCACCGATGATGGAACGCTTGTTTCCCGTCACATCGGTTTCAAGCATCGCCAGGTCTTCGGCTTGAGGAGTATATTCGTGGTAGAGCCTGTTATTGTCGGTGTGCATCAGCGTACCGGTCACGCTCATCGTAAGCATCTGATTCTTCGGTAATGTACGCTGGTAATAAAGGTCGAGCGAAGGAGTGTAGCCGGACTGCTTGTTCTTCAGTCCGGAGAAGATATAGTTATCGGCATCCGCAGCATCATACAGCTTGTTCGACTGGTTCAGAGAGGGAGCATCATAGATACTGTTGCGGAACACGACGTTGAATACGTACTTATCCTGCTCCGTCAGATTGTAAGAGAGGTCGATATTGTGGGTAAAGTGCTTGTTTTGGTCGTGAAGCCCCTCCTGCACACGATGTATCGTCTTATTTTCCAACACATATGTCTCATCTATATCCGTATACGTTTTCTTGAAGTTACGGGCAGACAAGTTATAGAACAATCCCCATTGTGACTTTTTATGATTGAACTTGGCCACCACATTGTCCTCGCTAAACAATATGTGGGGAGCATTAGTGGCTTGTATATTGACCAGTCCGCCCGTTTCGCGGCGGCGGACAATGATGTCTACCACAGCCCCCAGGCTGCTGTCGCCATAGCGCTCTCCCGGATTTTCAATGAATTCTATTCTTACAATCTCCTTGGGCAGGAGGGCTGCCACTTCGGTGGAGGTAGCCACAATACCGTTGATACGTGTCTGTACACTACCGCCATTGGCTTCCAGGCCTTTGCCAAGAGCATCCACCTTCAAGTGCGGAATGGCAAGGTTCAGCATCAGGTCGTAGGGATTGTAGGAATTCTTCATGGCAGTGGCGGTAGGTACTACAACCATGCGGTCTACTTTCTGCGTGATATTGCTGCCCGATATCACCACCTCGTCCAGCGCTACCGACTGTTCTTTCAAGATGATATCCCCCATCTCTACAGTGCCTTGGGGGTTCTTGATGACAATCTGCTCGTCGATATAACCGATGTAGGAGAATTTCAGCAGGAAATCTGAACCGGTGGCGGTTTTCAGAATGAATTTACCTTTTCCATTCGTAGTGCTTCCCGTAACGAATGAAGAGTCGGGTAAGGAAATCAGGGCTACATTGACAAATTCCACCGGCCGGTTCTGCTCGTCTATTACCGTACCGTTCACTTTCACTGTTTGCGCCGCTGCGGCAAAGCTACCCAATAGGTATATGATAGCTATAACAAGAATCTTTTTCATAAATGTCGGCGTTTAGAGTTTGTCTTTTAAAGCTGACTCGATGATTGCCTTTATCTCTTCTGACGAAAGAGATTCTTTATTGGTCCACTCCTTGTCTCTCTCCTCCGAGATATCCAATACGGAATCGCAATGTTCCGACATCAGCAGAAAGAGCATTTTCTCTGAAATTTCGCCCGACGCGTTTATTACCTCATAGTGCACTTCGGCATACTTGCAAAATTTGCCGTCTACGTTACGACCGCACTTACGCTCCAGGTATCCGTAACGGAATTTCTCACCTTCACCTAACTGCGACTTAACATATTCCTTAGTTGCCGACTTTATTTTATACTGGTCGCTTCCGGGGAAGTAACATGAAGTAAGAGATACAAGTGCAAAACACGCTACGATTGTCATTGTTCTGAATGTACTTTTCATAAGACTTTTTGTTTTTTGATTTGATGCAAAGTTAAGGCGAAAAGTCGCTTAACTCCTACTAAATCGCACTATTAAAAGTCTTAACACTCAATACTTAAAGTTCTGATTATCAACAACAATATATTATAAAAGTCTTAATCCGACTTCTTCCGGTCTAAATGACTCTTATGCACTCCACAATATCCTGCTTTTCGCCTGCATTTATCTTCTTTCGGATGGAAGTTTTACGCACGTAGATGGTCGCACTTGTCTGTTGGGTCACCACTCCGATTTCTTTGGTGGAGAAACCTGCACAGAGCAAGCAGCATATCTGCACTTCCTTATCGGATAAGAGTTGTCCGAATCTTTCCACCATGCGGGAGTAGAATCCGTCGTATAGTCTATCGATTACCGGATAAAGGTCCGCCCAGGCAAGCAGTCCTTCCACCGGAATCTCCTTATTGCTGATGCCCGAGATAAGTTTCAGCAATGCCTGGTTCTGTGAGGTAGGTGTATTGGCAACAAGCCGTATGATACCCAGCTGCTGCAGAAGCAACTTCTTGAAGAAAGCGTCGCTATTCTCCTCTTGGTTATCCGATGCCTTCTGGGCATCTTCCAGTAGACGGGTCAGTGTATCAATACGTTCTTCGGCTTCGGCAAGGCGTTTCCTTCTGTTGCGGATATAGAAACTCAAGGACAGCAGCACCCCGACAAGCAGAACGGCAACCAGTACAGAATACATCCGCGTCTTTTGCCGCTTGATTATCAGCTCGTAGTTCAACCGCTGAAGATTGTTCTTGGTCTCCAGCTGTTGCTCTATTACACTGTTCTGGTCCCTCATCTCAACTCTGACGGAGTCGGCAAACCTGCCGAAGGTGATAATATCCAAAGGTGTACCGGAAGTATAGTCCAGAACGGTTTTCAGCTGTACCAATGCACTGCGTACGGAGAAGCCTTCGGCTTTATCTCCTCCGTGATTCTGTTCATTGGCCCATGCCTGGTTCCAGTAGTAACGGGCAGAATCAAGCTGATGAAGGTTGAGAAAGTTTTCGGCAAAGGTAATTTGCAGCATCACATGGTTACCCACTGCCGGCATCAGACGTTTGACACGGCGCAGGAGGTCATTGGATTTGACGTATTCGCGGTTATTGGCAAGCGCTGTGGCATAGTTCCTCATATAGTGACAAGCCGAAGCCGTATCGGCTGCCGCCAATGCCATATCGATGCTCCGTTCAAAATAATCAGAAGAAGAAGGATGGTTAATCAACGCCATATTAAGTCCTAAGTTATAGAATACGGAACTACGTTCTCGGACAGACAGTTTATCAGCGTATTGCAATATCTTTTCCATCAGCTCTATCACCTGGGAGTGATCATTTCTCTGATAAGCCACCTCTGCCTTTCCCCGATAAAAAAGAAGAAGCCAGAAGGTGTCTTTCCGGGCTATGGCATAGTCCAAGCCATTCTCAATCGCTTCATCCATGCGCTCCTCCTGCTTCATCCATTTATAATAGGAGGCTTCAAGCAGGTAGCCATCAAGCATACGGGAAGAGTCTTTCCGCTCACGATAGTAGTGTATCGCTTCAGGAAGCAGCGAATCTTCCGCCAATGACATACCCATACGGTAGCGGGCCTGCGCACAGTTCCAAACGAACTGCATCCACTCCGCTTCTGAAAACCCGACATCCTTTTCTATGGAATTAAGCAACTTCAGCGCACTGTCCGGACGGCTCTGCAACAAAGAGTCGGTCTGCGCCAAAAGTTTTTTGTTGCCATGACAGTCATTACAGCCTACAAAGCACATAATGCCTAAAAGCATAATACAGATGTATAGTATGTTTCTCATCTTCTCCATTGTATATATTTGCAGTGAGTAAAGTTGAGAAAAAAAACGGCAGACTCCAAACTATATATACTGTAAATAATAACTCCCTTAAATAAAAAGCCTTGTAACCCACAGGCAAGAACAACAAAGGGACGCTGCATCACGCGGCGTCCCTTCTATTTTAGTTAGTTTTTATAAGATTTTGAGAGAATTGAAACTTCACAGCCTCAAGTTGTTTTAATAAAGCACACTAACTATTATTATGTTTAAAGCAAATGAAAATGTTATTTTAAAAGCAAATGAAAATATCTATTCCTTGATTTCCAGCTCCTTGTTCACCCGGCGCAGGCTGTCCATCACCTGCTTCTCATGAGACACGGGCACATCTCCCGAAAGAGCTACCGACGGTGCGGAAATCTGTTTACCGATAGTATCGGCTGCGGCCACCTCCTCTACATCCGAGAAAAATGAATGTTGCATCACATTCCCCATAGAAAGGACCACTGCCACTACTGCAGCGGCTTTGAACAACGGCATGAAACGTGCGGTCAATGTCATGCGCTTTGCCTTGACCACCGGAACTTCCACTTCGGCAAGCACCCGGGCATCAAAATCCTCACCCAAATGCACTTCCTGCTGAAGCTGCTGATATACGAACAAGTCCTTGTAGCGAAGCAAGTGTCCGGGAACATCGTTACCGCTAAAGAAAGCACGCAGGCATGCTTCCTCTTCCAAAGAAGTTTCGCACTGCCAGTAGCGTTCCAAGAGTTGTTCTATATATTTAGAGTCCATAACCTTCTATATCAATAAACGTTTGTTTTACTTTTTGCCGCGCCCTGAAGAGGTTCACTTTTACCTGCTCCTCGGTCAAGTTCAGGACCGCTGCTATTTCTTTATAGCTCTTACCTTCCACATCCCTAAGCTGCATAATCAACCGTTGTTTTTCGGGAAGCTTGTTCATCAGCCGGTGTATCAACGTCATTCGTTCCTTGTTCACCAGCTTTTCGTAAGGGCTCGATGCATCGGAGGCCTGCTCCATTTCAAGGGTCAACTCCACGGTGCGGGAGTCTTTTCGCTCGCTACGGTCTATTGCCAAATTCCTTGCCACTGTCAAGCAATAGGCCTCGATAGAACCAAACTGCGACCACTCGTCACGCTTGTTCCAAACCCTTATCAGCGTTTCCTGCACAACATCCTCTGCCTCTGCCCTATCGAACGTAATTCTTAGGGCTAACCGAAAGAGCTTATCCTTCAGCGGGAGAATGTCATTGCGAAAGCTGAGTTCTTGCATCTCTAATAAATTGACGGTTAAGTATTCAGAAAGTTACAGCCTATTGCCGTTTTTTTTGAATTATTTTCTAATACGGGTTCCACCGTTCCCGTTGATGGCTGATGCTAAAGTGATTACGACTTCGGATACACCGGCATCCAACGCCTCGAAAGAGTTCTCCAATTTTGGAATCATGCCACCTTGAATCACACCATCTGCCACATATTGCTTGAATTCCTCCGGCGTTATCTGTGGAATCACGCTATCATCGTCGTTCTCGTCACGCAGCACCCCCTTCTTCTCAAAGCAGAATACCAAAGTAACGTCGAACAAGCCCGCCAAAGCCTTGGCAGTCTCTCCGGCAATAGTGTCGGCATTCGTATTCAGCATGTGCCCGTCTCCATCGTGTGTCAACGGAGCCATCACGGGAACCACACCCTTATGAATGAGGTCTGCCAAGAAAGCATCATTCACCTGCTTCACATCGCCCACAAACCCATAATCCACCTCCTTCACGGGACGCTTTACCGAACGGATTACATCCATATCGGCTCCCGTCAAGCCCAGTGCATTGACACCATGCGCCTGCAAGCCGGCAACGATATTCTTATTCACCAGTCCGCCATACACCATGGTCACCACCTTCAGCGTTTCGGCATCAGTGATGCGGCGGCCATTCACCATTTTACTTTCAATACCCAGTTGGGCAGCGAGCTTCGTGGCCGAGCGTCCGCCTCCGTGTACCAAGACCTTGTAGCCTTCGATGGCTGCAAAGTCATCCAATAACTTATAGAGGGTGGCTTCCTCTTCTACAATCTTGCCACCCACCTTTATTACAGTCAGTTTCTCCATTTTATTCCAAATAAGTATATCCGTACAGTCCGGAACGGTAATTAGACAAGAATTCCTTCCCTTCTTCCACAGAGATACGCCCTTCCTTGACGGACTGCGTCACCCAAGTTTCCAGCGTACGTACCAGTTTTTTAGGATTATATTGCACGTAGTCCAACACCTCAGCCACCGTCTCGCCGTCAATCAGTTGGTCGATGGTGTAGCCTTTGGAATTGACAGACACATGCACGGCATTCGTATCACCAAACAGATTGTGCATATCTCCCAGAATCTCTTGATAAGCTCCGACCAGAAAAACCGCCAGATAGTAGTGTTCCTTGTCGCGCAACGAGTGCAGCGGCAGGGTGGTCGTATCGGCACGCGAGCTGACGAAATTGGCAATTTTGCCGTCCGAGTCGCAAGTCATATCCTGCAAGGTAGCCTCGCGGTCGGGTCTTTCATCCAGCCGTTGTATGGGCATGATGGGGAACATCTGGTCGATGGCCCAGGAATCGGGCAATGACTGGAACAGCGAGAAGTTACAGAAATACTTGTCGGCAAGCAGCTTGCTCAACTTGCGGAATTCCTCGGGGCAGTGCTTCATGCCGCTGGCAATGGAGTTGATTTCGCGGCAGATACTCCAGTAGAGTTTCTCTATTTGTGCACGCGTATTCAGGTCGACGATGCCATGGCTGAAAAGGTCGAGTGCCTCTTCGCGTATCTGCTGCGCATCGTGCCAAGGTTCCAGCATACTGCGCTGGCTCAGATTATCCCAGATGTCATACAGTTCCTTCACCAGTTCGTGAGCATCCTCTCCCGGTTCCCAGTCGTCGTCCATTTCGGGCAGGGAAGCCGTTTCCAGCACTTCGAAGATAAGCACGGAGTGATGGGCAGTCAGGCTGCGTCCCGTTTCGGTAATGATATTGGGATGAGGGAACCCGTGTTTGTCGGCAACATCGACGAAAGTCGACACCACATCGTTGACATATTCCTGGATGGAATAGTTGACGGAGCTTTCGCTACTTGAAGAGCGTGTACCGTCATAATCAACTCCCATACCGCCACCGGTATCCACGAATTCGATGTTGAAGCCCATCTTGTTCAGCTGCACAAAGAATTGCGAAGCTTCACGCAAAGCATTCTTGATGCGGCGTATCTTGGTTATCTGACTGCCGATATGGAAATGTATCAGCTTCAGACAGTCCTTCATATCTTTTTTCTCCAAGAAGTCCAGCGCTTCGAGCAGTTCACTGGATGTCAGTCCGAACTTGCTGGCATCTCCTCCGCTTTCTTCCCATTTGCCACTTCCACTGGAAGCCAATTTAATGCGAATGCCGATATTAGGTTTCACCTTCAATTGCTTCGCCATCTTGGCAATAAGATTCAACTCATTAAGTTTCTCTACAACAAGAAAAATGCGTTTGCCCATTTTCTGTGCCAACAGTGCCAGTTCAATGAAGCTCTCGTCCTTATATCCGTTACAAACCACGAGGGAACCCGGGTCTGTATTGACCCCTATCACAGCATGCAACTCCGGCTTTGAACCCGCTTCCAGCCCCAGATTGAACTTCTTCCCATGGTTAATCATCTCTTCTACCACGGGACGCATCTGATTCACTTTAATGGGATAGATAATAAAGTTCTCTCCTTTATACCCGTACTCGTCGGCTGCCTGTCTGAAGCAGCAGGACACCTTCTCGATGCGGTTGTCCAGAATATCGGGAAAACGCACCAATACCGGAGCCGCTACATCGCGCAACTGCAACTCGTCCACCAACTCTTTTAAATCGACGGCAACCCCATCCTTACGCGGTGTCACCACAACATGACCTTTGTCATTGATACCAAAGTACGAAGTGCCCCAACCAGTTACGTTGTACAGCTCTTCTGAATCTTCAATACGCCATTTTCTCATCAGTACATTTACTATTAGACTATTTACAATTTACTATTTTCCCACTATAGTGTGTCTTATAAAGGGGGCGACAAAAATACACATAAATCTAATATATCCAGCTCCTCGGACTGAAAAATACACATTTACAAGGGATTAAAGTCCTAAAAGTTGGCGTAACCGTTGCACGGATTCGCTAATCTGGCTGCGGCTTTCCAGATAACCGGCATCAAAGCGATAACGGGCCTGCGAGTAGAAAGGCTCACGCTTATCCAGCGCCTCCACAATGAAGGTGCGCAAATCTTCGTCCGTCTTGCCTTGCAGGATGGGGCGTTGCTGCTTCGCCACCCGGAGCCGGCGGAACAGAATATCGGGGTGTACATCCAGAAACACCGTCTGCCCGCAACCGTTCATATACTCCATATTGTCAAAAAAACAAGGAGTACCGCCACCGGTAGAGACCACGACATCCTCAAATTCCCCTACTTCATGCAGCATGTTTCGCTCCAATTCACGAAAAGAGGCTTCTCCCCGCTCGGTGAACAATTCACGGATTGATTTGTGAAAACGTTCTTCGATGTACCAGTCCAAATCAATGAACGGCACATTCATTTCGCGGGCAAAAGCCTTTCCTAAAGTAGTTTTACCGGCTCCCATGTAGCCGGTCAAGAAAATACGTATCATATCTGCTACGAGTTACAGGTTTCCTGCAAAGGTAGCAATTCCAAGCTGAAAACGCCTCTGTATCAGAGAAAAATTTTGATACGCTTGCTTAAATCTTCGAATTCCTTTTCTCCCGGTTCACCAGTGGGTGTACCGAAGGGCATCTGTGCAATCATCATCCAGTTGTCGGGCAGGTTCCAGGTGCGACGTACCTCGTCGTCAATCAAGGGGTTATAGTGTTGCAGGGAGGCGCCCAACCCCATATCTTCCAGCATAGTCCAGATGGCAAACTGGTGCATAGCGGAGGTGTGCTGTGACCAAGTGGGGAAATTATCCTTATAGGAAGGGAATGTTTCCTGCAGCTTCTTGACTACAGAAGTATCTTCAAAATAGAGCACAGTACCGTGTCCGCTGGCAAAACAGCCGTCAATCTTGGCTTCCGTCTTGGCAAAAGCCTCGGCAGAGATGCGTGCTTTCAGGGTTTCCTTCACGATGTTCCACAATTTTTTATGTTCGTCGCCCAGCAACAATACAATTCTTGTAGACTGTGAATTGAAAGCTGACGGCACATTCTTTACGGCTTCACGAATAATGTGTACTATTTCTTCATCCAGTACTGGCGAATCGCTGCCGATAGAGTAATAACTACGGCGATGCGCCATGGCTTCTGCAAATGTTCTCTTCATTTTTTGTCCTTTCTTTTTTTATTGAGACTTCTCTTCTTTATTTTATATCCGCCATACAAAGAAACAAATGAAAGAGTTAAGTTGTTCGGATTTTCTTTTTTACCTTTGTCCGCAGTTATGAAGAAAGAAAAATATTACGTCGTATGGGCGGGAGTCAGCCCGGGTATCTACACTTCCTGGACAGACTGCCAACTGCAGACCAAAGGCTACGAAGGAGCAAAATACAAGTCATTCGAATCACGCGAGGAAGCGGAAAAAGCCTTTGCCTCTTCGCCGTACACGTACATCAAGCGGTCGGCTCCCTCTCCTGCCAAGACTATTCCCGGCGCCGACGCTCCCCTTCCCACCGCCGTCGCGGAAAACAGCCTTGCCGTAGACGCAGCCTGCAGCGGAAATCCCGGTGCCATGGAGTACCGGGGAGTACACGTCGCCAGCCGTCAGGAAATCTTTCACTTCGGGCCGATGTATGGAACCAACAATATCGGCGAATTCCTCGCCATTGTCCACGGACTTGCCTTGTTGAAACAGAAAGGTTTCGACATGCCCATCTACAGTGACAGCGTGAACGCCATCAACTGGATAAAACAGAAAAAATGCAAAACCAAACTGCCGCGCGACGCCAAGACCGAAGAGCTTTTCTGCCTAATAGAACGTGCGGAGAAGTGGTTGCGCGAAAACACCTACACCACCCGCATCCTAAAATGGGAGACAAAGCAATGGGGGGAAATTCCGGCCGACTTCGGAAGGAAGTAAAAAAACGCGGGCACCCCGGATTCTTCATCCGGTTGTGCCCGCGTCAAGAAAATGATGCGGCCGAGCTTATGAATGAATAGCCGCCATCATGTTTTATTTGCTATACGATGCCTTCACGAAAGGAGCATCAAGCAAGTAGTCAAGACTCTGCTTCACACTCTCTTCTACGGGGCAGCTGTATTTCTCAATCTCAGCTACGATGTGGCGCACGCCAGCAGTATCCGTATTCTTGAAGATAGCATCATAACCTACCATACCACTCTGCCCAATCTCGCGGTGATCCTTGATATGGAGCATGGTGAAGCGTCCGGGATACTTGTTGAAGTAATCCACCGGGCTGTTCTGGCCGCGCACTACCCAGTAAACGTCCATCTGGAAGAATACATATTCGGGATTGGTGTGTTGCAGCATGTAGTCCAGCATCAGCTCCTTGTCTTCCACTTTCTGGAATTCATGGGCATGATTGTGGTAACCGTATTTCAAACCGGCAGCCTGGCAGTGCTTGCCCACTTCATTGTAATAGTCGCAGTAGGTCTGCAAGTCTTTCAATGTCTTGGGAACGGAGAGATACGGAGTCACGATATACTCCATACCGGCCTCCTTATGGGCAGCAATGCACTGATCCCACCATTTCAAGGCTTCCGTAAAGTCGCCCGAAGCCAGTTCCTCGTCCGACAACCCGTGGGTAGTGTGCGAAGAAAGCACGGTCATACCGCTCTTTTCCACCATCTGTTTGAACTCCTGGGGAGTCTTGCCGTAGAACTTACCGTCATTGTAGTTGGCGGCCTCCACACTGGTATAGCCCATATCAGCCAAATCCTTCAGAATCTGGTCGAGGTTACTGCCGTCCTTCACCAAGTCTCTTACAGAATAGAGCTGGATGGCTACTTCCTTTTTCGTCGTTTCCGGCGCCGTTTCCGTGCTGTGGCTGCTGCAGCTTGTGGCCATCATGGATAAGCACAGTGCTGACAAAATCATCATATGTTTGATTCTCATAGTACTATCTTTTTAGAAGGAATTAGTCGAGAACCTTTACACGGATGTTGCGGTACCAAACATCGTCGCCATGATCCTGCACACCGATAAAGCCTTCGTGGTTTTCGCCGCCACAGTTGTTCAACAGTTCGAAAGCCAAGGGCCACTTCTCTTCGCTGAACTTGCTTGCCTGCAACATTTCAGTCCATTGCTTAGTCCACAAGTGATATTCCAGTACGTTTTCATCGTTCTGTCCGTGAACTACAGTACCTTTGTATACCATAATCTTTGCCTTGTTCCATTCGCCGAAAGGTTTGGCGTTCTGCGGAACAGCCGGTATCATGTCGTACAAGGAAGCAGCCTGACGGTTGTTGTCCTTACCCAGTTTGGCATCCGGATGATTGGCGTTGTCCAGCACCTGGAACTCGGGAGCAGAGATATAGATGGGTTCCAACACTTCGTTGCCGTCCTTGTCCTTTGAAGTAACTTCCTGAGCCAGATAGAAGATACCGGAGTTACCACCTTTGGAAATCTTCCATTCCAGTTCCAGCTCAAAGTTCTTGAACTTATGGGCGAAAATCAAGTCACCGCCCTCACCGGTCTGTCCTTCGCCGGTACCGGTTCCACAGAATTTGAGGCAACCATCCTCAATAATCCATCTGGAAGGCACTTTGTCCTTACCGTATCCACGCCATCCGTCCAGGCTCTTT
The DNA here is from genome assembly GCF_003602735.1 of Bacteroides sp. AF39-16AC. Classification (NCBI taxonomy): domain Bacteria; kingdom Pseudomonadati; phylum Bacteroidota; class Bacteroidia; order Bacteroidales; family Bacteroidaceae; genus Bacteroides; species Bacteroides sp. AF39-16AC. The sequence goes on along the minus strand of NZ_QTLN01000003.1, from coordinate 284,308 downwards.
CCATCAAAGATAGTGATATAACCGTCCGCATCAATCGGCAGGTTCAAGCTGTCCGTTTCAGGCGCTTTCAGAGACTTGGAATAAGACACCGCAGTAGTAGTAGGAGCTGCAGCTTCCTCCGTAGCGTTCGATTTCTTTGCACCGCCACCGCAAGAGGCGAGCATACCTCCGATAAGGCAACAAGCCAAAGAATAATATATTTTCTTCATAATCTGAAAAATTAAATGATTAGTATTCGTTTATGAGCATCGGAACCTGGTTCCGATACTCTTTTTAATGTTTATCTGGGCATATCGGGCAACTTCCAGCCTTCACGGTAGTTATGCTTGATGAGCTCTTCTGCAAAAGCCTTGGCATTTACCGGATCTGTCCATGTCTTGTCGAAGCTCGGATGGCCGTTGTGTATCTTGAAGCCGTCCTTGATGACTGTACGCAATGTCTCGTCGTCGCCGATATTGGTGAAGCGCATGTTGGCTCCGTCCCATTCCAGTGTCTTGTTCAGGCCCTGCAGACGGATGGCCAATACACCCATTGCCACCATTTCGTTCATCGGTCCCGCTTCGGAGAAATCAGACTTAGGCATCACGCGGCTGGAAGGACTTTCCTTACAAGCACGTACCCAATCCATCTCATGACCGCCATTCATAGCCTTCGGCACACGGCGGCAAACCTTCGGTGCATTGGGCACGCGGCCAGAAAGTAACCACGGGTTCTGTCCGTAGCAACCGCAAATCAGCGTATCCTTCGTTCCGTGGAAGATAGTCAGACCGCCACCGCTCTGCATCAGTTGCTTTCCTTCGGGGAAGCCTTTCGGACGGTCGGGCATCATGCCACCATCATACCAGTGAACTTCCACTTCGGGCATAGCCACCTTCGGCATATTCTCACGTGCGGGGAAAGTCAGCTTCACATGCTGTGCTTGCGGAGCGCAGGCATTGAGCAACAATGTAGATGAACCTTCTACCTTGGTAGGATACAGCAACTTCAAAGCTCTGAACGGCTGGTGCAGGATGTGGCAAGCCATATCGCCCAAAGCACCCGTACCATAATCCCACCATCCGCGCCAGTTCCAGGGATGATAGATTTCGTTATATGGATTCATCTTGGCAGGACCGGTAAACAAATCCCAGTTCAGGGTTTTGGGAATGCGGTCTTCCTTTTCGGGAACATTCAATCCTTGCGGCCAGATGGGACGGTCGGTAGCACATTCCACCTTCGTCACGTCACCGATTTCGCCGTTCCATATCCACTCGCATACCAAGTCGGTACCCTCGTCCGAAGAACCCTGGTTACCCATCTGGGTAACTACTCCCGTAGAAGCGGCCAGGCGGGTAAGCAGACGGGACTCATATACGGAGTGCGTCAACGGTTTCTGGCAATATACATGTTTGCCCATCGTCATGGCATCAGCAGTAATGATGGCATGTGTATGGTCGGCAGTAGCGATGATAACGGCATCGATGTCCTTACCCATCTCATCGTACATCTTACGATAGTCCCAATACTTCTTCGCATTGGGAAGCTCATCGAACACACCTTTCGCGTAGCGCCAGTCTACGTCACAAAGCGCCACGATATTTTCCGTAGCCTTCACATGGTTGATGTTGGTGTGTCCCATACCGCCGATACCTACGGCAGCAATGTTCAAACGGTCACTGGGAGGCACGTGTCCGTGGCTCTTACCCAAAATGCTGCTTGGAGCAATGGTAAGACCCGCCAAAGCTAAACCTCCGGTCTTAAGAAATTCTCTTCTTGTAAATTTCGACATGGTTCTTTAGATTTTAAAATCGGTTAATATAATGAGTTTTAAAACAATCCTTAATTACAGTAGGCATCAGACTACCGTTTTCTTCGGACGGAGCAGTCCGTAACCTTCTTTCATATGCCTCCGGCGCTCCTTGATTTCCTCCAGCGTCTGCAAGTCGCCTATGCCGGGCAGGTCGTGGCGGCGCGCATCCTCCAGGAAGGTCCATCCGTATTGGGAAGCAATGGCCGAGTCTCGCATCTGCGGCAATCTCGGATCGCGTTTCCCGCTCTCGATGGAGTCTGCCATAATGTTGCAGAGCTTGTCCAGGTTCTTTCCGCCAAACGGTTTCTCCAGGCGAAGCGTACGGTTCACGCCGTGAAGTTCCACTACGGCAGTCCGGAAATCATGCGTCATGCGCACGATACCTTTTGTACCGATAATGTCCGTATATGCATTATGAGTCTGGTTTCTGGAGAGTTGTCCGTAGACGAAGCCTTGTGTGACATCGAAGGCGATGCCGTTCTCGAACGTACCGTGGCACTGTACCCACCAAGGGTCCTTGTAGTCCCACATCCGCATGCCTTGGGCATGCCAGGTCTTGTATTCACTGTCGGCATACCAGCGGGCAATGTCTATGTAGTGCATGCCGCAGTCGTGGTAGGCGGGACCCTCATATTCGTGTCCCTCGCCCGGCGCCAATCCCGGAGTCATGTGGCAGATGCGCAAGATAGCCAGTTCGCCAATCTCGCCTTCATCGATAAACTGCTTCATAGCCTGGTGATACCAGGAGTTCCGCAGATAAAGGTTGACAGCGGCAATGCGATCATACTTTTCAATCAGGTCCACAATTTCCCATTCCTTGTCAATGGTATCGGCAATGGGTTTCTCCGTCAGGATATGCTTATTGCTCCGGACAGCTTTCTCTATTTGTTCTTTTCTGGAATTTGCCAATGCAAAAAGACCAACAGCTTCTACACTCTGGTCATCAAAGATTTCTTGTTCATCGGATATGATTCTGGATGAAGGGGAAAGGTTTCTTGCCAATTCTCGGGAGGCCGGATCGGTATCGCAGATATATGCGATGTCCCATCGACCGCTTTTCCGCATTTCCTCCCAATACATTTGCCCCATTCTGCCGAACCCTATCAAACCAACTTTTATTTTCATGGTAGGCGAATATTAAATATTTACAGTTATAGTATTATCGGGGTCGATTGAATTACATGATTAAGAGTACTTGGACTGATAGTCATAGTAGTTGTCGTCGTAGACGTTGGATATAATTTTTTCATGATATTTGCAATGTTTATGTATGTGTTCTTTGCAAAAATAGGATAATTAGTGATAGAATGGAAGCAAGCAGATATTAAAAAAGCGTAAAAGGCAAAAGAACGCCCTTTATTCATCATTGCCTAACAAGCCGTGAAACACTCTGCCGGCAGCCATCAACACCCACCTACATTATAGATTCTGCGTAAGAAGTATAGAAGAGAAAGAAGAATTAATATGCTGTTTGCAGGAAATTAACTTCCTATTTTAGTCATAACAACATAGCACAAGCGGGTGGAAGCAAAGTACGCAGAATTTTATTTCTATGAGAGAGACTGCATATCATTCAGTCTCTTATAATAGCCGTTCTTCTCGAGAAGTTCCTCGTGCTTACCACGTTCCACGATTTCACCTTCATAGAGTACACAAATCTCATCCGCATTCTTGATGGTGGAAAGGCGGTGGGCGATGGCAATCGTGGTACGGGTCTTCATTAGCCGTTCCAGAGCCTCCTGCACCAGTCGTTCGCTTTCGGTATCGAGTGCTGAAGTGGCCTCATCGAGTATCAGGATAGGCGGATTCTTCAAGATGGCACGGGCAATACTGATACGCTGGCGCTGTCCGCCGGAAAGCTTGCCGCCACGGTCGCCAATGTTGGTCTGATAACCGAGTTCGGTCTCCATGATGAAGTCGTGGGCATTGGCAATCTTTGCCGCTTCGACCACCTGCTCCATAGTTGCATTTTCCACACCGAAGGCAATGTTGTTGAAGAAGGTGTCATTGAACAGAATGGCCTCTTGGTTCACGTTTCCTATCAACGCACGCAGGTCGTGGATGCGAAAATTCTTAATATTCACACCGTCAATTGTAATCTCACCTAACTGCACATCGTGATAGCGCGGCAGCAAATCCACCAATGTAGATTTGCCGGAGCCGGACTGGCCGACAAGTGCAATGGTTTGTCCTTTGGGCACCATCAGATTGACGTGCTTCAACACTTCGCGCTTGCCGTCGTAACTGAAGGAGAGGTCCTTAAATTCAATCCGGTCATTCATCCCGTGCAGCGGCAACGGGTTTACCGGTTCCTTAATGGGGTTCTCGGCTTTCAGTATTTTGTCCACACGTTCCATGGATGCCAGACCCTTTGGAATGTTGTATCCTGCCTTTGCAAAGTCTTTCAACGGATTGATGATACTGTACAGAATCACCATATAGAAGATGAACGTTGATGCTTCCATGGAAGTGCCGTCGCCCAGAATAAGCAGACCACCGAACCACAGTACCAATACAATGAGCAGCGTACCGAGGAATTCACTCATCGGATGTGCCAACGACTGACGGATGGCTACCTTGTTGGTTGCATCACGCAGCTCGTCGCTGCATTGCTTAAAACGGTCCACCATCTTGTCTTCTGCTATAAAAGCCTTGATTATACGCAGTCCGCCAAGTGTCTCTTCCAATTGCGACATGGTATCACTCCATTTTCCTTGGGCTTCCAACGACTTACGCTTCAGTTTCTTGCCGACTTTTCCCATCAGCCAGCCCATACCCGGCAATACCAGGACAGTAAACAGAGTCAGCTGCCAGCTGGTTACAATCAGAGTGGAAAAATAAAGCAGAATCAGGATAGGATTCTTGAGCAGCATATCCAGTGAGCTGGTAATGGAGTTTTCAATTTCGCCTACGTCACCGCTCATACGTGCAATGATGTCCCCTTTCCTTTCTTCAGAGAAAAAGCCGAGCGGCAAGTGCATCACTTTGGAATAGACCATCACGCGGATATCGCGTACCACTCCCGTACGAAGGGGAATCATAATGGCGGAAGAACCGAAATAGCAGGAAGTCTTCAGCATGGTCATGAAAGCAAGGAAGAGCCCCATGAACAGCAATGTCATCTGTGGCCCGTGTGTCTCAATCATCTGAGTGACGTAATAATAGAAATTGTTCACCGCCACTTCCTTCAAGCTACCGCTTCCCCACTCCATGAAGTGATACACTTGGGTGTTCTCCCCTGTCTTGAAAAGGATATTGAGAATAGGAATAAGCAGTGTGAATGAAAAGACATTGAATATAGCGGACAGCACATTGAGCACGATTGCCCAACCGATATATCTCTTGTAAGGCGACACAAAGCGCCGCATCAGTTGCAGGAATTCCTTCATTGCTTGTAGTTAAGTGAATTATGAGGTCACAAAGATACAAGAAAACGAGGGAATGGAAAAGGGTTTCAGGTTATTTCTGCCTAAATGCCCACATTCTCTACTTTCTTTTGTGTCCTTGCATACTTCTCCAGCACCATGTACACTCATACATTGTCATCTTATTAATAATAGCCGGCTCATTTATTTTCCATCTTTACTCCTAACTTCCACACAATTTTCTTCAAACTTCAATATGCCCAAGCAATTATATGAGTAAATAATGAAAAAGATGTACCTTTGCACCCGACTTAACTGAGAACTTTGTTCACCACATGAGAAAAGCTATTATCACAACCCTATCTGTCCTAATCGTACTTCTGTCCATTGCTTGCAATACCCGAGTGAACTATAATAAGTACCTGATTACAATTGACTCGCTCATCGTTCAGCAACCGGACACTGCCCTATCTATGCTCGAAGCATTCCCGACAAACAGCCTGCAGACCCAAGCTGACAGTGCTTATTATGGCCTATTAATGACAGAAGCAAGAGATAAGAACTACATTATCCAAACCAATGATTCCCTGATACAATCGGCCCTGACCTACTACAACGGCACAAACGACATAGAAAAGCGGGCAAGGGCCCATTACTATTCCGGCTGCGTCTACCGGGATTCACAGAGAAGAACAGAATCTATGACTCAATACCTCATAGCAGAGCCCTTGGCTGAAAAAGCAGGAGAAAGACGTCTATTAAGTCTTATCTACCTGAATATAGGTTATCTATACTATTCACAAAACCTAAATACACAAGCCGATTCCAGCTATCAATTGGCACAACAAATAGGTATTCAGCTAAAGGACTCTGTTCTTCAAGCAGAAGTTCTGTCACGACGAGGAGTCATCTGTATGGAAAAAGGAGAAGAATTCTATCCCGAAGCCGAAAAAATGATGTTGAAGGCACTCGCTATCGTCCAAAAACAGTCCAACATACAATTAAAAGAAAATGTGTTCTCCTCACTATGCCAACTATACAACTGGATGGAAAACGGAGAGAAAGCTATAGAATTCGCCAAACAGAATCTTGGCGTACAGAAAGACCGCACAACATGCTACAAAGCTTTCGAACTACTTGGAAGCGCATATTACCTAATATTGCAATATGATTCTGCCCGCTACTACCTACAAAAATCCCTTTTCACAACAGACTATGCCACCAAAGCCGGGGCTTACATGTATCTGGCAGACATAGCCAAAGAGCAAGGAGACTTAGCTACTTCCTTAGAGATGGAACGCAACTACTCTGCCTATTTGGACAGCATGCAGAAGTCCAGACAGCCCGATGCCATTGTCTGCGCAGAACAAGGGATGCCAAGCAACAAGCAAAACATAATCAGCAAACACACCCATTATCGTATCATAGGTATATCAATAATCATATTAACCCTCATTGTAGCTGTAATCATCCTATCCTATAAGAAAAGAAAACAAAAGCCCAATAACCAAACCGAAAAAGAAATGCTGCATAAGGCAGGACTTGTTCTATTCGAACAATCTGAGGTATACAACAAGATGACTCTAATCATCCGCTCTCATAAAGAAAAGGCAGAATCAGAAATAATGCATCAAGGTGACTGGCTACAACTAATTGCAGAAACCAACAAATGTTGGAATAATATTGCCCGGGAACTACAATCAAAATATCACCTGACAGAAGACGAAATCTACTTATGTTGTCTGTACCTGACAAACCTCCCGATAAGCCATTTTTGCCATATATTGAGCTGCGAACGGGATACTATTTACAAAAAGGCAGACCGCATATTAGAAAACAAAATGGGATTTGCACACAAAGAGATATCTCTTAAGGAAGCTTTAAAAAAGAATCTCCAATCATCTTGCCAATCATAACAATCATTAGCAAGTACAACAATTATACAATATTATACGCCATTATACACCGAAATTATACAATATTATACACTTATCCTGCCGTATTAAACCGACCTTTGCGGCATCAATAATCAAAAAAGTGTATAATGATGAAGAATCTATTGTCTATCTTAATTGCGACATTCTTTTTAAGCAATATTGTGACATACGCACAAAAAAAGAACAATCCTTTTACAGAAATCGCCCTAATCCAAGCAAAAAGAAAAAATCCGACTAGTAAAGGAGATACCCCTATATCTCGTAGTATCATTCAAACCGCCAACGCCTACCTATATAATAATACGGTATGTGTCGACTTCAACGAGGTATTACCCACCGTCACCATCCTCCTCATCAATGAATCAACCGGTGAAACCGTCTATTCAGAAACATACGATGCTCCAACAAATATCAGCATCAACCTAGATGAAGAATCATGCGGCAACTACTCCATTCAAATAGAGTCCGATGAAGCATTCCTATATGGCAGCTTCACGCTATAGAAACATCCAACTGACAAGGAAGTGATATATATCACCAATTTATAAAACGAACCGATTGAAAGGACTGAATACGCGTTAAACCAGTCCTTTCAAAAGGCAAACTAAATTAATTTCCAGAATTATGAAGAAAAAACATTTTCTTTTTATTCCCATCATTACAATGGGAATATTCGCCATTAGCTGCACCAACACTTTTGACGAGCAGTTTGTTCAAGAAGACCAACAAATGCCAACAACGAAGTCAATGGGAGATGGTCAATATCAAGTATTAGGCTACGGTTATGATATAACCGGAGAATATCTTGCCAGACAATCCATAAAAAACGAAGTATTAGATATTGCAGGTTTCTATGCGAAAAATCCCCAATTATACAAAGTGGAATATGTAGGTGAAATCAAAGACAACTTTTATGCTGGAGAAGACTACATGAACTATGTAAAAGACATCATCAATAAAACGAATTTTAGTGGTTCGGTTGCTGCAAAAATCAATCCTAAAAAAGATGGGGCAACCAGCACAGACACCTCCAATAAGGAAGTACCCTATAGCCTTTCAGCAAATGTCTCTTTTGACAAAGAATCAAGCAATAAGACTTCCATTACGACCAAAGAGACCTACATTCGGTCGACCAAATCAAGCAATTAGAACGCTACCAACTTTATGCTGACCCCACAGTTTTGGCCGACTACCTCACTCCATACTTTAAGAGCAGACTTTCTACAGCCTCTCCTGATGCCATTATTGAAGAATTCGGAACACATATTCTTATCGACTTCAATGTAGGTGGACGCCTTTCTATATTCTATAAGTCAACTATCACCGACAATCTAAAAGTAGAGTCTAAAACCAAAATTGCCAAAGGAGGCATCACTGGTGCCATTAAAACGGTTAACCTCTCCTTCTCCGGAAGTTCTACTACAACCGAAGTAGAACAATACCAAAGGAGAAATAGTAACTGGTCATGCAACGTCAACATGTATGGCGGCCAGCACGATGGTCATACAATCACAATAACATCCGACGGAGCAACCAACCACACATTCAATCTTAGCGGATGGCAGCAGTCTGTTGACAAAACGCATTGTGTATTGACAGAAATTAATTTCAATAAGACATACCCCATATACGAATTCATCAAAGACCCTATAAAAAAACAGCAAATTAAAGACGCTGCAGAAAAATACATCAAAAGCAAAATTCGTCCGATTATAGAGGTAAAACCAATGTTTCAAATAAAAAGTCCACACACAAAAGACAACTGGTGGGTTTTTTCACAAGATGACGTAAACTATATAAATCAAGTAAGCGGTGATTATTTAACTGACTTTTTAGGATTTGTATTAGTAGAACCTGCACCCAATACAAAACCAATGCATCGCCTGAAAAGCATACATACCAAAGACACGTGGTATGCTTTCAGTTACGCTGATGTTGAATATGCTAAAAAGAAATGGAATGAACAGTATTATGGAATAGATGGATATGTATATGCTGACGAGCAACCCAATACTGTACCACTGCATCATCTCAAGAGCACACACACAAAAGACACTTGGTACACCAACAGCTATGCGACCGTAGAGTATGCCAAAGCTAAATGGGGTGAACAATATTTCGGAATTGACGGATATATAATCAAACCCTAACCATTCTCCAAGACATAACAGAAACACTATATTAACGTGAATTCGATATGAATCAAAAGAGGTTTTGAACGAAGCTGATGGCTGTGATGGCTGATAGTACAGCTATATCGAATTCACGTATAGTTAATAATACTACTTTATTCATACTGTTTTCAAACCAAGCACCAAACAAGGTCCAAGGAAAGAGCAAACCACACCGGAAGAAATCATGCGGTCATGCTCCTTAACCGAGCTTTATGAATTGAGACCAAAAAGGGAGCATCTCAGGATGCGTCCAATTATGGCAGCCGAAAGGGAGCTGGCATCCATTTGCCCTATATGACCATGCCGGAATTTGCTCAATTGCAAATTTCATAGCCAATTTGTAAGAAGGACGTTTCAAATGAACTTCTTTATCATGAGTATTCAAAAGCAAAAAGACATCTTCGGGGAAAAAAGAATTACTGTCTGCCATGCACTTATCAATTATAGCTTTGTAATGCTCTGTAACTGCTATCATCTTACTGATTTTCCTTAAAGAAAAGCCACCATTACCAACATGAAACCAACAATACTTCATTCTGCGCAGATTCTTAGGATAGAAAATACTCCAGAAGCAACGCTGGACAAACCAGACGAAACGAGTAGGAAACCTCCAATATTTTCTTTGGTGCGGCATCCACGGCGCACCAATATAATCATACCCCAGTGAAGCCCAAAAGAACAATTCGTCTTTAAACGCATAAGCATCCAATTGATAAACAAGCATATAAGTATAGCTCGAAAAAGTTCTATAAAAAGCCACGTCAAGCATTAAACGATTATAAGCTTCAATACCTTGGAAACATCTGTCTGGGAAAGATATTACCTTAGGGAGTAAAAATTGAGATTGTATATTGGAAATATCCAGATTTTCAGGCTTAATAATCACTATGGAGTAATCAGACAAAATATCCAAGCACTGTTTCAGCGACACCGCTTCCATCTCTGATAGAGCAGGTAAATAAATAGGCACTACTACTACAATATCTTTTTTATCCATACACTATAACTTTGAAGGGCACAAAAATACACAATATAAAAGATATAAAAATCATTTCAATCACAGAACTTCAAAACTTTCCTTTACCTTTGCATCGTATTACAATATATAGACAAGCATGGAGCAGCCCTTTATAGTATATGATTCACAAATTTTCGACCAGCAGAAATTCGGCGGCATTTCTCGCTATTTCTGTGAAATCATGTCCAATTTACAGTTTAATTACGATATTGCAGTACGCTATACAGAAAATCATTATCTATTGAATAGTAAAATCAAGAGACACGGTATCTACATCCCCCATTTGTTCTTTAAGTATCATCAACAGAAACTGTATCAAAGCAACGCCAAACTAATCTTAAAGCTGATGCAGAAACACGCTCCATTTGTCTATCATCCGACATATTACAATCCCCTTTTTCTTAAGCAAATAGGCAATAATCCTTTTGTGATAACCGTACACGACATGACCTATGAAAAATATCCAGACTTGTTTCAAGACTCCATATCCATTATTCAACAGAAGAAAGAAATTATCACAAAAGCCAATCACATTATAGCCATTAGCGAACATACCAAGAAAGATATCATAGAAACATTAGGCATATCCCCTCAAAAAATAGACGTTATCTACCACGGTTGTAGTCTACAATCCACTATAAGCAAGCCTAATCTACATCTTCCCCAAAGATACATTTTGTTTGTTGGTGACCGGACATCCTACAAAAATTTCCAACGATTAGCAGAAGCTTTCAGTATAATCCATCAAACAGATGCACATCTACATCTAATATGTGCAGGCAAACCGTTTTCAAAGGCTGAATCAGAATTAATATCACGTATAGGCATCGCTCCGCATACACTGCAAATTTCGGTCAACGACCAGCATCTGAAAGAATTATACAACCGTGCTCTGCTATTTGTATATCCATCTTATTATGAAGGTTTCGGCATCCCTATTTTAGAAGCCTACACTTGCAACTGCCCCGTAGCCTTGAGCCAAGCCTCTTGCTTTCCTGAAATTGCCGAAAATGCAGCGGCATATTTCGACCCATTCTCTGTTTCTTCGATGGCAGAAGCTATCAAAAGTGTGATATACGACGAAGCTGAACGCACCAGACTTATACTTGCCGGCAAAGAAAGGATTAAACTTTACTCTTGGGAAAAGGCAACCCGCCAAACCGAACTTGTCTACCGGAAAGTAGCAAAAGCAGTCTTCTGACCATTCATTTCCGCATAGAGAAAGCGTTGTTCAATTTCAGCAAGAAGGTCAGGACAGGCTTTACCCTCTTCTGGAAACGGTGTGTCTTGCTCATCTCACGGAAAAGTTCAAACAAAGGCTGCTTTTTCAGGCAAGCAGCCAACTGCAAAGAGTCGAGTATCATGGGAGGAAATATTCCCTGCAGGATATATTTCTTTTCCTCCTCACAAAGACTTAAAGAGACAGAACTGATGCCTTGCATATTAAAGATACTTATCACCCTCTCGACATGTCTATAAGAACAGCTTTCAAGCACTATCTTCTTCACAAAGAATTCCCAATCAGAAACAATCTTAAGCGTCTCCGTATAAAGGCACCCCTCAAATAATGCTCTCTTTATAAAAGCAGCAGGATGTCCCAAAGAGCGTTCCAAAAAATATTCAAAGCTCAAGACATCCGGGTATACAAACAAATCCTCCTTTCCATCGCCGTGTACAAAAAGCAAATCCCCGTAAACAATGTCTTCGCCCGACAAAAAAGGATGAATGTCCTCCAATACAGCAAAGTCATGAAGAAAATCACCCGAATTCAAAAAAAGTAAATACTCTCCAGATGCCTCCCGGATGCCTTTATTCATGGCATTATATATGCCCGAATCTTTTTCAGAGCACCAATAAGCAATTTTATCCTGATTGTTCACAATCAAGTCCTTACTGCCATCAGTGCTGCCACCATCTATGACAATATATTCAAAGTCAGAAAAGCGCTGTCTGAAAACACTGTCCATTGTCTTGGCCAGTCCTTCAGCATTGTTATAGTTGATAGTTATGACAGATAGTTTCATTTGTGAAAAAGTCCTTTTATATATTGACGGAAAAATCTTCTATACCATTTATTTCTATGCGCCTCGCGCTTCTTGCGCAGATAAAGCAGTTCGCGAATGATGTGCAATGCACTGCCTCCAAAAAAGGAAGCATAAAGGGTTCTGTGTTTTGAATAGATATAAAACTCCGTTTCATTAAATACATCGGCCTGCTTTGCCGCAGTTATCATAGATTGCTCCTTGACACGGTAATAAAAGAGTGGAGAGGGTATCTGATACACAAGACTATTTTCATCTAACAACCTGATAAAGAACTCCCAATCCTCGTGTCCTTTCCGCATATTCTCATCATAGCCGCCAATGGCCATGCAATCACTGCGCCTAAAAAAAGCAGAACAAAAAATATGATTTCTCTGAAGCAACTCCTCATACCCTTCATAACGCAAATTCCAAACCTTATTTTTTACTCCGAAAAAAACTCCTCGACAAAATACCAGTTTCAGGAATGGATTGTCCTCGAATGCCTCCATCGCCTTTTCCATATACTCCGGATGTATAATGTCATCTGCATCCAACGGCAATATAAATTCTCCCTGAGCCAATTCTATACCTTTATTTCTCGCAGAAGACAATCCTCCGTTTTCCTTGAATACATATTTAATTCTTGAGTCTTTCCGCGTATACTCCAATGCCACTTTTTCTGTTTCATCAGGCGAACCGTCATTCACAACTATCGCTTCCCAGCACTGATAAGTCTGAGCCAATAAAGAGTTCAAGGCTTCGGGCAAATAAATGGCTTGATTATAACAAGGTACAATAACAGACACCATACCCTTTTCATTTAATGCGTCCATACAATATGTTTATATTTTATCTAAATTATTTAGCAGATGACAATAATCAATTTACAAAGTTAAGAATCTTTCCCTACTAAATATCTATATACTCCCGAAATACAATGCAACAAATGTTCTAAAGAAAAAGGATAAGACAAAAAAGCCATCAAAACTTCTTTCTTCTCAGGGAAATCAACTTTAAAAGATTTTTGCAAGAAACGATTAAAGCTCTTTTCTCTATATCTTTCCATCTCCCTTTTAGTAAGACAAAGGTCATCTATCTTTATCGGCAAAATAACATTCCATTTCCGATTATACATCCTGACCGTATCTTGGCACCAGTTGCGATTATAATTACCTTCCGAGAGATGTTCCACTTGAACTTCCGGTGAGCAACAAACATAATTCCTATATCGTTTGCTTACAGCTATCTGTAAAGAGAAATCAACATCATAGCAATGAAATCCAGTCAGCATCTTTTCATCGAAAGGATATGCCTTCCATACCTCTTTTCGGACAAACATTCCGAAACCGTCCACTGCTACAACTTCCGCAAACCACTCTCCTTGTACCACATTGAACCCAGTGAATGCCGTCACATTTCCTTTTTTTTGTAAATAAGAAGTACAAGCAAAACGACGATGCTGCATCCATCCCGAATAGCAGTCGAACATTATTTTAGTTCCTGCAAAACCTATTACTCCACAACTCGGTTCCGCCAACTTCTCAGCAACAACCGTCCCCCAATCCTGCGAATGGAATTTCACATCTTCATGGACGAAAAACAAATAAGGATAGCGAGCCTGCCGAGCACCTTCATTATAAGCGCGAGCTATAGACCAGCACTTCTCCCGATTATCTATAGCGATAATCTCATGTTCCACTCCAATAGTAGCATGTATATTTTGGCTGATTTCTTGCAATCGTTCCGGTGAAATAGAGCAAATGATAATTGACAGCATTCTTATATCCTCTTTTATATAATGTACCTTTATTTGAATTTATCTTTTCTATGAGTAGGAAGAAAAGGAATCACAAATGCTAATATCCTATTTATACGTTCCAGATAGTAATGTACTGGCAGAACCCCCATTTTCCCTCTTGCCTCAACATACAGACGGGCACGGATGTCCGGTGAAACCGGTAGTTTCGCTATAAGTCTATAACACTCTCCCCTCACCAAGCATTTTCTATACCAGCCAACGTCTGTACAAGAAAACATATACGACATCACATCTATCGTATTGAACATTCCTTCCCCTGTATATTTAGACCTGCTGGTTACTTTATTGGTATGTTGCCGGAAGTAATTCAATTTCCGGCGTACCTCTACAACTTTCCCCTCCTGTGCCACTTCTACCCAGAACTGCCAATCACCCGCACAGCGAAGTTGCTGAAAGGACTTATCTAGTTTATCGTAAACCTCCCTCTTGAAAAGCACCATACTGGCATTATACACATAATTCCTATATAACAGATTATGTTTTACATATTCTTTGCCATCGAATGTTTTCACTTCTCCGGTTTCTTTCCAACGGTCACGGCTCTTACGTTTCATCCTTTGTCCCTGTCCATCTATCAGAATGGAACCAGTAAGGCACATTATTGCACTTGGATTCAACTCCAATGCGGCAACTGTTGCCTCCAAAAAATGAATATCGGCAGTGTCATCACTTTCTGCAATCCAAACATACTTTCCTTTAGCAAGGCGAATGCCCCTATCCCATTGAAGAAAAGTATTGCCTGTATTCTTTTCATTCAACATTAATGCCGAAACTTTTGGATGTTCTTTATAGGCATTCAAAATATCACAACTATTGTCCGCAGAACAATCATCCAGCAGAATCAATTCAAAGTTCTGATAGGTTTGATTGAGGATGCTTTCAATCCTCTCTTTCAAATAAACAACATGATTATAATTGGGAAGTATTACACTCACCATAGGAGAATTATCCATAAAATTTATGCAGATTTCATACTTTATAAAACAAAAAAATAGGCCGACAGATTATCTATCGCCTACCATAACCGCAAAGTGGCCATCAACGGATAACCCACCCGCCATCGCAATTTAAACTTACGCACCAGATTCCAGGGCTTGGTTCTGGTCTTACCTTGAAAATACCAGATGTAGTTGTTTACGGCATCCAGTACCCGTGAAGAGGACTCACCGTCCAGATGGGCTTCATGCTTGTGCACATAAGCACGCATCCGTTCCATCAGTTCCGCCGGACGGGAAATGGCCTTTTCTATCGCTCCCTCTACAGCATCCGTGTCAGTGACATTCAGCAAATGAGCTCCCGGCATGGTGTTGCAATAGGTCACAACCGGTTTGTCCAACATCATTGCCTCGACAATCACAGACGAAGCATCGGACAACAGTACATCTGCACTGTTTAGCAGCTTGGCATCAACAAGTCCACTCTCGTGGAAAGTAATATTGGGGCAGGAAGCAGCCAGTTCCTTGTATTTCTTGAGGACTTCCATATCCGAGAATTTCGGATGGAACGAAATAATCCAATCCCAGTTCTTCTCGCGCACCAGTCTCTTGATGGTATCAAACAGATGAGGAGCAGAAGTTATATTTTTTGTAAACGTAGAAGAGTACAAAACTACCGGACGTGCATTATGAGGAGTGTGCGCACGTTCTTTCACGAAAGTATCCGCCTTGCACCAGCCCGTTTCGTATACCTTGAAGAAGCCGTATTTCCTCTCAAGTTCCTTGAAAGGAAGAGTGCTCGTTTCTCCTTGCGTGCAATAGACATCGAACCATCCACGAACAGAAAAATGGTCATCCTTTTCATCGCCACGCTTATTGATGGGGTAGCCATGGAAAAGGGAAACTTTCACTCCCGGGAAGAAATCATAAATATAATTACCCGGTGCAAAAACAGCAATAGGCTGATAATCCATCACTTCCTGAACAGATTGAAGCCACCTTTCATCTTGATTCAACAGAACCGGACAGTCTGGCTCGATAAACCATGCAACATCGTCTCCTCTACGCCTGATTTCGTCCTGAAGCGGGCGAAGTATAGGATAGGAATAGGCTACCGAAACGAAAAATAAATAATGCTTCTTCATACACTCAAAATATCACGGCAACGACACAATCGTCACCTCAAATTACCAATAGAACAATAAAATCCAGCCCTTAGTTTGTAACAGTTTTGCTTTCTTTGCTTTAAACGTCTGCAAAGTAAATACAAGAATTCTTTATATACTGCATCAATCCGGAAAAAAAAATGACTTTTATCAATTTTCCTCCAAAAGTTGCTGTTTATGAAGCTTTTTCTTCTCTAAAATATCTATCTTTGCACCCCAATATTTTAAAAATACTATTTTATGAGAAGAAACCTTTTTCATTGCTCCGACAGTCAACAAGGGGCAACAGATAAAGTGACTCTTTTGTTCGGAATCACCATTTTTTTCAAATTCCTGCTATTCGATTTCATCTGGAGCATCCCCACCACATTCGCTTCATTCTCTACCATCGAGTTCTATGCAACCAAGATAATAGCCACCCTCGTACTTCTCGCCCCCTATAAGTTCTTCCGGCTCTGGAAAACAGAAATAGTCATCATGCTTTTGCTGGATATACTACTGATTGTCAACCTAATGTATTTCCGCACCTACTATACTGCCATCCCACTTAACAGCTATGGACTTTCTGGAAACCTCGCCGATTTCACCGGAAGCGTTTACGACTCTTTCCGCTGGTACGACATCTTCTTCCCTCTATCTACCATTGCCAGTATCCCCCTTTATTGGCATTACAAAAGAAATACCGCCGGAAGAACATCATACAAGTATTACGGAGGAGCTTTGGGAATCGGTATTCTGCTGTTTACCATCACCACCCTGGCCAAAGGAGGATTCAAGGAAGCATACAACACCGTCCGCCAGAAAGCCTATCTGTGTGCAAGCACCACTTCCATGTATACCGTCTTCGGAAGCCTATGCTATGACCTCATCAACCAGAAGCAGGAGGCCACCCCACAGATACAGCAAGAGATAAAGGAGTGGCTGAGCCAGAAACCCGGACATCACCCTTTGGCCGGACGTATCGGAATCCGCAACAACTGCATCGTCATCCTGGCAGAATCTTTGGAAAGCTGGGTACTCGAAAGGGAAGTGGAAGGGCAAGAGATTACCCCATATCTCAACAAACTGCTGCAAGACTCCACCACCCTATACGCCCCCCACGTACTGACGCAAGTGAAAGGAGGACGTTCCATTGATGCACAGCTGTTGCTTTGCGCCGGTATGCTGCCTATCAACAGCGGCACATACAGCAGCCAATATCCTGACCACACCTACGGAACCCTGCAAAAAGCCATGCATCAGCAGAAGAACTCGCGCAACTACCTCCTGACCATTGATAAAGTATCGACCTGGAACCAAGGCGTCATAGCCTACAGTTTCGGGACCGACACCATCATTGCTTATCATGACTTTGAACTGACAGAAGCCTTTGGCACGCACAAACGTACCGGAGACGGCTCCTTCCTGGCGCAATGCAGCCAAAAAATAGAGAAGGGGGAAATCTGGAAGAAGGGGGAGAATGTTTACATGCAGCTGGTGACCTACTCCGGCCATGCTCCCTTCAAATTGCCTGAAGAATTGAAAGAGATTCATTTCTCTCCGGCCATTCCACAGAAAATGAATGACTATATGACCACTGCACGCTATACGGACAAGGCGATAGGAAAATTCGTGGAGTACTTGAAAACACTCCCACAATACGACGAGACCCTTATCGTCATCACCGGTGACCACGAAGGACTGGCTACCTACCGTGAAGAATTGTGTAACGCCCCCGGTGGCAAGGGTATCGTATCCGACAAGACATTCACCCCTTTCATCATAGTAAACTCTCCGGTAGGCATACGTTATGATAAAGTGATGGGACAAATCGATATGTACCCCACCTTACTGAACCTGCTCCAACTGGATGATTACTACTGGAGCGGATTGGGCCAAAGTATCCTCGACCCATGCAAGAAAGGATTCGCCATCAGCCCCCAAATGGAGGTGGTAGGTGAAGAGCCCACCCCGGCAGAAGCCGAGTTCGCCAAAAAAGCATACGATATTTCCGACCAGATGATACATTTTGATTATCTTTGCTCAAAAGCGAAGATAGGCGGCACCTCAAAATAAAAAATGAACAAGTTCATTTTGTTCTGCTTTCGGTTTGCACTATCTTTGCACCGTTCAAAAGAAGTAAAATGTAAATAAAAGCAATGAAGGTACATATTCATCCGCACTATGCCGCCTACGAGAGTTATATCCGAGCCATCCCATCGGAAGAATATGAACGGGAAGAGGTTTATTGTAACCGAAGGAACACAGTCGAAAGAGTGCGGTTCGGAGACAAGGACTTCGTAATCAAGAAATACAAAAGACCTGCCCTCATAAACTGCCTCATTTACACTTGGTTCCGCAAAAGCAAAGCGCAGCGCGCCTTTGAATATGCAGAACTTTTTCTGCAACGGGGAATAGAGACCGCCCCTCCGGTAGCTTATATAGAAATCAAAAAGAATGGTTTCTTCCACACCGGATACTTTATTTCCGAATACCTCCCCTACCCGCTTGTTACGGATATGTTCGGTACGGAAATGGAGGAAGAAGAGAAAAAACGGCTAAGACATGACCTCGTAGACTTCACTCTCCAATTACATCTGAACAAGGTCTTGCCACTGGACTATAATCCCAAGAATATATTTTACCGGAAGACAAACGGCAAATATCACTTCGCCCTCATTGACATCAACCGCCTGAAGCTCGGTAAAGTACCCGGTATCAGAATGTCCATGAATGCCTTCAGCCAACTGGGTATTCCCGCCGATGACTTCATGAAAATAATACCTCTATATGCCGAGCAAAGAGGATTCGATATTGAAGAATGCATATTCTTCACTCTCTTCAGCAGACTGAAATGGAGAAAGCAAAGACAATTTAAAAATTTCGTCAAAAGCAAGCTTCATTTCTGAAATGTCGTATCTTTGTACCAACGAGATTAGAAAACTATGCAAGATTATATCACCCAGTCCATCCAAGAAGGTATCAGGCTCAAAGAAAATATCCTGAACAACCGGCAAATGCTTACCGACATCGAAACCGTCGGCAATCTGATAGTACAAGCCCTTCGACAAGGGCACAAAGTCTTGCTTTGCGGTAACGGCGGCAGTGCAGCCGATGCCCAGCATATCGCTGCCGAACTCGTCGGACGTTTCGTGACCGAACGGGAAGGCCTGCCCGCCATCGCCATGACAACCGACACTTCCATCCTGACCGCAGTCAGCAATGATTATGGCTTCGACCGCGTCTTCGAACGGCAGACAGCAGCCTTGGGAACGAAAGGTGATATTCTGATAGGCCTTTCTACCAGCGGCAACTCTCCCAACGTAGAGCATGCCTTGCAGAAGGCACAATCTATGGGCATCACCACCATAGGGCTCCTGGGAAGGGATGGAGGAAGGTGCAAGGAACTTTGCAATTACCCGCTGATTATACAGCACGCCGAATCTGCCAGGATTCAAGAAGTGCACATTACCATCGGACATATCTTGTGCGGCATCGTTGACAATAAACTGTTCTCCCATGAATAAAGCGATTTTCCTTGATCGGGACGGTACCATCAATGTTGATTTCGGCTACGTTTATAAGACCCAAGAGCTTGAATTATTGCCCGGTGTAGCCGAAGCACTCCGTATTTTTCAAGAATTGGGTTATCTGCTGATTGTCATCACGAACCAATCCGGTATTGGACGTGGCTACTTTACACTGGAGGACGCCGAACAGTTCAACCGAGCACTCGCCCAAGAGCTGGAAAAACATGGAGTTATACTGAACGATTTCTATACTTGCCCTCACGCTCCGGAAGAACATTGCGAATGCCGTAAGCCTTCTCCTTTCATGGTGACGGAAGCGATGAAGAAATATGAAATCGACCCATCCCAATCCTATATGTTCGGAGATAAGAAATCGGATACGGAATGCGGCGAAAGAAGTGGTGTCAAGTCCTTCCGGGTCACCTCTGAGCATTCACTTCTATATTGGGCCAACCAATTAAAAAACAACCTATTATGAATACAGAATTAAACAGTATAAAGGGAAAGAAGGTACTCGTTATCGGAGACGTGATGCTGGATACTTACCATATAGGGGACGTGAAAAGGATTTCTCCCGAAGCCCCCGTACCAGTGGTCCGTGTCACCCGTACCTACAATGTATTGGGAGGAGCGGCCAATGTTGCAAGAAATCTGTTGGGACTGGGTTGCTCGCCGTATGTCGTCAGCCTGCTTGGCAACGACCACAACGGAAACACAATGCAGGAGATGTTCGCTGATTTGGGTATCAGAAACGAACTGTTTCATACAGAACACCCAACCATCACCAAAACCCGCGTAATAGGCAACAGCCAGCAAGTAGTACGGCTGGACTTTGAAACAGAAAATGAATGCCTGAACGAAGAGACTGAGCAGAAACTGCTGGATGCCGTGAAGCGTGCACTCCCCGAAGTGGACATTGTCGTGATTTCGGATTATGGCAAGGGAGTATGCAATGATACAGTATGCCAGCAGGTTATATCCGCCTCTGCCGGGCAAGGGAAGAAGGTCATTATAGACCCCAAAGGGACAAATTGGGAGAAATACCGTTCCGCAACCATCATCACCCCCAACCTGAAAGAGCTTTCGGCTGTTTCGGGAGTGGATGTGAGAAATGAGGATAAAGAAATCCATAGCGCAGCAGACCGGATACTGAAGGAGTATAACCTTACTTCTCTATTAGTGACACGTTCCGAAAAAGGCATGTCATACATAGCTCCCGATGCCTCGCAGGACATTCCTACCGAAGCAAGGGAAGTATATGACGTTTCAGGTGCAGGCGATACTGTCGTGGCAACTTTAGCAGCTGCGCTGGCAGCCGGTATCCCTATTGCAGATGCCATTTATCTTGCCAATAAAGCGGCTGGCATTGTAGTCGGGAAAATAGGCACCAGTCCCATTCTGTTCAAAGAGTTGCAGGACGAGTTACAAATCGGGAAACCGGCCAGCAAACTTATTCCTATTTCCCAACTTGCAGATACTATAAAACAACTGCGTGCGCAGGAGCGCAAAATCATATTCACAAACGGCTGCTTCGACATTCTGCACAAAGGACACGTGTGCTATCTGGAAAAGGCCAAAAGACTGGGGGACGTACTTATCGTAGGATTGAATTCGGACAGCTCAGTAAAACGTCTGAAAGGGGAATCGCGCCCTATCAATGATGAAAGCGCCCGCTCCACAGTCCTGGCAGCCTTGGAAGCAGTGGACTACGTAGTGATTTTTACGGAAGATACCCCTCTGAATCTCATCAAAACAGTTGCACCGGACGTGTTGGTAAAAGGTGGCGACTATGCCATAGAAAACATTGTAGGCAGGGAGTACGCCCAAGAAACAGTAACTATCCCTTTCGTAGACGGTTATTCCACTACAAAGACTATAGGCGCCATCAACCAAGAGAAGCAATAATCTTTTCAGCGACTTGTTGGGGGGTAATATCCACCATACACTTCTGATAAACAGCCAGCTTGCATTTACCCCGTCCGTCTTTGGTGCACGGACGGCAAGGCAGGGCTGTTTCGAGTATTTCCACCGTAGGTCCCGTAGGGAAACCGAAGGCCGTAGGTCCCATCAAGGCAAAAGCAGGAACACGGAACAAATCAGCGGCATGCATAAAACCCGTATCAGCGCTGATTACCAGATTGGAACGCAACACTATGTAAGAAGACTCCATCAATGAGGTTTGTCCCGCAAGGTTAACTACCCGTTCCGGTGCAGCACTTCTGATTTCCTCACAGAAAGTATCCTTCGGACCAGCCAGAATAACAAATTTATACTCAGGAAGAAGGGCAACCAATTCTTTCCAATAGGAAACGGGCCAGCGTTTCATTTCCCAGTTGGCAGACGGCACCAATGTAATCATATCTTTGGTTACAAAGTTCTCATACTTGCTACGTATTTCATCCGGGAAATGCCAGTCGTGATAGTTGTCCGGAAAATGCGTAATTCCCCATTTCTTCAATGGTTTCTGAAAAGACACCATCCCCCTGAAAGGCTTGTCGAAATGATTGATTCCCAGTTTAAACAACAAAAAGCGTTTGCCTCTCTCTTTGCTCCGCAAAGCAACGTAAGGTTTCACAAAAGGCAATGGAGACACTATCAGCTTCAATATGTTGGAACGGATATTACTATGAGCGTCATAAATGTAGTCGAAATGCTCTTTTCTCAAATCAGCCGCCATCTTCAACAATCCGGCAAGTCCGGTCTCCTTGTCAAACGCCCAGATTTTATCAATCCTGCCATCCATCGACAAGGTCCCCACCATATCTTTCCGGGTAATCCAATGAATTTCCACATCTGCAAACCGTTCACGTATTCCACCGATAATTCCCATACACTGGATAATATCCCCTATCGAACTGAAACGGATAATTAAGAATTTGGTCATAACAAATTTATTAGAATTGCTGATTCGGCACAAAAGTAATAACTTAATTCAAGTTTCGCAAATAGCGATATAGGCTAATCATACAATATAGAACATCAGCCTACACAAAACACAAACATAAAAATTCAATCCAAGTCCAAACTATTGTCTACAAGAAATCTAGAGGTATTATATATCACTCATAAAACAGTATATTTCACACCAATATTGTTTTTGCATATTATAAAATATAAATGTTTTCAAGTAATTATAATCAAAAACTCCATTTATATAAATATCTTTGTACTTATTTTCTCAATTAGCAAAAGATGACAGCTATAAAATCTCAAAACAGATTATTTTCAATCGTTATACCTACATGGAATAACCTTGCTTTCCTAAAACTATGCATACAAAGTATCCAAAGAAACTCTTACTACAATCACCAAATCATTGTACACGTAAACGATGGAAGTGACGGAACCTTAGAGTGGATAAAAAAAGCAGGTATTGATTACACACATTCTGAGCAGAATATCGGAGTATGTTTTGCTATGAATATGATGCGCACTAAAGTCAAAACTGATTATATTCTATTTTTGAATGATGATATGTATGTACTCCCTTTTTGGGACAAGGTTCTCTATGACGAAATAGAAAAACTGTCTGACAATTATTTCTTTCTTTCAGCTACATCAATACAACCACATACACAAAGCGCATCAACCATCTTAGCCAATTATGGAGACAGTATCGAAACTTTTCAAGAAGATAAATTACTGAAAGAATACATGAACTACAAAATAAACGACTGGATGGGAGCTACCATTCCTCCCAATATCGTACACCGGGACATTTGGGATTTAGTAGGCGGTTATAGTATAGAATACTCACCCGGAATGTACAGCGACCCAGATTTCACCGCAAAATTATATATGTGTGGAGTCAGATTCATGAAAGGGCTACAAGCCAGTCGCATCTATCATTTTGAAACAAAATCAACTACCCGCATACGCAAGAATTGTGGTCAAATGCAATTTCTATTAAAATGGGGCATGACTTCATCCACATTCCGCAAAGTTTTCACTTACAAAGGAAAAGATTTCAAATCCCAAAAGATAGGAACTTTCAAAACAGGAAATAGATTCAAAATAAGCCTAATACGCGGCCGCCTAAAAGCCATATTTTATTTATTAACCAAAGATTTCGGTCCCTTATGGAAATTTTGGAAAAAAACATTTGTCTAACATTTCCCTAAAAGAGCAAAATTATAAAATAGAATTGGAACTTTCTTGTGAAGAATAGGGCTTATCCAAATCCAAATAGTGGAAATTATGCTGTCTCTGCCCGCTTTGTTTCGGTATAACCATGTAGTCTCCATATTTTCGGGTCAGATAGGCGTCATAATCTTGTACTCCCCACACTGTTTCGCCCTCAAACGAAACGGGAGTCGGAGCTCCCAGCTCTGCCTTGGGCATGATGCCGCGCATACCGTCATCATAATCACAAACTAAAGAAGACTTGTCAAAGTCATAGGTGGTCATCACATTTCTGATACTCCTCTGTACGCCGGCAGTAGTAAAAAGTCTCCGGCACAGCAGCGGCAACCATGAGCCGAGACCCTTCCCATGCTTATAAGGGTCGCGGTAGATAAAATAGAGCACCCGCTTGTAAAATTCATACCGGGCAAAATGAATCCTCTGTTTCAGGTTGCTTTGCGGTACACCGTCCAATGGAAATACGTCCAAGTAGATACCTCCCAAGTATTTCAAATGCATACGCTCGATAAGAGTCGTATCCGCATCTTGTATCTTGGCAAAAGGTAATGGATAATTCGGATCATTTTCTGCGCAGACAGCCTCATAAGGCTGGGGAAGCCACTCCTTGGAATGAGACATCAACAAATCATAATCAGCCCTCGGCATACCGATATCCAAATCATCGTCCCAAGGGATAAATCCCTTATGACGGACTGCACCAAGCATAGTACCGGCCATTATATAATAGCGCAAACCATGTTCTTTACAAACTTTATCCACAGCAAGCAATATCTTCAAAATACGAAGCTGCAAAGGACGTATATCATAATCTGCCATAAAAATCAGCCCATTAATTAATAAAGTTGTGAAGGAATCAACCGCTGTGCTTGTTCAAAGTCATTCACCGTATCAAGCTCCACAGAAAAATATTCGGTAGTGTCAAGCGCATAGAAAGAGTGTCCTTGTGGTATGAGACGCTCAAAAGCACGTTCATAGAAGATATTATCCAAACCTTCTTTGGTAATCATAACCTCCAATTCCCGGAAAAGCGCTTCTGTATAAGCGGCAGACATCTTCTCGATGCCAATAGACTCGCCAATAGCTCGGGATATGGAGCACGTCTTACTGATTTCCAACACCTTGCCATCATTGTCCGCTATTACCTTGATTTCCTCTTCCCCCAATGTATGATGGTTCAGAGCCAACGCATCCGCTTGACCATATCCAAGCAACTTGGCTACAATCTGCGGGTCAAAAAGGATATCGCTGTCCAGCAACAGAATGTCCTCTTTATCTACATAAGGCCGTGTAAGCCATAAAGAGTAGATATTATTGGTAGAAGCATATTTCTCATTATAGATAAACGTAACCTCCAATGCCGGATAATGAGCTTCCAGAAAGTTCACAATCTGCTGCTGTCTATAACCGGTGACAATGACAAACTCCCGAAAGCCATTCTGCAGCAATGCATCAAAGGCTCTTTGCAGCAAACAACGCTCTCCAACTTTCAACAGACATTTTGGAGTGGTATCAGTCAACGGACGCAAACGCGAAGCTATCCCTGCAGCCAATATAACCGCTTTCATTGTAATGCAATTTTTTTAATGGTGTCAATGACAATACGGTTCTGTTCAGGACGCCCCAAGGTAATACGCAAATGGGTATTGATGTCTGGTTCATTCATGAACTTCACCTTATAATCCTCGTCGGCAAAAGCTTTCTGTAAGCGTTCTTTCAAGACAATCGGATATTTTATAAGGACAAAGTTCGCCACCGACTCATATACCTTGAAACCAGGCAACGTCCCTATCTCCGCTTCAAAGCAGGCGCGACTCTCATTCATCAGCCGTGCTATATTCCGGTAATGCGCATCCGATTTCAGTGCGGCAATAGCAATATCCTCAGAGATACGGTTATAACCCAGATATTTGTTGCTGTATTTGCCAAAGTTGGCCAACTCCTTACTCATAAACCCAAACCCCATGCGCAATCCGGGCAATCCGTAGAACTTGGAAAGCGTGCGTGAAATAATCAGGTTGGGATATTTATCAACCAGCATTTTAATATAGTCCGTATCAGTAGATACGAAAGAGGCATAGGCTTCGTCCACCAAAACGATGGTTGTTACGGGCAACTCAGCCAACAAAGCGTCCAATTCTGCAGGGGTCAGACCGTTACCGGTGGGATTATTGGGCGAAGCGATTAATAAGACCTTGGGATTCTCACGCTGTACCATCTCTTTCATGGCAGCGAAATCATATTTAAAGGTATTGCCATCCTCATACAATGGATACTGCAACGTATGCCCGTCCACTTCATCAGCAATGGATTTATAGTACCACCACGAGAATTTAGGAATGAGCATCGTCTTGTTCCCATCCTCTTGGGTCAGGAAATAGTGGACTGCTTGTTTCAATATATCTTCTCCACCATAACCCAACAGCACCTGCGGCTCATCGATTCCGTAAGTCTCGGACAGATAAACGGACAGAATGCTCTTCTTGCCTTCGTCGTAGATACGGGTATAGAAACAGAGTTTGTTTATATCAAAATTCTTCAGAGCCTCCACCACCTCTTGCGAAGGTGCGTAGTTAAACTCATTGCGGTCCAAATAATTCATATCTTAGGTTTCTTTTGTTAATACTTTCCGATAACACTCCATCGTCTCACGCGCCATCTGCTCCTCCGTGAAACGCTGTGCCCACTTCAGCCCCTCCTCAATCATGGTGGCACGCAAAGAAGGCTCTTGTGTACGGGCAATCGCTGCCGCCAATCCCTCCACATCATGGGGACGCACATACAATGAATGCTCCCCCCCCGCTTCTTCAAGACAAGAGCCGGTTGCTGCTACCACCGGAATGCCGGAATGCAAAGCCTCAAGAATAGGGATGCCAAAACCTTCGTAAACGGATGGGTATACAAAAGTCTCGGCCGACTGATAAATGGCAGGTAAATCGTCCGAAGGGATACCATGCAGAAAATGTACTCTGTCTTGCAATCCGGCTTTTGTCATAAACTCTTTCAGCTGATGGATATAGGCTGTGGGTCTCCCTACCAGAACAAAATGCAGTTCATCGGGCAGATACTCCAAAGCCTTCACAATGGCCAGCGCATTTTTACGCTCCTCAATGGTGCCCACCGACAAGATATAGCGTTCGGGCAACCGATAACTCCGCATCACCTCCTTGCGCTTATCCTTACCGACACGACAGGCATACAGAGAACTACACCCTTGGTAAATAACGGAAATTTTATCCGCAGGAATTCCATAATAATGTATGATGTCACGCTTGGTACACTCACTCACAGCAATGATGTGGTCTGCATGCTTGCATGCATAGCGGCATTTGTAGTTATAAATCAAGCGGTCGACCAACGAAAAACAATGTGAAAGTCTCAGGAAAATAAGGTCGTGAACAGTCACCACACTCTTTACTTCCCGTACCCGATGGATGGTCAAGGGAAGTTCGTTACTCAGTCCGTGGAACAGCTGTATGTTGTCCCGTTTCAAAGTCCTGCGTATGCCTCCCACACGCCACAACGAAGTCATTCCTCTCCAGAGCCAATAAGACGGATAATGTACCGATACCGTTCCCCGGCTTTCGGCCACCATCGACGAGAGTTGCTGATTTTCACGGTGTACCGGAGCATACAGCCAATACTCGTTTTCCGGAGCAAAGGCTGACAATGACTGCACCACATACCGGCTGTAATTGCCCAATCCCGTAAAATTCTGCACAGCCCGTTTTCCGTCGTATCCTATTCTCATCTCTAAAAAGTTTCAGCTGCAAATGTACAAGATAATCCTCATATAGCAGTCTATTTCGCTTTCCTTTTTTGACAAAAACACAAATTCACCTATAAAACATAAGATAGAGATGAGCAATCACTTGCTGTCTGTTACAAAAACCAAGTACGGAATCGGGCACATCCCCATTGTTCAATCCGTACTGGCCCATTGTTTTATCCTTCAAACACCTTATCTCCTTCCCGAAAACTACTTTATTCATCATCGGCCCACTGTTATGAACCAATTCAACCACACTAGTGAGCTATTTAGTTCACTCAAGTGAACATTACGGCTCACTAACGTGGGCTGCTGAAGAATCCAAAAGTAAAACGAAAGAATGAAAAGGATGCAACAGAAGAAAGAAGGATACGGAACGGAAGAAAACACGGGTGAGAGCAAAATTTACCCTCACCCTTTTCGATTGCTCTCACCCACCCCTGCAATGCCGATGAATAGGGAAGTTGAAGAAAAGAGTGAGAGCGGTGAGGGCAGAAATGCAAACTTAAAAACGGAAAGAGTCAAATTATTTTCCGGGCATTACTTAGCCACTTTGACGGATTAGTCGTATCTTCGCACGATGGAAAATCGTCGAAAAGAACAGCAGCATTATGAGAGTCATTGTTGACAACAAAATACCTTTCATTAAAGAAGCCATCGAAAAAATAGCCGACAGCGTGATTTATACTCCCGGCAGAGACTTCACTCCGGAGTTGGTAAAAGATGCCGATGCACTGATTATACGTACCCGCACCCGCTGCAACAAGGAATTGCTGGAAGGCAGTAAAGTCCGCTTCATTGCTACCGCCACCATAGGCTTCGACCATATAGATACGGAATATTGCCGTGAAGCAGGCATCGCTTGGACCAATGCCCCCGGATGCAATTCAGCATCCGTAGCCCAATACGTGCAATCAGCCTTACTATTATTGCAACAACTCAAAGGAGTACAACTGTCCGAATTGACATTAGGCATCATCGGCGTAGGCAATGTGGGTAGCAAAATAGCCCAAGTAGGGCAAGAACTAGGCATGCGTGTCCTGAAGAATGACCTGCCCCGGCAAGACAAGGAAGGAGAGAGCGATTTCAGTTCCTTGCAAGCACTCGCAGCAGAATGTGATATCCTCACCTTCCACGTACCTTTATATAAGGAAGGGCCATACAAAACATTCCATTTGGCAGACCATACTTTCTTCCGGTCATTAAAACGCTGTCCCGTCATTATCAATACCTCACGTGGAGAGGTGATTGAAACCAATGCGCTCCTGAATGCCTTAGAAGACGGACTGATTTCCGATGCCATCATTGATGTATGGGAGAATGAGCCTGATATCAATCTTACCTTATTAAAGAGAGTGTTCCTTGGAACTCCCCATATAGCCGGTTATTCAGCCGACGGAAAAGCCAATGCCACCCGTATGTCCCTGGATGCCCTTTGCCGTTTCTTTCACATCAAAGCCGACTACCGCATCGCTCCCCCCCAACCCCGGAACCCGATTATTACCGCCGACAGCCTGGCAGAAGCATATCTGCAAATGTATGACCCGAGAAGGGACAGCGAAGCACTGAAAACACATCCCGAACAATTTGAAAAATTGCGGGGAGACTACCCGCTACGAAGAGAAAAAGATGCTTACACTTATATCCCAAAGTAGCACATACATTTAGAAATACAGCCCGATAATACAAAAGACGTCACTATATAAGCTCCTCACGCCTTTACTATCAATGCCGAATCAGAGGAAACTATAGGCAAAACATTACAATATCAATGCAAAAAATACAGTTAGAGAAATCACTCAGTGAAGGATTTATTTTTTATGCAATTTCAACTCTGACGATTGCCATACAATTTCTGTTTTATCTGATTCACAGTCCCCGGCTCGCCATGATGGACGTGGGAGGCTGGATGTTTTATATAACGGCCGCTTGCTCACATGCCGCCTTGTGGGCACTTATTCCTTACATCATATCCTTAATCGTAGCCATTACCGTCCGGCGCCATCAAGCCGCCGCCATCACACACATTATTCTTGTATCATTACTCAATATACTTGCTTACATAGACGGCAGTGTGTACAGTCTTTACAAGTTCCATATCAATGGTTTTGTACTGAATCTCCTGGTTGGAGAGGGCAACAGTGAGATTTTCACATTCAGCTTCTGGCTTTATCTGAAGATTGCAGGAGTATTAGTGGGTATATTTGCCGCCAATACTTTGCTAAGAATACTTGCAGGCCATTGTTATACCCGCTTTCACCGCTGTGGCTTCCGTCCTGTACTTGCCACTCTGATTTTGTTTGCACTATTCTCTAACTTTTATCATGCCTATGCCGCTGTAGCGCAAAAGACTTCAGTGATTCGCAGCGCCCCCTGCCTGCCCTATTACTTCCCGCTTACGGCAACCCGCCTGATGATGAAGTTAGGAGTGGTCTCATCCAAGGATGTCATTAAAATGAACTTCAACAACAAAAAGCAGTCTGCTGACCTCAACTATCCGATAGATTCTTTGAAATACGAAGTCCATTCCAACCCCAAGAATGTAGTGCTGATAGCCATAGACTCATGGAACTACCGCGCCTTTAACCAGGACATTACACCTCATATCAGCCACTTTGCCGACAGTTCAGCAGATTCACCTCCCATCTAAGCAGCAGCAATGGCACACGTGGAAGTATCTTCGGGCTTTTCTTCAGTCTCTCATCCATCTACTGGACCGATTTTGAGGTGTCGGGCATACAGCCCCTGCTCATAGAAGAACTATTGAAGCAGAATTATCAGATAGGTATTTATCCCAGTGCTACAATCGTCAACCCGCCATTTGCCAAAATACTTTTCTCAAAGGTACCCGACTTGCGTACCCATACCGAAGGAAAAACCGTTTATGACCGCGACTGCCGTATTACAGCAGATTATCTGCAAGCACTCGATACGCTGGGCAGCGGTACAAAACCTTTCTTTTCCTTTCTCTTCTATGATTTGGCACACGGATATGAAGTGCCGAAGGACAAGCTTTATCGTTTCCAACCGTCCTGGGAGTTCGCCGACTATATGAAACTGAACAACGACATAGACCCTACTCCTTTCCTGAACCTCTACTACAACTGCGTGGCAGAAGCCGACTCACTGGTGGGATGCGTCCTCCACAAACTTGAGGAAAAGAAACTGCTAGACAATACCCTGGTCATCATTACCGGAGACCATGGACAAGAATTCAATGAGAATCATAAAAATTATTGGGGACACGGCAGTAATTATTCACCGGTACAAACACATATCCCTTTCCTATTATATGAACCGGGAGAACAGCCACATACCTACCATCACCGTACCACGCACTATGATTTTGCACCAACCCTAATGAATAAAGTGCTGGGTGTAACCAATCCGTCTTCCGATTACAGTATGGGGCATTTAATAACCGATACTTGTCCACGGAACTGGCATATCGTGGGCGACAATCTCAATCATGCCTTTATCGTAGAAAATCATACTATTCTGGAAAAACACCCTTCCGGACATATAGAAATCAGCGACAGTGCATTGAATCCCCTGGAAAACTACAAGATAGACAACCGTAAGCTGAACGAGGCCATCCTCTCCCTTAACCGATTCTATAAATAACTGGGAGAGAGGCCTTCCACCAACTCCTCTATCACCTTCGGATAGTATTCATACTCCAGCCGGTGGATGCGTTGCGCCAGCTCCTCCGGCGTATCGCCCGGCAATACGGGGCATTTCTGCTGGCAGATAATGCCGCCTTCGTCATAATGCTCATTCGTATAATGGATGGTAATACCGCTTTCCTTTTCGCCGGAAGCAATCACTGCCTCGTGCACACGGTCGCCGTACATTCCCTTTCCACCGAACTTGGGCAGCAACGAAGGATGTATATTTATCATTTTATTGGGATAAGCATGCAGAATATTGTCCGGCACACGTGCCAGGAATCCTGCCAATACCACAAAATCAATATCATGCTCTCGAAGCGTCGACAAAACAAGCTCTCCACTTTCCCAATCGCTCTTGGCGAACCAGGCACAAGGCACTCCCAGCCCCTTGGCACGCTCTAAAACGAACGCATTCTGCCGGTTAGTCAAAACCAGAGCCACACGTGCCGAACCTTTTTCCCGGAAATAACGGATGATATTCTCGGCATTCGTACCACTTCCCGACGCTAAAACTGCGATATTTTTTCCCATAATCCCTCCAATCACTGCACAAAACCGTGAAAAATGTGCAAAAAGGTGCATTTAATTCATCAAATATTTGCGAGGAATGATAAATATTCATTCCTTTGCACCGCAAATTTAAAGAAATAAAACTAATTATTAATTAAAAACTTAAAGTTATGTCTGAAATTGCATCAAGAGTGAAAGCGATTATCGTCGATAAATTAGGCGTAGAAGAATCAGAAGTTACTAACGAAGCTAGCTTCACTAACGACCTGGGAGCTGATTCTCTTGACACTGTAGAACTTATCATGGAATTCGAAAAGGAATTCGGTATCTCTATTCCCGATGACCAGGCTGAAAAGATTGGTACTGTAGGTGATGCTGTATCTTACATCGAAGAACACGCTAAGTAATCTTATCCATTCGTTTATAACATGGAATTAAAAAGAGTTGTAGTAACAGGTCTCGGCGCCATTACTCCCATTGGCAACAGTGTTCCCGAATTCTGGGAAAATCTTGTGAATGGGGTTAGTGGAGCAGGACCTATTACTCATTTCGATGCATCGCTTTTCAAGACTCAGTTTGCATGCGAAGTAAAAGGCTTCGATGCTACCAAATATATAGACCGCAAAGAGGCCCGCAAGATGGACTTGTACACACAATATGCCATTGCAGTAGCCAAAGAAGCGGTAGGTGACTCTGGGCTTGACGTCGAAAATGAGGATTTAAACAGAATCGGTGTCATCTTCGGCGCCGGTATCGGTGGCATCCGTACATTCGAAGAAGAGGCGGGCAACTATGCCCTGACCGGTAAGGAAAACGGCCCCAAATTCAATCCGTTCTTCATCCCCAAGATGATTTCGGACATTGCTGCCGGACAAATTTCCATCATGTATGGTTTCCATGGTCCCAACTACGCAACTTGTTCTGCATGTGCCACTTCCACAAATGCTATTGCCGATGCGTTTAACCTCATCCGTTTGGGTAAGGCAAATGTTATCGTGTCCGGTGGTTCGGAAGCTGCCATCGCCGCTTGCGGTGTAGGTGGTTTCAATGCCATGCATGCATTGTCAACCCGCAATGATTCTCCCGAAACTGCATCCCGTCCGTTCAGCGCAAGCCGTGACGGA
Organism: Bacteroides sp. AF39-16AC; assembly: GCF_003602735.1. Taxonomy (NCBI): domain Bacteria; kingdom Pseudomonadati; phylum Bacteroidota; class Bacteroidia; order Bacteroidales; family Bacteroidaceae; genus Bacteroides; species Bacteroides sp. AF39-16AC. The sequence goes on along the minus strand of NZ_QTLN01000003.1, from coordinate 251,358 downwards.
TTCATCATGGGTGAAGGTGGCGGTTGTCTCGTTCTCGAGGAACTGGAACACGCCAAGGCACGCGGTGCCAAAATCTATGCGGAAGTTGCCGGCGTAGGAATGTCTGCCGACGCTCATCACCTGACAGCCTCTCACCCCGAAGGTTTGGGAGCCAAGTTAGTGATGCTGAATGCGTTGGAAGATGCAGAAATGAAACCCGAAGAAGTAGATTATATCAATGTTCACGGTACATCTACTCCCGTAGGTGATATTTCGGAAGCAAAAGCAATCAAAGAGGTATTCGGACAGCATGCGTATGAGTTGAACATCAGTTCGACAAAATCCATGACCGGCCACTTGCTGGGCGCTGCCGGTGCGGTAGAATCCATTGCAAGCATCCTCGCCATCAAGAATGGCATTGTTCCTCCGACCATCAACCACGAAGAGGGTGATAACGACGAAAACATCGACTATGACCTGAACTTCACGTTCAACAAAGCACAAAAGCGCGAAGTGAACGTAGCTTTGTCCAATACTTTTGGATTCGGTGGTCATAATGCGTGTGTCATTTTCAAGAAATACGCAGAATAATAAGGTCGTGTTACGTAACCAAATAGATAAAATAAGGCTCTTGTTCCGCAAGGATAGAGAGTCTTATTTTTGTTTTTACAGAATTCTCGGCTTCTTTCCACGTGACATCAAGGTCTATCAGCAGGCTTTGCTGCATAAATCCATCTCCATGCGCTCCGAAAAAGGACGTCCCATCAACAACGAACGGCTGGAATTCTTGGGCGATGCTATCCTCGACGCCATTGTAGGAGATATTGTCTACCGCCATTTCGAAGGACGCCGCGAAGGTTTCCTTACCAATACCCGTTCCAAAATTGTACAGCGGGAAACACTCAACAAACTGGCCGTGGAAATCGGACTGGACAAACTGGTGAAATACTCCACCCGCTCCTCATCCCACAACAGCTACATGTACGGCAATGCATTCGAAGCCTTCATCGGCGCCATTTATCTGGACCAGGGCTACGACCGCTGCAAGCAGTTCATGGAAGAGAAGATTTTCAAAAACTATATCGACCTCGACAAGATGTCTCGCAAAGAGGTCAACTTCAAGTCAAAACTCATCGAATGGAGCCAGAAGAACAAAATGGAGGTGTCATTCGAGCTTATCGAGCAGTTTCTCGACGAAGAATACAATCCGATGTTCCACACCGAAGTCCGCATCGAAGGGATATCGGCAGGTACCGGCACCGGTTATTCCAAGAAGGAGTCGCAACAAAATGCGGCACAGATGGCATTGAAAAAAATTAAGGATGCCGCTTTCAAGGAGGAAGTCCAGGCAGCCAAGGAGCGAAACCATGCAACAGAAACCTCCACAGAAGAAAATCCCATGGCAGAAGCTGTTGAAGAATCCCCACAAGAAAAATTAGCCGAAACAGATTCCCATCCGACGTCCCTGGACAACTAAGTCATTGTCTTCCGTCACCAGCTTCAACTTGCCCGCAATCTCCTCCAGCGGTGCAGAAGCTATTTCATTCCCCTTCAAGGTAATCATCCGCCCGAACTGCCCGTTGGCAATCAGTTCCGTGGCATGTCCGCCCATACGTGTGGAAAGGTTACGGTCAAAAGGTGTGGGTGAGCCGCCCCGCTGAATATAACCCAACACAGTCTCACGGGTCTCGATACCCGTCTCATACTCTATCTCCTGAGCGATATACTCGGCGGCACGCTTCCGCCCGTCCGTCTGTATACCTTCGGCTACCACCACGATGGAGTAAGGCTTTCCTTTCTTCAGCCGATTCAGAATCGTTTCTCCGATACGGTGGATATTATAGGGAATCTCCGGAATCAGAATCACGTCACCACCGCCTGCCATACCGGAGTATAAGGCTATCCAACCTGCCTTGTGCCCCATCACCTCAATCACCATCACCCGCTTGTGCGAGCTGGCCGTGCTGTGCAGCCGGTCGATGGCATCCGTAGCAATACTGACGGCAGAATCGAATCCGAAGGAAAAATCGGTTCCCCAAATGTCATTGTCTATTGTTTTTGGCACGGATACGATGTTCAGCCCCATAGCGGAGAGTTTGGCGGCTGTCTTCTGCGTACCGTTTCCACCGATGCAGACCACACAATCAAGTCCCATCTCTTTGATATTCCGCACTATCAGTGCCGGTTTGTCCACGTCGGACATCACGCCGTTCTTCTTAAAGGGCTTCTCACGCGAAGTACCGAGCATCGTACCTCCCAAGTTCAGCAAACCAGATAAGGACTTTTCGGTAAACGACTCCACATCCTTGGTCAGCAGCCCCTGAAAACCGCTGTGAATGCCAATTACCTCCATTCCATAATGGTTGATAGCTGTTTTGCATACACCGCGAATGGTAGCGTTGATGCCGGGACAGTCGCCTCCTGAAGTCAAAATACCTATTCTCATGATATTTTTGTTTGAATTATTGTTCTATAGGTCCGTAAAGATAGAAAAAAAAGAGAAAAAAGATAGAGATGCCGATAAATAAGATTATTTTTGCGGTTTAAAATAAGATTTCACAAAGAACGATGAATATTACAAAGTTTCTGAATAAGGTATATTTTGCTCCCCGTCTGAAAGAAATCGAACAATACACCAGCCATGCCGGTGAATTGCAACAGCTTGTACTGCAGCGCCTCGTCCGGACAGCGGCAAACACGGAATGGGGAAAGAAGCATGACTATGCCTCTATCCGTACTTATGAAGATTTCAAGAAGCGCCTTCCCATACAAACTTACGAAGAAGTAAAGCCTTATGTAACCCGCCTGCGTGCCGGTGAGCAAAATCTGCTTTGGCCTTCGGAAATACGTTGGTTTGCCAAATCATCGGGTACCACCAACGACAAGAGTAAGTTCCTGCCCGTCAGCCGGGAGTCCTTGCACGACACGCATTACAAGGGAGGCCGGGATGCCGTTGCCATCTATCTGGGACAGAATCCCGAAAGTCGTTTCTTTTCCGGTAAAGGGCTTATCCTTGGAGGCAGCCACGCTCCCAACCTGAACACCAACCACAGTCTTGTAGGCGATCTCTCCGCCATCCTCATAGAAAATATCAACCCACTGGTAAACTTTGTCCGCGTACCCAGCAAGCAGACGGCCCTGATGGAGCACTTCGAGCCCAAAATGGAGGCCATCGCCCGCGAAACCATCCATGCAAATGTCAGCAACCTTTCCGGCGTACCGTCCTGGATGCTTGTACTCATCAAACATATATTGGAAAAGACGGGAAAGCAGAGCCTTGAGGAGATATGGCCCAACCTGGAGGTGTTCTTCCACGGCGGCGTTGCCTTCACTCCCTACCGAGAGCAATACAAAGACGTGATCCGCAGCAGCAAGATGCATTATGTAGAGACTTATAACGCCTCCGAAGGCTACTTCGGCACGCAGAACGACCCTGCCGACCCTGCCATGTTGTTGATGATTGACTACGGTATCTTCTACGAGTTCATCCCGCTTGAAGATGTAGGCAAGGAGAATCCGCGTACCTTCTGCCTCGAGGAGGTGGAGCTGAACAAAAACTACGCCATGGTAATCTCCACTTCTGCCGGTTTGTGGCGATATATGATTGGAGATACGGTGAAGTTCACATCGAAGAACCCCTATAAGTTCGTCATCACCGGACGTACCAAGCACTTTATCAACGCGTTCGGCGAAGAACTGATTGTGGATAACGCGGAAAGAGGACTTGCCAGGGCATGTGCCGAGACCGGTGCACAAGTAGTAGATTACTCTGCTGCTCCCGTGTTTATGGACAAGCATGCCAAATGCCGCCACCAGTGGCTGATAGAGTTTGCACAAATGCCGGACAGCCTGGAGAAGTTCGCCAAAGTATTGGACGATACCCTGAAAGAGGTGAACTCCGACTACGAGGCTAAAAGGCAGAATAATCTGGCGCTGCAACCGCTGGAAATCATCGTTGCCCGCCCCAACCTCTTCCACGACTGGCTGGATAGCAAGGGGAAACTCGGCGGACAGCATAAGGTGCCCCGGCTCAGCAACACGAGGGAGTATATAGAGGAAATGCTGGAACTGAACCGGTAAATTACTATATCATAAAAATCAAGCGCGGATTACGCAAATTACGCGGATAAATTAATAAATCCATGTAATCTGCGTAATCCGCGTTTTACAAATCAGTCAGTACGTTTTGACTTTACTTTTTCATTTCAACAATCAGCCTCAAGGATTAGAAATTATATGCCAGCCCAATTCCCAGCACTTCCTTAAACTGCACCTTGGCGCCCTTCTTCACTCCATTGTCATCAAACGTTTTCACATCATTGTCATACTTCAGAGTTGTATTGATGGTAGCCGACAATACTTTATTGATTTTCATGCTGATAAGCACATCCCAATTCACATCTATGTTTCCAAAATCTTTGCTGTAAGGAGTAAAGAAATCAGCCGTAGTAATCAGATTCACATTCTCCATCACGGGCAATTCAGCACGGGCTTTCACAAAAGCGCCACCCTCTATCTTGAAGTGGTCACCCGGGTCTACACCAAAAGCGCCCAAATCGGAAAGATAGTCATCAGTCACGAAAGTCATCTTGGTGGAAACGGGTGAAAGCAGTAGAGAATAGTTACTCTTAGGCCTCCATTCCATACCCAGGGCGATATTCGAATAGGCAGGAGCAAAGAAATTGGAAATCTGGTGCTCTTTGTCGGGATAGTCATATCCTTTGGCAAACTGGGTATTCAAATCACCCATCAGTGTATAGAACCAGACGTTGTCTGTAGAATATCCCAACTGAGTGGAAAGCCCTATTTTATCACTACTTTTCCTCATCCCCTGAGATTTGGTTTTCGACAAGCCATAGTCCAGCACCATGTTGGTGACCCAGAGCCAGTTTCCTTTCTTGTGTGTCAGTGATGCATTCAAGTAGGCATTTCCAGCAATGGAATTTTCACCTCCTGCCGACCAGTTGGCCATGGCAGTCTGTGACATATTAAGACCAGTCACTCCTTTCAATACCCAAGCTCCCTCCTGATAACCTTTATCATCCGTCTGAGCATAAGTTATGGTTGCTAAAGCAGCAAACAACATTACAATATATATCCTTTTCATATTACAGTTCGTTTTAAAAGTTTCTCATAAAAAGACGTCTCATAAAATTAACAACATTTACTATCTTTTGTTCGAGAAGCTATAAAACGAATGTAAGGTTCAGAGAATAATTCCACCGCCCAACAAGTATCCGTCCTTATCATAGAAAGCCGCTGCCTGCCCGGGTGCAATGGATTCCAGCGGCTCTATCAGACGGACACGTAACAGACCTTCCACCGTAAGAGTCACCCTGCACCGGTTTGCCTGCTTACGGTAGCGTATCTTCACAATAACCTCGTTTGCACCCAGCACACGACTATTCTCCACCAGGTTCCAGTCTCCCAGCCACATTTCCTGCCTGTAGAGGGAAGAGAGCGGAGCTAAAACGACTTCATTGCTTTCCACTCTTGTCTCTTTCACAAAAACAGCCTTGTTCAGATGGATACCCAAGCCCCTACGTTGCCCTACGGTATAAAACGGATAGCCCTCATGCCATCCTAAGAAATTCCCCTTTTCATCGACGAATCTACCTTTACCGGGTAATAGTGTTTCAGGAACCTCACGCTTTAAAAAGGAACGGTAATCCAAAGGGCAAAAGCACACACCTATACTGTCTTTCTTCGCAGCCACCTGCCCGAAACCACGCTCCGCCGCATACGAGCGCGCCTCATTTTTCGTAATATCTCCCATCGGAAGCAACATACGCTGCAGGATGTCCTGCTTCAATCCCCACAGAAAGAAAGTCTGGTCTTTGTCCTTATCTGCAGCAGGAGCTATATAATACTTTCCTCCGGACAAGACTTTACGCACATAATGTCCGGTAGAAATCCAATAAATCCCCTTTTCATCGGCTATTTTAGCCAACAGCGCCCACTTCAGCTCATTATTGCAGACCGTGCAAGGAACGGGAGTACGCCCCCTTAGATACTCTTCCACAAAATAGCAGATAATACGCGAACGGAAAAGCTCGCGTGCATCATAGGTAATGTGTTTCATCCCCAGCTTCAGGGCCAGAGCCCGTGCATCTTCCAAATACCCGGTCTCATCTCCTGCCTCATAGAAACGGAAAGTCACGCCAGTCACCTCATAACCGGCTTCCTGCAACCTCATGGCGGCCACGGAACTATCCGTGCCGCCACTCATGCCAAGCAATACACGTTTATCTGACTTCATGGATACAAAAGTAATAAACGAAGGTGAAATCCGTTGCATTTACTCTTATAAAACAGAATATCATTATAGATTTTCACAGATTTATTATACCTTTGTACTCCTAAAAGAACTAATAATCAACTGTTATGGAACATCAACTGACCATTTACAACACTTTAAATAGAAAAAAAGAGCTGTTCGTACCGCTGCATGCACCGCATGTAGGCATGTATGTCTGCGGACCGACCGTGTACGGTGACCCGCACTTGGGACATGCACGCCCTGCCATCACTTTCGACCTGCTGTTCCGCTACCTGACGCACATCGGCTACAAGGTGCGCTATGTCCGCAACATTACCGACGTGGGCCATCTGGAGCACGATGCCGACGAAGGTGAAGACAAGATTGCGAAAAAAGCCCGTCTGGAACAACTGGAACCAATGGAAGTGGCACAGTACTACATCAACCGCTATCATAAGGCGATGGATACATTGAATGTGCTGTCTCCCAGTATCGAGCCACATGCCAGCGGCCACATCATCGAACAGATAGAACTTGTAAAGGAGATATTGAAGAACGGATATGCCTACGAAAGTGAAGGTTCCGTTTATTTCGATGTAGAAAAATACAATAAGGACCATCACTACGGCAAGCTCTCCGGACGCAACCTGGATGATGTTCTCAACACCACCCGCGAACTGGACGGACAGAGCGAGAAGCACAACCCCGCAGACTTTGCCCTCTGGAAATGTGCGCAACCGGAACACATCATGCGTTGGCCTTCCCCGTGGAGCGACGGCTTCCCCGGCTGGCACGCCGAATGTACAGCCATGGGAAAGAAATACTTGGGCGAGCACTTCGACATTCATGGTGGCGGTATGGACCTTATCTTCCCGCATCACGAATGCGAGATTGCACAATCCGTAGCTTCCCAAGGAGAAGATATGGTACATTATTGGATGCACAACAACATGCTGACCGTGAACGGACAGAAAATGGGTAAGTCTTACGGTAACTTCATCACATTGGAAGAGCTCTTCAAAGGCACACACCCCATGCTGGAGCAAGCCTACAGCCCAATGACCATCCGCTTCTTCACCCTGCAAGCCCACTACCGCAGTACGGTAGACTTCAGCAACGAAGCTCTGCAAGCCGCCGAAAAGGGATTGGCAAGACTGATGGATGCTGTACATGGACTGGACAAGATTACCCCTGCTGCAACCTCCACCATAGACGTGAAATCCCTGCGTGCCAAGTGTTACGAAGCCATGAATGATGACTTGAACTCACCGATTGTCATCGCCCACCTCTTCGACGGCGCCAAGATGGTAAACAATATCCTAGCTGGAAACGATTCCATCACAGCCGAAGACCTGAAAGAATTGAAGGAAACCTTCCACCTCTTCTGCTTCGACATCTTAGGATTACAAGAAGACAACACCTCCAACGAAGAGCGTGAAGCTGCCTTCGGCAAGGTAGTGGACATGCTATTGGAAGAGCGTTCAAAGGCAAAAGCCAACAAAGATTGGGCTACATCCGACAAAATCCGTAATGAACTCACCGCACTCGGTTTCGAGATTAAGGACGGTAAGGACGGAAGCGAATGGAAGCTGAATAAATAACGAAGGTATCATAACTCACCACAGAATCATACAGATTGGGGTAAGTTTTAGACAGAAGAACAAAAGAACATATTTCTCTCTCTTGTTCTTCTGTTCTTTTAACTGAAAAATAAAATCTGTATAATCCTATGGTGATTGTGTATTTTGATACATCCCTGTTAGAATACGAATCCGAACCCGGCATACCACCCTACTTTCTTCGTCTGGTTGGACCAATTCAATTGTATCTCCACTGGTCCCAGAAAACTCTTGTACATATAGCCGATGCCTACCCCTGCCATATCAACCGATTCGGAAGAGTCAAGAATCTGATGAAACTTCCCGGAGTTTCGCCCATAACTGCCCATCACTGATATATACTGGTTTTTCAAGATACGCTGTCTGAGGTTCAGCCCTGCAACCAGCAATGCGGCTTGTGACAGTTCCGCACGGTTGATGCCCGTAAACGGTATCTGCTGTGGCATATAGCGCCCCGGTATGGTCCCCCCCACCATATTGATGATGGCAAAAGGATAATTATCGCTTCCGGACAATACGCGTCCATAAAACGAAGGAGTGACAGTGAGCTTACTCGACGGAGAGAAACATCCCTGCCAACGGGCATCGAAAACAGAAATAGGATTGTTGTCCTTATACTGGAAGAGGTTATCCGTATAGAGATGGTAGGATACCGCCCACGACATCCCTTTTGTAGGGGCGCTCCTCTCATTCAAGTTGTTGAACACAAGTCCGGCAAAGTAACTGAATAAGGACGAATTCTCAAACAGTGCCGAAGCCAACGGGTCGAGCGACAGCAAATCATGACAGTGGTAGTAATCAAAGTCAATGCCCAAACTGACCTGGATATTGTTCCAGTCCTTCGCCGCCCCCATACGGACCAGCTGATGTGTAAAAGTCAAATCCAGCGCCCGTTTGCCTTCATTATAAATATTCATATCTTTATAGTCGAACTGATAGGCAAGTCCTGCCTGCCATCCACCGTCCCATTGATAACCATATCCAAGTCGTGCCAGTGTACGCTTGCCCAGACGGGCGGTGAGGCTGACCAGCGACTCCCGCTGCCGGCCGAAATAGAAGTCCGTATTTGCCTGCAACGCCGCCAGTTCTTCCGTATCAAAACGAAAACCGACATTCAACTTGTTCTCCCGTACAGCAGGGACGGCTATTTGGGAATCAACGGGAATCTCCCTATCAACAGCCGCGCCAGGCAAGCGGAAAGGTCCCGGACGGCGAGGCTGATAATCTTCTGCAAGTCCCAGCTTCCGTTTCAGGGCAAGCAGTCCGTCCCAACTGTCCATGGCAGCACGCTCTCCCCGCACCATCAAAGTGTCGATGGCCTCTTTGGTGAAACTTGCAGCCGAATAGCCGGTGACATCCACCTTTATCAATACGTCGGTATTACGCAGATTCTCACGGTATTTCTTCTCTCCTTGCAGATTGATGATTTGCCCGAAGATGTCTTTCACCGATTTCAGCTCGGAAGCCTTAAGCAGCGGACTCTGCACATCCACCCCGATAATGTAGTCGGCCCCCATGGCAAGCGCCACATCTACCGGATAGTTATTCACCATTCCACCGTCCACCAACACCATTCCATCCAGGTCTACCGGAGCAAACACACCGGGAATGGACATGCTGGAACGCATGGCAGTAGCCAGTATTCCCTCATGGAACACTACTTCGCTGCCATTCACCAGATTTTCCGACACGCAGGCAAACGGAATAGGCAGACGGCTAAAATCCACAGAATCCTGGTAACCTTCTGTCAATGTGGAGAACAAACGTGCCAGGTTCTTCCCTTTTATGATACCCGCATCCGAAACAGCGGCAGATTTCAAAGAAAACGGAATGGAGAGTACATAGCGCTCCGACTTCAACCGGTCATCCAGCAACACATCCTTAGGATTGGGGGCATCCGAGAGCAAGAATTTCCAGTTCTGGGCATTCACCATACTGTCCAATTGCTGCGGGGTATATCCGATAGAATACAAACCGCCCACAATGGCCCCCATACTAGTGCCCACCACATAATCTATAGGGATACCCGCTTCTTCAATTACTTTCAGAGCACCGATATGCGCCGTCCCTTTGGCGCCACCCCCACTGAGTACGACAGCCACTTTCGGACGCCCGGACGCCCAAAGGACCATCGGCAAAAACAACAAACAAGCCCATAGTCTATACTTCATCTCCATCATTTACTTAATACGTATTGGTAATTTATTCCACTCTGAATCAAACAACCCGCTCCGACAAATAGTTCACTATCAGTCGAAGCGGGTCGCAAAAAACGTTCAAGCAATTTATGGAGGATTATCTATAACCCATTTCCAATCAATAAGGTATCATATCCTTCAAGATACCTTCCTTATACCAAGGATCATCAATCTCTTTCAACACTTTGCCCATCTCTGCGCAAAGGTCTTTTACGACTTCTTGGTTTTCTTCCAAAGAAAGGTTATTCATCTGATACGGATCCTTTTCATCGTCAAACAACAAACTTTTGACCAGCTTATGGTTTTCGCGGTCAATGTAGAGCGCCAGCGTGTAGCGCGCCGATTTAAAGCCGCGCGACGAAGGGAAGTAGGAACGGACCATGCCTTCCGCATCCTTCTCACCGTCCAGGTTCTGGATGTAGAGAGCGCCGGTAGGACGGACAATATCCGCCTTTTCATCGAAGAAAAGCGGTGCATAGTTGCGGCCCTGCACCTCGGTCGGGATGGAGTCGGCAAGACCGGCAAGACCCAACAAGGTAGGCATGATGTCCGGCGAGGAAAGCATCAAGTCGTCCACGCGGGGCTTAATCTTATCGGGAAAACGCACCAGGAAAGGAACGTTCATGGACTCGGAGTATGGGGAATTCTTCGGGTCTTCCGTATGCTGGCTGCACATGGTCTCTCCATGGTCGGAGGCAAACACGACAATGGTATTTTTGTCCAGTCCGAGTTCCTTCAAGGTATCGAGTATCTGACCGAAAGCACGGTCGACACCCGTCACAGAAGCAAAGTAGTAGCGTGCACTCTCTGCCTTGAGCATCTTGGAGTCGGCATTCGGACGGACGAGCAAGCTGTCCAGAGGCTGGTTTTTATAGAGATTGAAATCTTCCTCCATACAGTCGTCCAAAGAACGGTACGGACTATGGGGAGGATTCATACCTACCATAATGAAGAAAGGTTTCTTCGGGTCGCGTACATTCCCCTCGTTCTTCAGATAAGACACCACCTTGCCCGATTCGTGTAACGGTGACCACTCGCGCGGGTCGTGGCGACGGCCTTCCGTATCCCAGTAATGCGGATTCTTGTGTTCGTCAAAGGTACCGTAAGAATACCAGTAATTGAACCCATGACGACGTTCTTTCGGCGTATAGGCATCCCATGCAGGTACACGGTCTTCCACATACTGTCCGGGACGTTCGGGGTCATTGGGGGTAGGAAAGTCGGCATGCAGTTTGCCAAAGTAGGCGCAGTCATATCCGGCATTGCAGAAAACATCGCTCACACACACAGCATCCTCACGCAGGGAGCTGATGGGACGGCTCGAATTGCAATTCAATGGAATACCACTCTTATTAGGATACATTCCCGTCAACAGAGAACCACGGTGGGGACTGCTCAACGGGCAGTTGCTCATGGCAGATGTCAACACCACTGACTCCCGGGCAAAATCATTCAAGCGCGGGGTATGCACCGGGTCATTCCGAAAGTTCACTTTCTCGCGAAAACCTTCCTGGCCCCAGAACTCCATCGCCTGGTTACGGTATTGGTCGGGAAAAACGTAAATGACATTCGGCTGGACGGATTGTTCCGCCTGCGGGGCTTTACAGCCCTGCAAGGCGAACAAACCTAAACCACCTAACAAAATATTTAATTGAGTTTTCATTTTTCCAAGTCTCTTTTACGCATCAATCCTTCCAGGAAGTAATAGTCGGCATAGTTCAACGGTACATCAATCTCCGCACCGTGAGGAATACTGCCCACAGAGTGCATCAGGATGAAGTTGCCGTTGGTACCCACCTTGGCACGGTAGGAAGGAGAAGCGAGGCTTTCCATAATCCGGTCGGCGGTTTCCTTGTATCCCTTACCCGGCAGATAAGTACTCAGCTCGTAAAGGGCGGACGCCGTGCAGGCAGCTGCCGAAGCATCGCGAGGTTCATTCGGGATATTGGGGGCATCGAAATCCCAGTAGGGAACCAAGTCTTCCGGAAGATTCTTGTTGTTGAAGATAAAGTTGTAGACCTTTTCAGCCTGCTCCAGGTATTTGGCATCGTGTGTATAGCGATAGCACATGGTATAGCCGTACAAGGCCCACGCTTGTCCACGTGCCCAAGCAGACTCGTCGGCATAGCCTTGTGCAGTCTGTCTCTTACGGACTTCACCGGTTTCGGGGTCATAATCCACCACATGATAGCAGCTGTTGTCCTCACGGAAATGGTTAGCCATAGTCGTATCGGCATGCTTCCGGGCTATGTTATAGAAAGTGGAGTCGCCGGACAGCCTGGAAGCTTCGAACAGCAGTTCGAGGTTCATCATATTATCAATGATAACGGGACATTTCCAGCCACGTTCAGCCTGCCACCCCTTGTCTGCATCCCATGACTGAAGTACGCCTGCTGCAGGGCGGAAACGGGTAGACAATGATTTGGCTGTCTGTATGATGACCGGCTTGTACTCCTCCTTACCCGCAAAACGGTATCCGTTCAGGTAGCTGCTGCCAATCATAAAGCCCACATCATGGTGCCAGGTAAGGTATTGTACCGAATCCAAATCCTCGGTATACTTCTCTGCCAGCGGCAGCCACTTCTGGTCACCGGTCAACTCGTACATATGCCAGATATTACCGGGGAAGAAGCCGGAACACCAATCGTCGATAGGTACATAGACAATGTTCCCATCCTTATCAATGGTACGGGGATTAAGGATTTTACCGGATTTTTCGATAATGTCTGTCTGAATTGTCTCCTGAGCCACAGCATTATCAATGTTTTCTTGGATAAAGTTGCTTTCAGCCTGCTTTTGCCCTGCGCAACCTGCCAATACAAGGAGGGAGATTCCCAATGTAGTGAGGACTGTTTTCATAATAAGGGATTTATTTATTAAGAGTTTATGATTTTTCCTGCTGCAAAAGTAGAGCAAGTGTACAGATTTGACCCGCCTAAATAATTCAATTAATGGCTAAAATCGTTACTTTTGCGTCCGGAAGCACATATTTTCCACCCATTAATCATTAATCACTAAACATTAATCATTACTCCCCATGACCGCACAAGAGTTTTTTAAGAACGACCGCTTCGCCACGAATGCAGGTGTAGAACTGATAGAAATAAAGGAAGGATACAGCAAGGCACGCCTGGTTATCACGGCAGAGCATCTCAATGCAGGAGGCCGTACGCAAGGAGGGGCCATCTTCACCCTTGCCGACCTGGCACTGGCAGCAGCAGCCAACTCCCACGGAACATTGGCCTTCTCTCTTTCGTCCAATATCACCTTCCTGCGCAGCAGCGGACCGGGCGATGTACTGTATGCCGAAGCACGCGAACGCTACATCGGCCGCACCACCGGATATTACCAGATCGACGTCACCAACCAGGAGGGAAAACTGATTGCCACTTTCGAATCCAGTGTATTTAGAAAAGGGGATAACATCACTTTTTCCTTACCACAGACGTCATCGGATAGCGGTTGCCCCGGACACTCTTGAAGAATGCCTTGGCCGAACCGAAATTCAAATACATGTCCAAGCGAATGGGAAGGTGGTTCTTATCATCGGATACGAAGAAGGTGATGACCTCCTTCTCCTTACCTTTCTTGTACTCTACGAAAGAGAATACCAAGCAGCGGTAAACGGTGTCGTTATTCGCCTTGACCTCCTCCTTGCCGCGGTAAATCAACGTCTGCTCTTCCACCCTGCGTCCCGTGGCCATGGGAAAGAGTATCTTCTGCCCTACCTTGTAGTCTTTAGGGTCATAAGAGCGCGCCTGCGCCAAAATGCTCAACATATCGAAGATACAGCGACTATCACTGTATTCCATCTCCTGAGCCTCACGCACGGGATTGTGCCAGGTGCGTCTCTGCTTTACATTCGCCAGTCCGTCCGAGTAGGAGAACCAAGCCTCGTCCACCGTATGGCGGCTTCCCTCCTCCGCCGCTTTACGGAAGTAGAGCGGCTCCAACCTATCGCTGACATAACAAGTCAACGTATCACGCATCTTGAAGAAAAAATCGGTCTTTTTACTGCCTACACAAAGCAAGTTAAAGCGAAATGCAGGCTCGGAATGGTAAGTCGTGGCATTGGTAGTGAGGCTTGCCAGACCCACCTTCTTCCAAATGAACTTCCAATTGAAATATAAATCGTACATGACATGCTCGCCCGACTGGAAAGCTTCATTCTTTGCAGTACATTGGGCCTGAACAGACTGGGAGGTTCCCAAACAGACCGCTCCCACCATCAATAGAATGAACAATTGCTTCCGCCTAATAGCTATGGCCTCTACCACTGTTGCGGCTGCTATTGCCACTGCGGTTATTTTTGTTCCTGTTTTGCTTTTTCTTGTCTTCATCTGGTTTTTGTTTTTTTAGTTCGTCCGGCTTCTGCCTATCCAGGGACTTGGCCTTAATATCCCATTCCTGGGTCAAATCAAAGTTCGCTTTAAGCTCCAGAACCATCGGATAATAGTAAACCATTTCAGGCTGGCGCTTCTCGGCGTAGTTTCCCGTATCCCAGACGCCATTCCCATTCGTATCATTTATCAGCCGCGCTCCATATTTGCCCGGATTGAGGAAATAGAAATCGGCTTTCCCATCCACCACCGGCACCGTGCGCAGCACTTTGTCCTGACCGTCCAGTAGTTCCACAAAAGCCAGAGAGTCCGCTCCATGCACATTAAAGAATATCTGCCCGTACTCTTCCAGCTTCTTGGCCTTGAAGTCCTTCTTTATCTTGTCGGAGAACAACCCGTACAACCCGCGTATGGCAGCAGAATCCACTTCAAATGTATAGCTTTCGCCGGGTGCCCATTCGGCAAACAGATTATAACGCTTCAAGTCCAAAGAGTCGCGCATAAAGTCGAACGGGATATCCTGCCACAACGAGTCCACTTTCAGTTTCAGATGGAAAGCGGTGGTATCTATGCTTGCCACCGGCTCCGTAAACGACAGAGTAAGATAATCATATACATCGATTGCAGAAGGGGCATACACATCTACAGCCAGGAATTCCGTCGGCTCGGGCTCTTCCACCTCACCTTCCTTCAACTTCTTCTTTTTCTTCTCACGCTCTTTCTGTTCCTTTTCCTTCGCTTCCTGCTTCTGTTTCTGCTGCTTGTCGTATGTCAACTTCGCCAGCACATTCAAAGTATCGGTACGGGGTACCAATCGTTTCAGGCTATCCGTATACAAATAGGTGATACTCATTTTCAGGGAATCCTGCTTATAGAGCAGAGAATCCTTTATCCAATAATGAATCGTATCGTTCCGGCCGGTAGGCTGTTCTATAACAAACGCATCTTCCTCATTAAAGTTCAATCCTTTCAATAAAGGCAACGTGTCTGCCGGAGCAGTGAAATAGAGCGAAAACTTCTCCGGAGTCAACCGTTCGGCCTTCAAAAAACGTTGCGAGAAGGAAAGCTCCTTGAAAGCACGCAGCAGAACATCATCCGGAAGGTAGTGGGTATATTGACGTTCTACAATCGTATCTACTGTCAGCGAGTCTATCCAGGTCGTATCCTGGCGCATGCGCTCTTCCATGGAAGGAATGATGATAGAGTCATTAAAAGCTATCACTTCCGTCGGCTGGGAATAGGCAAAATTCTGGTCGGCATCCTGCAAGGCATAAATACGATACTTGCCGGGAGCCACTCCACGGATAGAGAAGCGTCCACGACTGTCCGTACGCCCCACCCGCTCAAAAGGAAGTTTGGTAAAAGCGGAGTCGGCCAGATTGGCATGCAGACCGACCAGCATTCCTTTCACCGGTTCAAGATTGGCCGCATTCAGTACTGTACCGGCCACAGCCATAGAGTCGAGACGGTCGCCCGTAGAGAAAGAATAGAAGAAATTCTCCAAGGGATTCCCCTCATTATTATCCTGGATGGCATCACCAAAATCGAATGTATAAGTAGTATTGGGTTTCAATGTATCCTGCAGAGTGATGACCACCTTCTTCCCATTAGACTTAATTTCGGGCTGCTGCACCTGCGGAGGGGATATTACAATCTTCTCATTCGGCTTGTCAAGCTTGATAAATTCATCGAACTCAATGGAAAGTTTATTTTTATTGTGATGGAGTGCGCCGGGCGTGGGAGTACCGGAAATAAAACGCGGAGGAGTCTCATCATAAGGTCCTCCTTCAATACGGCCCACACTGGCACAAGAATACAGTGCGGCAGCTATGGCAACACCCCCCAACAACCTGCGGAAAAGCGGCTTCATTTTAGTATGGCGTTTACGTTCTAACATGCTGCAAAAATAAAGGTTATCTGCCAATTAGCGGTATGCTTTACAGTATTTTAATCAAAAAATGTCCTTTCGTTCTCATCTATGTATGAAACATAGTTAAAAAAGGAAGTGTTTCACACCTTATATACTAAGAAAAGAATATTTTTGCAGACGAAAACTGAATAGGAGTATTCAGTTTTCTTTTTCCTGCCTTATTTCTAAATCATGAATTACACACAAAAACGCCTTTCAAGAATCGAAAAAAAGAAGAATATAAAATTATACAGAGAACAAAAAAGAGTATGAAGAGTAGATTAGTATTATTGGCATGTTGCCTGGCACTGCTCAGCAGTTGCGGACAAGGCGACAAAGGAACGGGTAAAGCTCCCGAATTTGCAGTGATTGAGGCAAAGACCACCACTGCCAACTTGACAAACAGCTACCCTGCTACTATCAAGGGTAAACAAGATGTAGAAATCCGCCCGATGGTGAGTGGGTTCATCACAAAATTGCACGTGGATGAAGGCGCAACAGTGCGCAAAGGACAAGTGTTGTTCAGTATCGACCCCGTACAGTATCAGGCAGCCGTAAATTCGGCCAAAGCTGCTGTTGAAACAGCCAAAGCTGCCGTAAACACACAAGAACTGACTGTAAACAACAAACGTGAACTGAACAAGAAAAACATCATCAGTGACTACGATTTGCAAATGGCCGAAAACCAGCTGGCACAGACAAAGGCACAACTGGCACAAGCCAATGCCCAATTGGTCAATGCCAAGAACAACTTGTCATACACCAGTGTAACCAGCCCCAGTGACGGTGTAGTAGGTAGCATTCCCTACCGCGTGGGTAGCTTGGTTAGTCCTTCCGTAGCCAGCCCGCTGACTACCGTTGCCGACATCTCCGAAATGTACGCCTACTTCTCCATGACCGAACGCCAACTCTTGTCACAGATTCGTGAAGGCGGTAGCACCAAGGAAATTCTGGAAAAGATGCCGAATGTACAGTTGCAGCTCATCGACGGAACCATGTATGCCGACAGTGGCCGCGTGGAGACAATCAGCGGAGTCATTGACCAGACTACCGGTTCGGTAACCATGCGTGCCCTCTTCCCCAACAAGCACAACGTGCTGCGTAGTGGAAGCACCGGCAATGTGGTATTCCCCAACCCGCTGCATGATGTCATCATGATTCCACAGTCTGCCACTACCGAAATCCAGGACAAGCAGTTCGTATTCGTACTGCAACCGGACAACACGCTGAAAAATACCGAAGTTAAAGTGTTCAGCTTAGACGACGGCAAGTATTATTACGTGACGGAAGGTTTGAAAGCAGGCGAAAAAATCGTTATCGAAGGGGTACAGAACCTGAAGGACGGACAGTCCATCACGCCCATCACGCCTGCTGAAAAGGAAGCCGAATACCAGAAGGCCCTAAAAGACCAGAAAGAAGGCAATATTCAGACTGCGTTTCAATGAAAGAATAAAAAATAAAAAAATTCTTCAATTTTTAATTCCTTAATTGTTCATGAAATGAAATTAGATAGATTTATTAACCGTCCGGTACTATCAACGGTAATTTCCATCCTGATAGTAATCTTAGGAGTTATTGGTCTGGCTACCTTGCCTATCACCCAATACCCGGACATTGCACCTCCCACCGTATCGGTAAGTGCGACTTACCAAGGTGCCAATGCCCAAACGGTGCTTAACTCCGTTATCGCTCCGCTGGAGGACCAGATTAACGGTGTGGAAAATATGATGTATATGAGTTCGAGCGCCACCAACAGCGGTTCGGGCGACATCTCCATCTACTTCAAGCAAGGTACCGACCCCGATATGGCAGCGGTGAACGTACAGAACCGCGTTTCCATGGCGCAAGGCTTGCTGCCTGCCGAAGTTACCAAAATCGGTGTAACCACCCGTAAACGCCAGACTTCCATGTTGATGGTATTCTCCATCTATGATGAAAAAGACCAGTACAACATCGAGTTCCTGGAAAACTACGCCAACATCAACCTTATCCCTGAGGTGAAACGTGTCAACGGTGTGGGCGATGCCATGGTATTGGGACAAGACTACTCCATGCGTATCTGGCTGAAACCTGATGTAATGGCCCAATACAAACTTATCCCCAACGATGTGGTTGCCGCCTTGAGCGAACAGAACATCGAAGCGGCTCCCGGCCAGTTGGGTGAGCGCGGTAACCAAACCTACCAGTATACCCTGCGCTACAAAGGACGTCTGCAACAGACTACGGAGTTCGAGAACATTGTCATCAAGGCCTTGGAGAACGGTGAAATACTCCGTCTGAAGGATGTAGCAAATGTGGAACTGGGCCGTCTGTCATACGGATTCAACAATATGGTAAACGGACATAAAGCCGTGAGTTGTATCATTTTCCAGATGGCAGGCAGTAATGCCACGCAGACCATCTCGGATATCGAGGCCCTACTGGACGACTATTCCAGCAAACTGCCCGCCGGCTTGAAGATAAACATTGCACAGAGTGCCAACGACTTCCTCTTCGCTTCCATACATGAGGTAATCAAGACATTGATCGAGGCCTTTATCCTGGTGTTCATCGTAGTGTATATCTTCCTGCAGGATATGCGCTCCACGTTGATTCCCGCCATCGCCATTCCCGTGGCGTTGATTGCCACCTTCTTTGTATTGAAACTGATTGGCTTCAGTATCAACTTGCTGACCCTTTCGGCCATGGTGCTTGCCATTGCGATTGTGGTCGATGATGCCATCGTCGTCGTCGAGGGCGTCCATGCCAAGCTGGACCAGGGCTACAAATCGGCCCGTACAGCTTCCATCGACGCCATGAGTGAACTGGGTGGTGCCATCGTCTCCATTACGTTGGTGATGATGTCCGTATTCGTTCCCGTGAGCTTCATGGGAGGTACGGCAGGTACTTTCTACCGTCAGTTCGGTTTGACCATGGCGATTGCCATCGGTTTCTCGGCTCTGAACGCCCTGACCTTGAGTCCTGCGCTGTGTGCCATCTTCTTGAAACCTCATAATGGAGGACACGAAAGTCTGAAAGAGCGTGTAGGCGTTGCCGCCAAGGAAGCGCGCAAGATTATGATTGCACGTTATGCCGACTCTATAGGCCGGTTGATGCGTCCCGGCATTACACTGCTCTTCGTGACGGTAGCTATCCTGGGCATGATTTTCGGTCTGTTCAGCTTCAGCGAACACCCCATTCTGTGTAGCTTGATGATTATCATCAGTGTGCTGGCGTTGGCAGGTATGACTACCGACAAGTTCAAACAATCCTTCAATGACTCATACAACGGTATCCTGGGCAAGTATAAGAAACAAGTGCTGTTCTTCATCCAGAAACGCTGGATATCGGCAGGACTGGTTATCGGCTCTATTGTACTGTTGGGCGTATTCATGCAGATAACCCCGACCGGTATGGTGCCCAACGAAGACACCGGTACCATCATGGGCGCTGTGACACTGCCTCCGGGCACTTCACAAGAACGCGCACAAGAGATTTTGAACCGTGTGGACAGCTTGGTTGCTGCAGACCCTGCCGTACAGTCACGTACCGTTATCTCAGGTTATAGCTTCTTGGGCGGTCAAGGCCCCTCCTACGGTTCACTCATCATCAAGCTGAAGAACTGGGAAGAACGTTCCACGATGCAGAACTCCACGATTGTGTACGCCACTTTGTACATGCGCGCCCAAAAGATTATCAAGGAAGCGCAGGTATTGTTCTTCGCGCCGCCTATGATTCCGGGTTACTCGGCTTCAAGCGACATCGAGTTGAACATGCAGGACAAGACGGGTGGTGATTTGAACCACTTCTTCGACGTGGTGAACAACTATAACGCAGCCCTGGAAGCACGCCCTGAAATCAACTCTGCCAAGACATCCTTCAACCCTCACTTCCCGCAATACCAGCTGGACATTGACGCTGCCGCTTGTAAGAAAGCAGGCATCAGCCCCAATGACATCTTGACTACCTTGCAGGGATATTACGGTGGTTTGTATGCTTCCAACTTCAACAGCTTCGGTAAGATGTACCGCGTAATGGTACAAGCCGAACCTGATGCTACCAAGAATATGGAAACACTGCAAAGCATCAAGGTGCGCAACGGCAACGAGATGGCACCTATCACGCAGTTCATCTCCATCAAGAAAGTATATGGTCCTGACGTCATCAGCCGTTTCAACCTCTACACCTCCATGAAGGTGATGGTGGCTCCCGCATCAGGCTACACTTCCGGTCAGGCTCTGCAAGCCATTGCCGAAGTGGCGCAGGAAAACCTGCCTGCCGGTTTCGGTTATGAGTTGGGAGGTATGGCGCGTGAAGAGGCCGAAACGAGTGGCAGCACTACGGGACTCATCTTCATATTGTGCTTCGTATTCGTTTATCTGTTGCTGAGTGCCCAGTACGAAAGCTACATCCTGCCTTTATCCGTATTGCTGTCCGTGCCGTTCGGTCTGCTGGGTAGCTTCCTCTTTGTAGGCGGTATAGGCGCATTGGGCAGCATCCCGGCACTGAAAATGATTCTGGGTACGATGTCCAATGACATCTATATGCAGATTGCCCTCATCATGTTGATGGGTCTGTTGGCCAAGAATGCCATCTTGATTGTAGAGTTTGCCCTCGAACGCCGCAGAATGGGTATGAGTATCACCTGGGCAGCCGTATTGGGTGCCGCAGCCCGTCTGCGTCCTATCTTGATGACGTCGTTGGCAATGATTGTCGGTCTGCTCCCGCTGATGTTTGCTTCCGGTGCGGGTGCCAACGGTAACCGTACGCTGGGTACGTCTGCCATCGGCGGTATGTTAATCGGTATGATTCTGCAAATCTTCATAGTGCCCGCACTGTTCGTGGCATTCCAGTACTTGCAGGAGAAATTCAAGCCGATGGAATGGGAAGATGTGGACAACTCGGATGCAGAACCGGAGATTGAACAATATACAAAATAGTGATTAACGATTAGCGATTATGAAGAAAATAATATGCCTGATGTGCGCAACTGCTTTATTGAGCAGTTGCCACATCTACAAATCATACGACAGACCCGAAGACATAACAACTGCCGGACTGTATCGCGACACGGCGTCCGTGAACGATACATTAGCCGCAGATACGGCCAACTTCGGTAATCTGCCTTGGAGAGAAGTGTTCACAGACCCGCAGCTGCAGACACTTATCGAGCAAGCACTCACCAACAACGGTGACCTGCGCAGTGCCGCCTTGAACGTGAAACAAGCACAAGCCGCACTGATGTCTGCCCGTCTTGCCTATGCTCCGATGCTTGCCTTGTCTCCGCAAGGAACCGTCAGCAGCTGGGACAAGGGAAAGGCTACACAAATCTACTCCCTGCCCGTCACCGCAAGCTGGCAAGTCGACCTCTTCGGTCAACTGCTGAACCCGAAGCGACAAGCAAAGGTTAGCTTGAAGCAGACGCAATTCTACGAACAAGCCGTTCAGACGCAAGTCATCGCCGGCGTAGCCAACATGTACTACACCCTGCTGATGCTGGACCGCCAACTGCAAATCACCGAAGGCACCGTCGAGATTCTGAAAAAGAACCTGGAGACCGTGCAAGCCATGAAAGATGCAGGCATCTACGGAACCACTTCTGCTGCCGTAGAGCAGAGCCGCACTGCCTACGCTCAAGTCATGGCATCACTGCCCGACATACGCCAGAGCATACGCGAAACCGAAAACGCCCTCTGCCTGATGTTGCACCAACCGGCACAGAGCATCGCACGCGGTGTGCTGGAAGAGCAACAGCTGCCTACGGAATTTTCAGTAGGTATCCCCTTGCAGTTGCTATCCAACCGTCCGGACGTGAAAGCTGCCGAGATGTCACTGGCTGCCAGCTACTATAATACCAACAGCGCCCGTGCCGCTTTCTACCCGCAGATTACATTGAGCGGTTCGGGAGGCTGGACCAATAACTCCGGTGCAGGTATCGTCAACCCGGGTAAACTGCTGGCTTCCGCCATCGGTTCGCTGACGCAACCCTTGTTCTATCGCGGTGCCAACATTGCCCGTCTGAAACAAGCCAAGGCACAAGAGGAGCAGGCTAAGATTCAGTTCCAAACCGCCCTGCTGAATGCCGGAAATGAAGTGAGCAACGCCCTGCACCTGTATCAAATGGAGAAGGACAAAGCCGTTTCACGCACTATTCAAGTAAATTCTGCCCGCCAAGCTGCCTCAGATACAAAAGAATTGTTTAACTTAGGCACGTCGACCTATCTGGAAGTCTTGTCTGCCGAGCAGTCTTACCTCAGCGCACAGCTTGCAGAAGTATCCGACACCTTCAGCAGCATGCAGGCAGTCATCAGTCTGTATCAAGCGCTTGGAGGAGGAAGAGAATAAAATGAGCGATAAGTGATTAGTGATTAGCGATTAATGAAATAGTAAATCCTAATCACTAACCATTTATCACTAATCATTAATCATTAATCGCTAATTACTATGATAAGTCCGTTAGCTTATGTAGATTCTGCCGCAAAAATCGGCAAGAATGTAACCATCCAGCCCTTTGCATTTATCGAAGGGAACGTGGAAATCGGTGATGACTGTATTATTATGTCGGGGGCAAAAATTCTGCACGGTACCCGCATGGGAAAAGGGAACAAGGTGCATCACAATGCCGTTCTGGGTGCCGAACCGCAAGACTTCCATTATACGGGAGAGAACAGCATGCTGATTATCGGTGATAATAACGACATCCGCGAGAACGTGGTTGTCAGCCGTGCTACCCATGCAGGAAGCGCCACCCGCATCGGCAATGAAAACTACCTGATGGATGGTGTACACCTCTGCCACGACGTGCAGATAGGCAACCATTGTGTACTGGGTATCAAGACTACCGTAGCCGGAGAATGTCAGATAGACGACTGCACCATTCTGAGCAGCAACGTCATTCTGCACCAATACTGCCACATTGGAAGTTGGGTACTGATTCAGGCAGGCTGCCGCATATCAAAGGATGTGCCGCCCTATATCATCATGAACGGTAATCCGGCAGAATACCACGGTATCAACGCTGCTGTGCTTCAACACAAACACCAGGTGACCGAACGTGTATTGCGCCATATCGTAAATGCCTACCGTCTGGTATACCAGGGAAACTTCAGCGTGCAGGATGCCTTGCAGAAGATTGAAGACCAAGTACCGATGAGTGACGAGATACACAATATCATCAACTTCATCAAGAATTCCAAAGGAATCGTGAAGTAAACACCCTTCTTCGGGCACGAATCACGCAGACAATACGGATGAATAAATTCTTTTCTGTAAGTCTGCGTAGTTCGTGCCTTTTTCTATATTCCTCTACAATAGTTCCTGCATTATCTTTTACTATTTTTTGATGCACATTCATTCCAGGCAGTATGCTAAGTAAAACAAACTGTTTCCTTTAACTAAACATTTTGTTTCCTTATAGAGAACACTTTGTTTCCCTTAACAAAACAGTTCGTTCCATTATATGAAAACAAAGTGTTTTTCTATACTGAAACAAAGTGTTCTCTAATGCTGGAACAAACTGTTCAGTGTTGTGAACTAACGGATTAAGTATATAAAGGGTATTTATTATACTGTTTCTGTAGACAATGGTCTGTCTTGTCCTATAAAAGACGGGGAAAGAAGCAGGAAGCAACCGGGTACGCTCGGAAGGGTGAGGGTAAAATTTGCCCTCACCCTTTTTATTTGCTCTCACTCACCCTTGAAAGGGCGATGAATAGGGAGTTTCAGAAAAGCGGTGATAGTGGTGAGGGCAGGTTGAGTAATTTTTTGTTCTACTACTACTCGAAATGCAGGGTACCGAAGAACTCCGGGCAATGGAAGTTCGGCTTCTCCAGACCTATCGGATTCCAGGAAAGGAAATGGGGAGTCTGGAGCTTGTCACCGCATTTATAAAAATTGGCACGGAGCGTCTTTCCATCCAACGAAGTGATGTCATGCAGGAAGAAAGCGGAATAAGGGATGACCAGGGCCACTTCCCAGGCACACTCACCTACTCTTTCGTCGAAAGCCTCACGTCCCAAAGAAGCCCAACGCTGTACTTTATCGAGCACCTCTTGCGGGGCATGCTGGCGGTT
Source organism: Bacteroides sp. AF39-16AC (assembly GCF_003602735.1). Lineage (NCBI taxonomy): Bacteria > Pseudomonadati > Bacteroidota > Bacteroidia > Bacteroidales > Bacteroidaceae > Bacteroides > Bacteroides sp. AF39-16AC. Next base: position 227,003 of record NZ_QTLN01000003.1, on the reverse strand, counting down.
TCCACGTCCGGCACCTGCCCCAATAAGCAGAGTCCCGGCACAATTACACTCCATATTGTAGTACACTCCGTCATCGGCAGGCACAGAGAAGAACTCTACACACGCATCTTCCCAAACCGGACCGTTATCGTGGCCTGCAACTGCGCGTACACTCGCTTCCCTTACCTTGAAATGCAGCAGAATGGCATCTTCCGTATGCGCTATGCGGAATTCCACATCGGGAGTATAAGGAAAAGCAGCCCAATTCACTGTGTTTACGGGCTGAAACGCCACCTTCTCTTCATCCAGAAGAGCCGGAACCGACTCTACCGGTATATTGGCCGCACTTACTTTCTTTACATTCAATTCTTTCATTTTACTATTTTGGGGATTAATTGCAGATAGCGGCAACATGCAAAGAGCTGCCGCTATCGTCATTAAAAACTTTTTCAGATACATGAGTCAATGAATTTTTTCATCTCCGGTGTATGCTCCTCCACGCTCTGCAACAGTTTGAACTGAGCCTTGGTACGCACAAGATTGTGCTCCGGATACAGGATTTTATAATAAGTATCACCGTTGATATAATCTGCCAGGAAGCGTACGCACTGCATGTATGGGAACAAGGCAGCCGCATAAGGCAGATTCTCAATCTCTATCGGCAACAAGAAGGATTTGCCCGATTCCAGATAACCCTTGGTAAATGCCTGGAATATTTCCATATTGAAGTTCACATTATCCAGATTCTTGTCGTCTTCCAACCCCGTGTTGGCACCTGAGCGAAGGAAATCGCCATAATCGGAGAAGATGAAGCTGGGCATCACCGTATCCAGGTCAATGACACAAAGCACCGTACCGTCTTCGTCAAACATCATGTTGTTTACTTTCGTATCACAGTGGCATACCCGTTTGGGCAGTTTGCCTTCACGGTACAGACGTTCTGCCTTACACATTTCATCAGCGCGTTTTTCTATCTCATCCAGAAAATACCGCACCTCCTGCACACGTCCCGCAGCATCGGCAGCCACAGCGTCACGGAGTTGCTTCAGGCGGAACTCCATGTTGTGGAAATCGGGAATTGTCTCGCCCAATGTATCTGGAATGTCGGCAAGCATAGCCTGGAAATTACCGAAGGCAGCTCCCGCATAATAGGAATATTCGGGGTTCACCGTCTCGTAAGTCTTGGCACGGGGAATAAAAGTCATGATACGCCAGTAGTTCTCACCGTCATACCAATAGGTTTTCCCTTCGGCCGTGGGGATGAAATGAAGCACTTTACGCTCGACATCGGCTTCTCCTTTCTCTTCCAGTTTCTTACGGATATGCCCGGTCACAGCCTCGATATTAGACTGTAACATCTCTACATTCTGGAAAATGGCATGATTGATACGTTGCAGAACATAGTCCGGCGCATCGGCCTCAACGGTGGTCACTTTGTACGTATCGTTAATCAGGCCTGAGCCTAAAGGCTTGATTTCACGAACCGTACCCTGCATTTGAAAATGAGATACAATAGATAAAAGGTCTTTCATGATAATAAATGAATTAATTTGTTTACAAAGATACGCCGATTGCCATCTATCAAAAGACAAGTATCGTTCGGCGCGCTTCCAAAATTATACATTTATCCAAACATAACCGCAAAAACTGCCTAATAAATAAGAAGTCTTGTACAAAATATACCTATATTTGTAACTGAAACCTTAAAAACTACCCGAAAAGTGCGAACGTTTATCATCCGGCTGCTTCTTGTCTCAGTAAGCATGATTGCTGCAACCCTGCAGGCGCAGAACATCACCTTCAACCATCTGACAACCGACGACGGTCTGTCACAATTCTCCGTGAACAGCCTTTACATCGATGAAAACGGTGTATTATGGATTGGAACCCGAGAAGGCTTGAACCGTTATGACGGAGAAGACATACAAACTTACAAGCTGCAGAAGAACGACCCTTACAGCCTTTTCTGCAACACCGTGCTGCGCATGGCCGGCAACCGTAACGGAAAAATCTACCTGCTCTGTACGGAAGGAGTAGCCGAGTTCAATCTCGCCACCCAAAGATTCACCACCCTGCTGCAAGGAAATGTACACAGCATATATTACAAAGAGGCCCTTTTCATCGGAAAACAGAATGAAATCTACCGCTATAACGAGCAGACCGGGAACTTTGACCTCTATTACCAGCTTCCCGGAAAAAGTCTGGAAATCTGCTGTATGCATCTGGACAATGGACAAATGTGGATTGGAACGACCACCAACGGAGCATACCGCCTGCAACTGGACAAGAACGAGCTGACCCACCCCATCCTGAAAGGCAACATCACCAGCATATACCAAGACAGCGAAGGCGAGTTATGGATTGGCAGCTGGGAAGAAGGGCTGCACCATGTAAAGACCGACGGAACCATCGAAATCTTTGAATACGACGCAAAGAACCCTTACAGCATCTCTTCCAACTTCGTGCGAGCCTGCTGTGAAGACAATCTGGGAAACATCTGGATTGGGACATTCAACGGATTGAACCGGTATGACAAAAGTACGGGACTCTTCCAGAACCACACTGCCAGTGATGCCCAGAGCGACGGACTGACACACTCTTCCATCTGGTGCATCGTAAAGGACAACCAAGGAACGCTGTGGCTGGGGACCTACTTTGGCGGCGTCAACTACTTCAACCCCGAGTACGAGATATACAGCCGCTATATGTATTCGCCCATCGAAAAGAAGGGGCTGAGCAATCCGGTTGTAGGCCGCACCATCGAAGACAAGGACGGCAATCTGTGGATTGGCACCGAAGGGGGCGGACTGAACTATTACAACCGCCGTACCCGTGAGTTCAAATGGTTCCGCCCGGAAATCGGTCCCAACAGTATTTCCCATAACAACATCAAGGCTCTCTATTATGATGCCTCCAAAGACATCATCTGGATAGGAACCCATCTGGGCGGACTGAACAGACTGGACATACGCTCGGGGCGATTCACACACTACCGTATGGAAGCAGGTAATCCGGAGACCTTGCCTTCCGACATCATCCGCGATATCGCGCCTTACCAAGACCACCTGGTGATAGCCACCCAAAACGGAATCTGCCTCTTCGACCCTGCCAACGGGAAATGCCAACAACTGTTCCAGGACAGCAAAGAAGGCAAAAAAATCAAGATGGTGGCAGATGTCACTTTCGACAGCAACAGTACGCTCTGGATTGCAGCCACGGGCGAAGGTGTGTTCAGCTACCGTTTCGATACCGGCAAACTGACCAACTACCGCCATGATACTGCCGACCCACACAGCATCAGCAACAACAATGTAAACAACATTACCCAAGACAGCAAAGGCAATCTGTGGTTCGCCACTTCGGGCAGCGGACTGGACTTATACCGCCCTGCCAGCAACGACTTCGAGAACTTTGACCAAGCGAAGAACGGCCTTTCCAGCGACTGCATCTACGAGACGCAGGAATCCCCTACCAGCGGCAAACTGCTGCTCATCACCAACGAAGGCTTCTCCATCTTCGACTACCGGCAAAAGGCATTCCTGAACTACAGTGCCGAAAACGGTTTCCCAATGACTGCCGTCAATGAGAATGCCCTTTGCGTGACCCGTGACGGAGAAATATTCCTGGGAGGCACGCAGGGAATGATTTCTTTCCACGAAATGGAGTTGAACTTCACACCAAAACCCTACAAAATCATCCTCTCCCGCCTCATTGTGAACGGAACGGAAATACAAGTGGGAGATGAGACCGGTATCCTGCAGCAAGCCTTGTACTGCACCCCCGAGATTACGCTCAACGCTGACCAGTCCATGTTCAGCATAGAGTTTGCCACTTCAAACTATGTAGCCGCCAACAAAGACGACATCATCTATAAGCTGGAAGGCTTCTCCAACGACTGGAACAGTGCCCGTGGACTGCACAACATCACCTATACCAACCTAAACGCCGGAACCTATAACTTGATTATAAAGCCCAACGGAAAAGACGAGAGCCTTTGTCCGCAAGTCCACCTGACCATACACGTGTTGCCTCCCTACTACAAGACTCCCCTTGCCTATCTTATCTACCTGATAGTGACGGGAATCCTGCTCTGGTATCTGGTGCGTACCTACAAGTCCAGAATCAAGTTGCGTGAATCACTGAAGTACGAACAGAAGCACATCCGTGACGTAGAGGCCCTGAACCAGTCAAAGCTACGTTTCTTCACCAACATTTCCCATGAATTCCGCACCCCGCTGACACTCATCGTGGCCCAAGTGGAAACGCTGATGCAACTCCAGAACTTCACGCCTGCCATATATAACAAGGTACTGGGCATCTACAAGAACAGCATACAGCTACGGGAACTCATCACCGAGCTGCTCGACTTCCGCAAGCAGGAACAAGGGCACATGAAGATAAAGGTAAGTCCGCACAACATCGTGAACTTCCTATACGAAAACTATCTGCTTTTCCTGGAATATGCCAGCGCCAAACAAATCAGCCTCTACTTCGAGAAGGAAACAGACAGCCTCGAAGTATGGTATGACCAAAAACAGATGCAGAAAGTGATAAACAACCTGCTGTCCAACGCCGTCAAGCATACCAAGGCGGAAGACAGCATCACCCTCAGCATCAAGACCGAAGGCAGCAATGCCGTCATCCGCGTGACCGATACCGGCAGCGGCATAGATGCCCGGGAAGTGGACAAGATATTCGACCGCTTCTACCAGATAGACCAAATGGACTCTACGGATGCAAGCAAGACGGGTACGGGTATCGGCCTGGCATTGACGAAGGGTATCGTGGAGCTCCATCACGGCACCATCCGTGTGGAAAGCGAACTGGGCAAAGGTAGCAGCTTCATCGTAAACCTGCAATTGGGGAACGCACAGTTTGACGAAGAGCAAATAAACAAGAATGCAGACAGTGTGCAACAAATAGAAATTCCCAAACCGGAAAACGATGCCCTGCTCAAGGCGGAGCTGGAAGAGAGTGCTCCCATCAAACGACTCCCGGATGCAAAAATCCTGATAGTGGAAGACAACGACTCCATCCGCGACATGCTGGCAGGTATCTTCAAGCCCTTCTACGAAGTGCTGACTGCGGCCGACGGAGCGGAAGGACTCGCACTGGTGCGCAGCGAAATGCCCAATATCGTAGTCAGCGATGTAGTAATGCCCAACATGTCGGGAACGGAACTGTGCAAACAGATAAAAAGTGACTTCAACACCTGCCATATTCCCGTGGTGCTGCTCACTGCACGGACTGCCATCGAACAGAACATCGAGGGACTGCGCATCGGTGCGGACGACTATATCACCAAGCCGTTCAACACCAATCTATTGATTTCGCGCTGCAACAACCTCGTGAACTCGCGCATCCTCCTGCAGGAGAAGTTCAGCAAGCAGCCGCAAGCCTTTGTACAGATGCTTGCCACCAACCCCATAGACAAGGAGATTCTGGACCGTGCCATGGCAGTCATCGAGCAACATCTGGACGATACGGAGTTCAACGTCAACGTCTTTGCCCGTGAAATGGCAATGGCACGCACCAATCTGTTCACCAAGCTGAAGGCTATCACCGGACAAACTCCGAACGACTTTATCCTGACCATCCGCCTGAAGAAAGGCGCTCTAATGCTGCGCAACAATCCGGAGCTGAATATCACTGAAATTGCGGACCGGATCGGTTTCAGTTCTTCACGCTATTTCTCCAAATGCTTCAAGGACATTTACCATGTCAGCCCACTGGCCTACCGCAAAGGAGAGAATGGAGGAGAGGAAAGTACGGAAGACAGTGAAGAGACATCTTAATATTGTACATCAAGCCATCGCATGATACGGTTTGTACTTTTTCTCCCTTCCCTTGTACTTCCTTATACACCCGATTCCATAAAACCTCTTACCTTTGACCTCAGAATTACAATCTAAAGTCAAAGAACTATGAAGCATTTTTCCCCCTTGTGGTCTCTGATTCCCGGTGCAGCCCTGATAGCGGGATGCGGAAGCCAACCTAAAGACAAGACTTCGGAGCACTCGCCGCAGAAGCCCAATGTAGTATATCTGATTGCTGATGACCTGGGTATCGGCGACCTGAGCTGTTACGGTGCCACCAAAGTAAGCACTCCCAACATTGACCGCCTTGCCGGACAAGGCATGCAGTTTACCAACGCTTATGCCACTTCTTCCACCAGCACTCCTTCCCGTTTCGGCCTGCTGACGGGCATGTATCCCTGGCGACAGAAGAATACCGGCATCGCTCCGGGCAATTCCGAACTCATCATCGATACCGCCTGCGTCACTATGGCCGATATGTTCAAGGAAGAAGGCTACGCCACTGCAGCAGTGGGCAAGTGGCACCTCGGCCTGGGCCCTAAAGGCGGTACAGACTTCAACCACTCCATCAAACCGAACACCCAAGACATCGGCTTTGACTATGAATACATCATCCCCGCTACCGTCGACCGCGTTCCCTGCGTCTTTGTAGAGAACGGACATGTAGTGGGCCTCGACCCCAACGACCCTATCACTGTGAGCTACGACCACAAGGTCGGTGACTGGCCCACCGGTCTCGAAAACCCCGAACTCGTCAAGATGAAACCCAGCCAAGGGCACAATAACACCATCATCAACGGCATCCCCCGCATCGGCTGGATGACCGGCGGCAAATCCGCCCTTTGGACAGACGAAGACATTGCCGACGTGATTACAGACAAGGCCAAGAACTTCATCACAGCCCATAAAGACGAACCTTTCTTCCTTTATATGGGTACGCAAGATGTACATGTTCCCCGCGTGCCACATCCGCGTTTCGCCGGCAAGAGTGGTTTGGGCGTACGTGGCGACGTCATCCTCCAGCTGGACTGGACCGTGGGTGAAATCATGCACACTTTGGACAGCCTCGGCATTGCCGACAACACCATTTTCGTATTCTGTAGTGACAACGGTCCCGTCATAGACGACGGTTATCAGGACCGGGCACGCGAACTGCTGAACGGCCACACTCCCATGAAGCACTACCGCGGCGGGAAATACAGCGCCTTCGATGCCGGCACACGCATCCCTTTCATCGTACGCTGGCCCGGCGGCATCAAGCCCGGCAAACAACAAGCCCTTTTCTCCATGATTGACGTCTATGCCTCACTCGCCGCCCTGCTGGACCATCCACTGAAAGCAGGCACCGCTCCCGACAGCCGCGACCAGCTCAACAACTTTCTGGGAACCGACACCGCCGGATGTGACTATATCGTACAGCAAAATCTGGACAATACGCTCTCCATTATCGAGGGAGACTGGAAATACATAGAGCCCAGCGACAAACCCGCACTGGAGTATTGGACCCAAACGGAAATGGGAAACGCCCCGCAGCCCCAACTGTACAATCTTTCCGTCGATCCGTCTGAAAAAGACAATGTGGCAGATGCCCATCCGGAAAAGATAGAAGCGCTCTCCGCCCTGCTGGAAAAGGTTAAGGGCGCAAAGGACTAAAACGGAGGCACGGCCCTTTCATTTAAAGGAGTTAAAGGGCGATAACTCCTTCTAACTCCCTTAAATGAAAGAGCCGTGAAACGGAGGGAGATAAAAGTACAAGAGTGTTGCCGTCCGCGGGTTTTGTACGAATTCGTACTTTTTGCGAACTATTAACGGATATGTTTGTATATTCCATCCCCTACATTTGCGATGTGATTTCACCCCAAAGTGAGTACAAGACGAAGAAACAACCTTTATTATTAACTAATTAAATTAATATTTATGAAACAAAAATCCAGCTTCTTTAAAGCATTAGGTATTATGTTACTTGTCCTATTTGCCACGCAGGCCAATGCACAGGAACTGACCGTCTCCGGAACGGTGAATGATGACTTCGGTCCGATCATCGGTGCGTCAGTCCTCGTGAAGGGTACAAGCAATGGCAGTATCACCGATATGAACGGAGAGTTCACTTTGTCCGGTGTACCAGCCAAAGGAACTCTGGTTATCTCATTCATCGGCTATCAGACACAAGAAATTCAGGTAAACAATCAGCAGAAACTTTCCATCAATTTAAAAGAAGACTCACAACAACTGCAAGAAGTAGTGGTAGTGGCAGTGGGTTACGGCGATGTCCGCCGCAAAGACCTGACAGGTTCCATCGCGAAAGCAGACATCAAGGAATTAGTCAAAACTCCGGTAAACAATGTTGCTGAGTCTTTAGGAGGACGTATTGCAGGTGTGCAGGTTTCATCGACGGACGGCGGACTGGGTGACAACTTCAACATCGTGATTCGTGGTGCCGGTTCATTGACCCAAAGCACAGCGCCTCTATATGTTATCGACGGTTTCCCGCAAGAAACCTCTAACATGGGTTCTTTAAACCCGAATGACATCGAATCCATTGACGTTTTGAAAGATGCTTCCGCCACCGCCATCTATGGTTCGCGTGGTGCTAATGGTGTAGTTATCATCACTACGAAAAAAGGCAAATCTGGAAAACCGACCATCTCCTACAACGGAAGTTTCACGGTAGGACTGGTGAACAATACCCCCGAAATGATGGATGGATATGAATTTGTGAAACTCCAACAAGAAGTCATGGGTGCAGAGGATTTCAAGAACATGTATCTGAAAGATGGAAATACACTGGAGGATTACCGCAAATTCAAATCCTACGATTGGCAGAAAGAGATTTACCGCACAGCCATGAGCCATAACCATCACGTGCTTTTGAATGGCAATGCCGGCGACTTGAAATATTCTACTTCCGTATCTTACAATGACCAGGAAGGCGTCATCATCAATTCTGACTTAAACAGATACCAGGCACGTGTCAACCTCAGCCAGCAATTCAACAAGAGACTGAAGGTAGATGCCAACGCCAACTTTGCCAGTACAACACAGAACGGGCCCAATCCCTCGAACAACACCAGCGCCATGTCTACCGCATTCATGTACAGTGTATGGGCTTACCGTCCCGTATCTCCGTCAGGCGCCGACTTAAAAGACGAAATTTACGATACCGATATAGACATGGCAGAAGACTATCGCTTCAACCCTGTATTGTCGGCCAAGAACGAATATCGCAGGAACACTACCAACACATTGCAAGCCAACTTGAGTGCAGAGTATGAAATCATCAAGAACTTGAAGTTTAAAGTTGCAGCAGGCTATTCGAGCCGTGACATAAAGAAAGAAGAGTTTAATGGTCCTAATACCCGTACCGGTAATTCTCACCCTTCCAATACACAAAGTAAAGGTATCAATGCTAATTTGTACCAATATGAATTCAGAAGCTATCTGAACGAAAACACATTGACCTATCAGTTCAATAAAAAACTTCACAGCATGAATGTACTGGCAGGTTTAAGTTTACAGAAGAACAGCAATTACTCCCACTCCGTAGCAACCGAACATATCAGTAATGAGTCTTTCGGTATGGCAGGACTAGATAAAGGTACCAACCAAACCATAGAGAGCAACCAGGGAGAAAGCAAGATGATGTCCTATTTCGGTCGTATCAACTATAACTATGATTCAAGATACTACCTTAACGCCACCATGCGTGCCGACGGTTCTTCTAAATTCCCGAAAAACAACCGCTGGGGATATTTCCCTTCTGCATCTGTGGCATGGGCTTTCGGTCGCGAAGCTTTTGTATCGGAAAATGCTTCTTGGCTGTCTAATGGAAAACTACGCCTCAGCTACGGCCAGACAGGTAACAACCGTGTGGGCGACTTTGACTACATGGCCAAACTGATTACAAGCGACAACGTGTATAAATATCCTTGGAATGGTTCATTTACCCCAGGTTTCCATATTGCCAATAAAGCCAATTCACAACTCAAGTGGGAAACTACCGAACAAATAGACCTCGGTCTGGATTTAGGTTTCTTCGACGGACGTATCAACGTGACTGCCGATTATTATATAAAAACCACTAAGGATTTGTTACTCAGAGCTGATGTTCCAGGCAGTTCCGGTTTCTCCAGTGCAACGCTCAATGTCGGTAAACTCAAGAACAAAGGTTTCGAGCTTACTTTGGAAACTATCAACCTGAAGAATAAGAAGTTCTCATGGACTTCCAACTTCAATATAGCATTCAACTCCAACAAGATTACCGCATTGACGGAAGGAAAAGGTGAAATTACAAGTTATGTAAGCTGGGACAACAAGTACAAAACCATGCCCGCATACGTCAGCCGTATCGGCGAATCGGCCGGCAAGATGTATGGTTTCATTTATGAAGGTACCTACAAAGAATCGGACTTCAACATCACTACGGACGACAAAGGCAAGAAAGTGTACACCCTGAAAGAGGGTATCGCTTCTTACGTGAAAGGCTGCCAACCCGGTGACCCCAAATATAAAGACATGCCTACGATAGATACCAATGGCGACGGTATTCCTGATACAGGCGACGGTATCATCAATGACAAAGACCGTACCACCATCGGTAACGGCCTGCCCACATGCACCGGCGGTTTCACCAATAGCTTTACCTATAAGAATTGGGACCTCAGTATCTTCTTGCAATGGAGTTTAGGAAATGATATTCTGAACGCTAACCGAATGGTCTTTGAAAATCCCGCCAAGAAGAAGAACACTAACATGTTTGCATCCTATACCAACCGTTGGACTCCCGAAAACCCGTATAGCAACATGCCCCGTGCAAATGCCCTCGGCTCCAACGAGTATAGTTCTCTCTATGTGGAAGATGGTTCGTTCTTGAAACTGAAATCTATCTCTTTAGGTTACAATTTTCCGGCACAGATGCTGAGAAAAGCATTCATCAGCTCTGCCAGAGTATTTGTTTCCGCTGAAAACATCGCTACCATTACAGGCTATTCCGGCTCAGACCCAGAAGTATCTACACGTAATTCGGTATTGACTCCCGGATTCGACTGGTCTGCATATCCACGCTCTTTCAACGCATCTATCGGAGTGAACCTTACTTTCTAACAACAAACGTATAAAACAAAAACAATGATGAAAAAGTTCTATAATATATTCAAAAAAGCCCTTGTCCTCATAGGAGTAGTCTCTATGACTTCATGTGACTTCTTAGGAACCGAACCATACGATTTCGTTTCACCAACCACATTCTATAGAAACGAGTCTGAATGTACCATGGCACTTGCCGCAGTATATTACCCAATGGCAACCGCCAACTTATATGGTAATTTCTATTCCACAGAAATGACCAATATAGATGACCTGAGCTACTATACGCGCAACAGCAACTTTTCCGGTAAGCTATGGGCAAACGACTATACCAGCACCACTCAAGAAATATGGAATATCTGGGAAGCACTATACACCGGCATTAAAAACGCCAATGGTTTGCTTGAGAACATAGACAAGGCAGAAATGAGTCAAATCGCCAAAGATAGAATCAAAGGGGAAGCTAAGTTCCTCCGTGCTTACTATCACTTCTTACTTGTACAGGCTTTCTATGAGGTGCCTATCCGCAAACAATCTTTAGATGACATCAATGCCGCCAGTATGCCTGCCACCTCCAATGCGGAAGCATTAGACTGGATTATCAAAGAAATGGAAGATTGCATTCCCTTGGTTGACAAAAAAGAATATGACAAAAGCCCATCCCACGTGAAAGAAACTTCTGTATATGGCATCCTAGCACGCGTATGCTTATGGAGAGCAGGAAAACCTTCCGACGGTGGAGAAGCCTATTATAAAAAAGCGGCTCAATATGCCAATGAAGTCTACAAATCCAAGAAACATGACTTAAACCCTGATGTGTACGCCATGTGGAAGTGTATGGCAACAGATAAATATGACACTGAATATAACGAATCCATCTGGGAAGTAGAATTTATAGGTACTCGCCTTGACAATAATTATACCGAAAGCCGTATTGGTAATACCATCGGTAACGCCCAAAGAAATGGTAACGCCACGGGTAAAGGTTATACCTATGCTTTCTATGCAGGTACATTAGTCCTTTGGGATTTATTTGAAAAGAACAGTACAGACAAACGTCGTGACCTTTCCATGGCACCTTATTACTTGAATGCGAAAGATGTGCAAGTAAAATGGAAAGACCATGAAATCACCATGCGCCGTTGTGGCAAGTTCCGCCGTGAGTGGGAAACAGCCGAAAACAAGAACAAGAACTGGACTCCCGAGAATTATCCGATTCTGCGCTATGCCGACGTATTGCTAATGCTGGCCGAAGCCGAAAATGAAGTGAACAAGCAACCTACGGACCTGGCTTATACAGCAATAAATCTTGTACGCAAGCGCGCCGGCATTCCGGAACTCAAAAACTTGTCATACGACCAGTTCCAACAAGAATTACGTGATGAACGCGCCCGCGAACTTTGCTTCGAGTCCATACGTAAGTTCGATTTGGTACGTTGGGGAATTTACTTGGAAAGAATGCAGAATACACTGGGTACGGCAGCAGCCGACAAACGCTGGAACTCACAGAGTGAAAATGAAGCCAAGGCCGACAAGACCGGTGGCAAATATGACTTCGCCGCTACTGTAGCAGCCAAAACAGAAGAAAAACATCAGTTCTATCCCATTCCCAACAAAGAACTGTCCGTGAATACTAAACTAAAACAGAACAAATGGTGGTAATAAAACCGCAAGACTTCTAACCTTATTATCTCTATATCACAAATAATCAAATAGACCTTAATTAATTTTATTTGTGCAGAGGAGGGTAATCGAGAGATTACTCTCCTCATTTTAATGAATGATTTTACCACTTGTTTTGTACAATCCACACATCTTATGAAAACAATATTCCGTAATTTTGTAACACAATCAATTAATTACCTTATTTAACCTGATAGTTATGACACGAAAGTTTTTTCAGTTGCTATTTATTTTGACCTATCTTAGTTCATCCGCTTTTGCACAATTCGTAAGTTTCGAAGAAGAAATCCCCTGTAACTTCAAAAGTTCCGATAAACAAGAGTTGGCGTTATCATCATCATACTATAAAGAAGGAAGCAAGAGCCTGGAGTGGAAATTCTCTCCTAACAGCATATTGGACATTCCATCCGAATCTGTTTTTACCCTGGAGGGCGACAACGGAATCACTCTGTGGATATACAATGAAAAGCCTCAGCAAGACTCCCTGCGTTTTGAATTTTACTCTCCCAACGGACATGTTTCCCATCACTTCGGATTCCGACTATACGCTGCCGGATGGCGCGCCTGCTGGATAAGCTTCAAGCACATGCAAGGAGACAAACAAGATAAGAAAATTGCCGGTTACCGTATCATTGCCCCCAACCGCACCGGACGAGTCTTTATAGACCGACTGACCTTCCCGGTAAAAAAAATCAATGACCGTACTACTCCCGATTTGCAGATGCCGACCAATAACTCGCTGACCTATCGCGACCTGTGGCATTGGTGCCGCGTCTGGCAATGGGAACAATATCAATACGACCTACCTCTGAGCGAATCGTTAACCACCGACGAGAAACAAGAACTGGCCACTGTAGAAGCACGGCTGACCGCAATACTCGACACCCCAAAAGCACCTAAAAAAGGAATATCAAAAGCCTACAGCACATTCAAGGCGGCCAATATCCGTCCATCCAGTAACGGTTTCACCGGTGCTCCCGTTGTAGCACCCGATGAACTAAACCGTCGAAAAGGCGAACTCTCTTGGAACGATCTGGAAGATATGCTCTCGGGGTTTGCATACGATGCTTACTACAACCATTCTGCCCAATCGGCAAAGAATTACTTCCTCGTTTGGGACTACGCTATCAACCAAGGTTTCGCTTTTGGCAGTGGCATGGGCACCAACCATCACTACGGTTATCAGGTACGAAAAATATATACTACGGCATGGCTGATGCGCGACGCTATCTGGAAAGCTCCCAATAGGGATAATATTCTCTCAGCACTTATCTTCTGGTCAGCATTACAAGAAACAAGGATACCTTTCCAATACGGACGGGACGAATTACTGGATAGCTGGCACACCCTGCTGATGGCAAAAACCGTATCTGCACTCTTGTTTGTGGACGAAAGGGAAAGAGCACGGGCCCTTGCCGGACTCTCCAGATGGCTGAGTGGTTCCTTGCAATACAGTCCGGGAACCATTGGCGGTATCAAGGTAGACGGAACAACCTTCCACCACGGAGGATTCTATCCTGCCTATACCACCGGAGTGCTCGCCATGGTAGGGCAGTTCATAGCACTCACCAGCCATACCCGGTACGTGCCTACCATGGAAGCACGCCAGGTGCTGAAATCCGCATTCATATCTATGCGCAATTATTGCAACATCTATGAATGGGGTATCGGTATCAGCGGAAGACACCCTTTCGGAGGTTCCATGAAAGAAAATGACGTAGCTGCCTTTGCCTATCTTGCCCTTGCCGGAGATTTATCAGGAGAAAGCAATACCTTCGACCACCACTTAGCAGCAGACTATATGCGGCTTTGCAACAATGATACTCCCGAAGCCATCTATTTCAGAAAAGAAGGAATTACCCCCGCAAAAGCTCCGCAAGGCTTTTTTGTATACAATTATGGTTCGGCAGGCATTTTCCGCCGAAACGACTGGATGGTAACCTTGAAAGGCTATACTACCGATGTATGGGGATCCGAAATCTATAGGAAAGATAATCGTTACGGACGTTACCAAAGTTATGGTTCCGTCCAAATCATGGGTTATCCGTCGCGCAAAGCCAGCGGTTTCGATGAAAACGGATGGGACTGGAACCGTCTGCCCGGAACCACCACAATACATTTACCGTTCGACTTACTAGACAGTCCTCTGCCCGGTACCACCATGGCACATTCCAAAGAGAACTTCTCCGGCAGCAGTTCCCTTGAAGGTAAGAACGGTATGTTTGCCATGAAGCTGATGGAACGTAACTTGAAAAACTTCACACCCGATTTCGTTGCCCGCAAATCTGTGTTCTGTTTCAATAACCGTATGATATGTCTGGGTACGGGTATCAGCAATAGCAATGCTTCTTTCCCAACGGAAACAACGCTCTTTCAAAGTACCTTCCAAAAGGGGAAAAGCGACATCTATGTAGACGGCAAACTAAAGAACGTGCCTTTCCACCAAGAATTAAACGATGGCAAACGTCATTGCATCCAAGATGGATATAACAATTACTATCTGGTGAATGGAGATAACGTGCAGATACAGATTGCCCGGCAAGACTCCCACCATGAAAAAACCCGTGCCAAGACACAAGGAACTTTTGCTTCTGCCTATATCAATCATGGGGCAGCGCCACAAAATGCCGGATACGAATATATGGTATTGATACAGCCCAGTCCAAAAGAACTGGATGCCGCCCGACGGAAAGCACCTTACCAGATACTCCACAAAGACAGTATCGCCCATGTGGTTATCGATAAACAGACAGGTATCACTGCATACGCAGCTTTTGAAACTTATCTTCCCCAAAAAGACGAACTATTCCTTTCCATCCCTGCAGAAACGATGGTAATGCAAAAGCAATCTGGTTCCAACCTCTTGCTCAGCGTATGCGACCCCAATTTGAATATCTCTGAAAAGGCTTTTACCACCAAAGAGCCAAGCCGCCCCATTGAGAAGAAGTTGATACTGAAAGGTCAATGGAAATGTAAAACACTGCAGGAGGACGTAACCGTAGAAGTAGGACAAACAGAAACAGTACTCACCGTGACTTGCAGACACGGGCAGCCTATAGAATTTATCCTGCTGAACAAATAGTTAGCAAGCGATAAAAAGCCGGAGAAAGCAGTGGGGAAAATATAGAATTTCGGCAAAGCAAGTGCTGTTTCGCAAGAAAACATGTATCTTTGCCGATATGAACGAAAACAGATTACCCATCTACTTCGCCCCACTGCAAGGCTACACTGATTCGGCCTACCGCTTGGCACATGCCCGAATCTTCGGAGGTATCAACACCTACTATTCTCCGTTTGTACGTGTGGAACACGGCGAAATCCGTCGCAAGGACATACGCGAAATCCATCCCGACAACAACAGGGAAATGCACTTCATTCCGCAACTCATAGCCCCGACTCCCGATAAATTAGAGCAGATAATGGCCCTTTTCATCGAATACGGCTATCGGGAAGCCGACATCAACCTTGGCTGTCCGTTTCCCATGTTGGTCAAGCGGCACAACGGAGCAGGTATGTTGCCCCACCCCAAGGAGGTAGAGGCGCTGCTGAAAACCGCTGTAGAGAAGTTCCCGGAAATCCGCTTTTCAGTAAAACTGCGATTGGGATGGGAACATGCGGACGAGTGCCTCGCCCTGCTCCCTCTACTGAACGAACTGCCACTTTCACATGTCACTCTCCATCCGCGCTTAGGCATCCAGCAGTATAAAGGTACTGTTGACTGGAATGGCTTTGAAGCCTTCTACAAGGGATGTGACAAACCACTGTTGTACAACGGTGACATACACACGCCAGATGACATCGAAAGCATAGTCGCCCGCTTTCCCCGATTGGTTGGTGTTGTCATAGGACGTGGATTGCTCGCCAACCCTGCTTTGGCCTGGGAGTACCAGCAAGGACATCCTCTTTCTTCCGATGAAATGGCAAAAAAAGTGAGACTACTACACAACGAAGTGTTCAATGCCTACAAGGAACGCCTACAAGGTGGTGACCTACAACTGCTGACAAAAATGAAAAGTTTTTGGGAATACCTGCTTCCCAATGCCGACCGGAAAGCAAAGAAAATCATCCATAAGACAACGAAGCTAAGCAACTACGAAGTAGCCGTCGCTCGACTGTTTGCAGAACTTTGAGAAACCGATTTTGAGCTTACCGAAGTTTCACAAGCGATGCAAACAGTTACAAAATGGAAAGAACATTACTTCGGGATTAGATGTACCTCAGGCCGTATCTGCGCCACACGATGCCGTCTCATCCATTCGCCCAAATAGGCGCGATGCTGCTGCAACACTTCCCGATAATTCTTTTCAAGAGCCAAGTTACGCATCTCTCCGCGGTCGTCCTCCATGTTATAAAGCTGTTCACGATAGTTTCCTTTATCATACAACACATATTTATAACGCGGAGTACGCAAAGCCCAACCACGGGTAATACCTTTGTCGAAGGTGGTTTCTATGACCACATAAGGTTGGTGTGCCTGTTCTGGGTCGGCACTCTCAACCAAGGATTTAAAAGAAACGCCATACAAACCTCCGGGCAGAGGAATGTCTGCCCAGTCGCATACGGAAGCAAAGAAGTCAACACCTGCATTGACGAGCTGCGGCATCTCTTTTCCGGCATTCTTCTTTCCGGGTAGAGTCA
Source organism: Bacteroides sp. AF39-16AC (assembly GCF_003602735.1). Lineage (NCBI taxonomy): Bacteria > Pseudomonadati > Bacteroidota > Bacteroidia > Bacteroidales > Bacteroidaceae > Bacteroides > Bacteroides sp. AF39-16AC. Next base: position 209,805 of record NZ_QTLN01000003.1, on the reverse strand, counting down.
CTATCAGAGGGATGTTCACCACTTCTTCGTAAAGAGCAGACTTCTGATTCCATTGATGTGCTCCCACACCGTCACCGTGGTCGCTCGTGAAGATAATTACCGTGTTCTTCCATAGATTCCGCCGATCAATGATGTCGACAATCTTTCCGATTTCAGCATCCACTTTTTCTACCAAACGGAAATAAAGACTGCGATAGCGACGCCAGTCATCCGGGGAATAATGACGCGTGGGATAGGTCGAATAGTTCAGCGATTGTTCATAGGTTATCACATCGGCATCGTAAGGATGGCGGGAAAAGTTCAAGGGCAATCCAGGCCATTCGTCTTGAGAAAGTTCAGGCAAATTGCCGTATGGCAGATTCTGCCCACGTGCATATTCACAGATATTGTGGGGATTATCGAAGCCAACTACAAGAAAGAAGGGCCGGGTGTGTTCCCGTTCAAGAAAGGCAACGGAAGCCTCAGCCAATCCGTGGTCGGTGTGCGGATGAAGGACAGAAAAACCAAACTCCCGATCCGGTATGGAAGCGGTATGTACATGCCACTTTCCGGCATATGCGCATTCATATCCGGCATGCTGCATCAGAACTCCCAAGGTCGTTGCCCGCAAGGAATCGGGCATAGGCACATTGTTTCTCGCAAGACCTATTTCATGGGATGTGTGTCCCGTAAACATGGATGCCCTAGAAGGACCGCTCAAGGGAGCAGAGCAATAAGCATTGGTAAACAAGACACCCGCCTGCGCCAAACGGTCTATATTCGGGGTATGCACATCCGTATTTCCCACACAGCTCATAGCAGAAGCCGTTTGCTGATCGGTCACAATATAGATAATATTCGGCAACTCCTTGGCTCCCGACAAAACTGGAACAAAAGCTGTGGTACAAAATAGTACGTCTTTGAATTTCATCATGGTACAAATTTATCGGATTTAAAAATCGATTTCTAAGGTTCACCTTTTCAATTCCACGTCAAGGCTCACTGCATCGCGACAGGTAAAACGAAGTACTGTCTGCTTCCGGTCGGCCACCACCACTTGACAATATGGAGTTTCGGTCACTTTCCACAAACCTTTCAGCGTAATGGTCACGGGAATTTCACCACTGACATTTTTTATCCACGGGCGTGAATAGATACTGCGCTCAATACGTTTTCCGTCTTTATCGAAAGCCTCGTCACTCGGACCACGATACAAGGCCAGGTCGGGTTGGGAGACAGTCAGCAGAAGCTTGTCCTTATATTCGCGTATCATGACAAGGCACGATGTATCGGCTTTCTGCAACAATCCGCCGTCGGGCAGAGCTTGCGGAGTCTCAAACAAGACGTAAGAAGTAAGACCGTCTGCCGGAGAACGCACAATGTGGGCGTTGCGGTCTTGTTGGAGAATCTTGTAAGTGGGTTTCTTGGCGAATGCCTCCAAAGCGGCGGCATCCGTGTGGGGCAGCACGGCATATTCGTAGGAAGCGCCTTTCGGGGCTTTGCCATGCTGTAATGTCAAGGACACCCAGTCGCCGGAAGTGGGCTTGGTGCTACGCTCGCCCACGGTCACTTGCGGGAAGTTCTTCTCGTAGCGGGCATCAGGGCGGGAGGCTTTGGAAATGTAATAACCTACGCCGTTGGGATCTATATAAGTCTGCCCGTCACTCTGACAGGACTCCCAGTACCGGCGGGTTTCGGGAGTGGTGGCGGCAAGCTGGAACACGGTGGTTTCCGTTGGATATTCGGTATTTAGGTTTTCGATGTCCGTACCGAGGCATACAATGGTGCCGTCGAAGAAATGGAACGACTTGCGGGCACGGTGAGAACCGTTATACTTATCATGTTCATGCAGCACCATACCGAAGTTACCGTTCAGATGTGCTTGGGACAAACCGCCGGCAAAAGCTTCGTCGGAATAGAGCATCTCCTCCATGCCGGAGAAGGTATCGACATTCAATACCCGGGCACGCAGCTGGTCGAAAGGCAAATGAATGCTCGTGACACCCGGAATACGATTCCAGTCGAAACCGGCTTCCTGCCAGCCACTGGTGGCAAAAGTAACCATTTCATCGGGTTTTCCGGTAAGAATCTGCATGCTGCCATGTGCCAGATAACGGCCATAGAAGTTGGCGGGGAGATAGTGCTCGGCAGCCCAGAGATAACGGGAATGTCCGCGAACTACGGCAGCCCAGTTGTCACGACGCTGTACGGACACGCAGCCGTAACCCAAAGCCAGATTGCCTTGCGGGTCGGGTTCCGGACGGAAGCCTTGGGCTTCGAGCAACTTCTTCATCTCCAATTCGTGGCGGGTAGAAGCCTTCGGCAGATAGTCGGGCGCATTCTTGTCCGGAGCTTCTGTATAGGCAACCAGGCGCAGATAGGCAGCCGCCATTTCGGGGTCATATTTCAGCTTGCCATCCGGCGTACCGGCAATGGCCATCGTGGCATATTGGATAGGTATCAGGCTTCCTCCCCCGTTGGGATGGCGTCCGGACATGGAAAGCGACCATTGCTTCAGATTGCAATAGAAACGCATGGTGAGAAGCACTTTCTTCACCGTCTCGTGTGCCTGCTCGGACAGACGGAACTCGGTACCACTCAGCAAGTAAATCATATTAGTGGCACCGTCCAGACCGCCCACTGCATAGGCAGGATAATTGTTGCAATGATGGAAGCAAGCACCGTCCGGCTTGAAAGAACCGGCCAGTCCCGGCGCAGGAAGGCAGCCTTTGTCCAGCCAACGGGAGAAGGAACGCAGGTATTGCAGTTTCTCCGGGGTATCCTCCATAATCAGAATGCTGGCTATGCGGCCTTGCAACTTGGTGTTGAACGTATCTATATCAATACCGTTGACGGCAGGTTCGGGATATACCTCATTGGTGATGGCATACCAGTTGAGCGTACGTACCGCCTCTTCCAGCTTACCTGCCTCACGCAACACGTCCTTCATCAAGAAATAAGCCACAAACAGACCGCGCATACTATATCCGTAATGGTGGATATTCCCCCAGCAACTGCCATAGGCAATACCCTGGTCGGTGGCGTTATCGTACATGGCGATGAATTTCTGCTTCAACTCGTGTTTCAGCGCCGCATCCTCCGCATTGTTGTAGGCGATGGCAACGCGTTTCATCAGGTTGAAATAGTCGCTTATCTCTATCCCCAGTCTGGAGAACATATCTTTGTCCCAATCGGGTACCATACGTTCGTATGCCTCGGAGTGACGTACGAAATAGATAGGACGTCCTGCTACCTTGCCGTTCTTGTAGGTAATCCGATAAAAATCATACTTCTCACGGATGGACTGCATCTCCTTGTCCGAAAGCGCGGAAGGTGTGTAGAGCATGCCGCGGAAACGCTTCTCCATAATCCGTATATCCTGCTTCTGCGCCTCGGTCACGTCTGTCAGAGGGATGTCCGGTTTCCACAAGGAGTGTTCGTAGATAACCAGCCAGTGGTTGGTGGTTCCCTTATTTACAAACGGTACCTGCAAGTCGGCAGTCTGCTGGCGGGCATCTACCTTGCTGGCAGTAATCAGATGGTCGAAAAAGAGTTTCCCTTTCACGTCGGGGGCTACAATGCGGATTTCGTCCATCCCTTCTTCCGGGGTGCCTTGCATATCGCGTTCATAACATACCCATGCTCCGCGCCAACCGGTGAAGTTGATGCCAAAAGGAAAAGAGGTGCATACCTTGCCATCCTTCAGGAACTCGAACCGAATCTGCTTGTCCTGGGCCTGCTCATTGTACACCCATACGATGAAAGCCGAAAGATAGGTGTCTTTCCCCGTCGGGTCTTTCTTCTCAAACTTCAAGTCTTTTTTGATAGACAGTGCGGCACCCGGCTCGAAAGTCCAGCTCAAACTGTGGTCGCCATCCCTATAATGTTCGTCGCTAATGCCCAACTGCGAACCAGCTGCCGTAGTGACAAACGCCGGAACCTGCTTCTCCTCAAAAGAAAGCAAGCGCTCATTCTTCACGATTTGTGCATGTACACTGCCCGGCAGCAACATGCAAACGAGCGCTACCGCTCCTATTTTCCATTTACTGAATTGCATCATGTCTGTTTATTTAAGGTTATCGATATTTGCTACTTGGAAATCTGCAAAACGTACGTGGTTCTGCCACAACCGTAAGGCGAAATAGCCGTCTCCTTTGCCATCGGCAACCGGTAAGCTGAAAAGCTCTTCACCATCCATGGCATAAGTGGTGGCTCCATTCTCCACACGGATTTTAACTTCATACCAATGGTTGGGCTTCAAAAGGTGGGCGGCATCGGTATACTCTTTCAAGATGGGTTTAATCTTTGCATCGTCCACTCCATAATACTCTCCATGGTATTCACGGAAACGCGTAGTTCCATTATCATTACCGCCGTAGCCCACATAGTAAAGGTCCAGCGTATTGTAATTCTTGAACTCGCCGTTGCGCCATGCACTGCGGGCAAAGAAGTCATCCGGATGCCGGGGGTCATCGGCCCCCCAAAAACAATTCAAGTCGCTGAGACGGTCGTAGCTACCATTCTCAACCACCACTTGTACCCGGTAGGTAATCTCATAGTTTCCCGTCAACCGTTCCTTATACCAAAGGGACAGCCCGTCCGGCGATACAATATCCATCGTATCGCCGATACATGTAATTTCCACTTTTCCGGAAGAATCCTCCACGACCCAGGCGGTAAGCCGGCAGGAAGCGCCCATCTCCATACCGGGGAGGACACATAAGAGAAGTTGCATCAAAAGAAGTTGTAACCGCATATTTCAATGTATTAGTACGGTACAAAGAAACCCCTCTTTTTGGAAAAAGAGGGGCATAAATCGTACAGAAGAAGGATAAAATAATGATTGAGGCGGATTTCTGCCCCCACTTCATCAAGGATGAAGTTCTTCGAAAGCCTTGTTTTCCTCTTGTACCGCCTGAATAGTTTCTTCCAGTTCATTGATAGGGAGATCGAAGTTGTACCAGTCGTTATAGCAGTCGGTGACATACCACTTGCCATCCGTCAGTTCAAAGACCACACGAAGGGAAGGTTCTGATTCATCATAGCCTGCTTCGAACTCTTTATGGGCAGGCTCATTGACAGTGAAGTGAGAAATATAGGTACCTCCCTCCTCTTCGGTAGTACGTCCTTCCTTCAGCGTTTCTTCGTCTAGCAATGCCCACTTCTCGCGGGTGAAGGGAAAAGTCTGTTCCGTCTCACCGTCATCCTTCAAGAGGGCGATGGGAGACTTCAAAGGAAACTTGATTCGGGAATACTGGAATGAAGCACTGGACGTGAATTTCTGGAGAAATGTCTTGAAATCCTCCTCTTCGGCAGCCAGACCATTGAGAGTCGTCAGCATGAGTGCCGCAAACAGACAAAAAACAAAGCGGATAGCCTTCATATACTCGGATTATTTTTCAATGCGCAAAGATAATATAAAAGTAATAAAATGCTAAGGCTATGGGGCGATAATTATTATCATCTATGTTTCAGATACTCGTAACCAAACCGGCAACGCAAGCAGTCTTTCTTGTCACAATATTCCTTTTGAAGTTGAAGCAGAGCCTGCGAATCGGCAGCGGTAGATACCGGCAAACCGGCACCATCCCAAAGTCGGGTTACGTGATTGTTTTCGGCCTTCAAGGATTCAAGGAAACGGGTGGCACGGTCACACAAAACGTCATCGGCCTTGTGCAGGCCATAAGCATAAAGAAACGGGATGACCGTATTGATGGCAATCAGATTCAAGGCACCGTCCCCTACCCGCTTTTCCCTCCGGGGTGAAACCTTTCTGAAATTGAAGTGCTCCTCCCAATACGCGGAAGTCTTGGCAGCCAGTATCTTCTTCACCGCCTCCAGCGTTTCAGCCTCCATAACACGCGAGAAGAGCGACTGCTCCTTGTGATACAGACAGGCAAGCTGGGCGAGGCGTACATGTGGAAAGTTATCGGGACGAAGACGCAGAAACCGCCACTGCTCAACAGACATGGGAGCTGGCAGCTCGAACTTGTGTTGCAGGTAGCGGAACTCTTTCTGAAGTATCAAATAATAATCATCTGCCTCTGCCGAGACCTCCTCCAGCAGGCCTGCCTGCCCCAGGAAGAAAGCCTCCACTTGAAACAGACTGTCCCGATGCTTGTCTACGGCGCGGAATGGAAGGCGGTTTGCCCATGCCTCGAAAGCATCCCCATTCAGCCCGAAGCCGAAGTTACGAGCAAGAGTAATGAAGAAAACATCTTCCCAATGATGATTGCAGCGTTCGAGCCGCTGGGATATGACGCATGCTTTCTGCTCAAAACGCTCTACCTGCAAAGCGGACAGCCAGGAATGGACGGTCAGCTTTGGGAGGGAGGCAAGGATGGAATAGCAGGGAGGATAAATCTCTGTCTGCCGAAGCTCTTCATAGCGCAAGCGGACAGTGTCGGGGCAAGTGAGCACCATCTGGGGAACCAGCTCACCGTTCGTGCGGTACACATCACAATTCGATTCGCCCACCACGTGCAGGATGACGGTATCATACGCCTTGTCACGGTCGTGCCTATGGAGCAGCCAGTCTGATGCCTGCGTATGCACTTCGACGTTGCCCACCCAGAGCGTACCGTCTATTTTCAGTTTGGCATTAAAAAAATCGGGGCCTGCATTCATGTTCGGCAAACCGGGATCTATCACTTCTACCGGCCGGCCGGAGGTTGTCTGGAGCAATGACAAAGGAAATATTTTGTGCTTCCAAACATAATGCAGTAGTTGTTCCATGTTAACAAGACGTTAATGTTGAGCACAAATGTAAGAAAAAGATTATCTTTGCGACCTATAGTTTGTTGATAAACTAAATAAAAACAGATAGAAACAATGAAAATCGCATTAATCGGCTACGGAAAAATGGGCAAGGAAATCGAGAAAATAGCCCTTGGCCGTGGACACGAAATTGTAAGCATCATCGATGTCGACAATCAGGAAGACTTTGAATCGGCAGCCTTCAAGAGCGCCGACGTTGCCATAGAGTTCACCAACCCCATGGTTGCATACAATAACTATATGAAGGCATTCCGCGCCGGGGTCAAACTGGTATCCGGCAGTACGGGCTGGATGGCGGAACATGGAGACGAAGTGAAGAGACTTTGTACCGAAGGCGGCAAGACACTGTTCTGGTCGTCCAACTTCAGTCTGGGAGTAAGCATATTCTCTGCCGTCAACAAGTACCTCGCAAAGATAATGAACCAATTCCCTGCCTATGATGTGACAATGAGCGAAACGCACCACATCCACAAGATGGACGCTCCGAGCGGAACGGCCATCACGCTTGCCGAAGGTATTCTGGAGAATCTCGACCGTAAGGACAAATGGATAGAAGGAACTTTCCAGGCTCCCGACGGAACCGTTTCGGGCTCTACGGAATGTGCAGCCAATGAGCTGTCCATAAGTTCTATCCGCGAAGGAGAAGTACCGGGCATCCACAGCATCCGCTACGACTCCGAAGCCGACAGCATCACTATCACCCACGATGCCAAGAATCGCAGGGGATTTGCCTTGGGAGCTGTCCTTGCTGCCGAATATACCGCCAAGCACGAAGGTGCTTTGGGAATGAGTGACTTGTTTCCATTTTTAAAAGACTAAAACATCATGAGAAAAGCAACACGCACCCAATGGATTAAATTCAGTATAGTCACCCTGCTCTACCTTGCCTTTCTGGTTTGGGTAAAAAGCTGGCTGGGACTGATTGTACTACCCTTCATTTTTGACATCTACATCAGTAAGAAGATACCCTGGGGGTTCTGGAAGAAATCGGAGAATCCTGCCGTACGCAGCATCATGAGTTGGGTGGATGCCATCGTATTTGCGCTGGTAGCCGTCTACTTCGTAAATATCTATGTGTTCCAGAATTACCAGATACCGTCTTCCTCACTGGAGAAATCCTTGTTGGTAGGCGATTTCCTTTATGTCAGCAAGATGAGCTATGGCCCGCGCGTACCGAATACGCCGCTTTCCATGCCGCTGGCACAACATACACTACCGGTATTCAACACCAAGTCGTACATCGAATGGCCTCAATGGGAATACAAACGTGTGCCGGGCTTCGGCAAAGTGAAACTGAACGATATTGTGGTGTTCAACTTCCCGGCAGGCGACACGGTAGCCACCAACTTCCAGCAGACAGACTTCTATACCCTTGCTTACGAAGAAGGAAAACGCGTGTATCCCAACAAAGTGAATATGGACAGTTTGACACGCAAACAACAACGTACCGTCTATGATTTGTACTACAATGCCGGACGTAATCTTATCCGTTCCAATCCTAGAATGTACGGTGACATTGTCATACGCCCCGTTGACCGTCGTGAAAACTATGTAAAACGTTGCGTAGGCCTGCCCGGCGATACGTTGCAAATCAAGAAAGGACAGGTATACATCGACGGCAAGGCCATCGAGAACCCTGCAGAAATGCAGTTCAACTACTTTGTACAGACTACAGGTCCTTATATCACCGATGATATGTTCCGTGAACTGGGCATCAGCAAAGAGGACCAGACACTGATGACCGACGGCCTGGGCTGGGAAGAGAATCTGATTGAGATGGGACTGGACCGCCGGGATGCCCAAGGAAGACTGGCGCCGGTCTATCATCTTCCGCTTACCAAAAAGATGTACGAGACCCTTTCGGGCAACAAGAAACTCATCAGTAATATTATCATCGAACCGGGAGAGTTCTCGGGACAGATGTATCCGCTGAACCTTTACACCAAATGGGACCGCAATAACTACGGTCCAATCTGGATTCCCGCCAAAGGTGCCACCATCAAGCTGACCGAGGATAACCTGCCCATCTACGAACGCTGCATCGTTGCCTATGAAGGCAACAAACTGGAAGTCAAGGAAGACGGCATCTACATCAACGGTGAAAAGACCGACTCCTATACCTTCAATATGGACTACTACTGGATGATGGGCGACAACCGCGACAAGTCCGCCGACTCCCGTTACTGGGGCTTTGTGCCGGAAGACCATGTCGTAGGAAAGCCTATCGTAGTATGGTTGTCACTGGACAAAGACCGAGGCTGGTTTGACGGTAAGATACGCTGGAACCGGATATTCAAGTGGGTGGACGGCATTAAATGAAAAAAGGATGGAAGATAGCAATTACAATAGTTGGAGTGGCACTCGTCGTGGTGCTGCTTCGGGGTTGTGTGGCAACTTCCTATCTTATCCCCTCTTCCGGCATGGAAAATTCACTGTACCAAGGTGAGCGTATTCTTGTGGACAAGTGGAGCTATGGCCTGCGACTACCTTTCATGAAGTTATGGGGGTATCATCGTTGGGCAGACAGTCCCGTACCTAAAGAGGATATTCTAGTATTCAACAATCCTGCCAATCTTTCAGAACCTACGATTGACCGGCGGGAGGTCTTTATCAGCCGTTGCATCGGTACTCCCGGAGATACCTTGTTGATAGATTCACTCTTTTCTGTGATTCCTTCCGAGAAGAATGCACCCGACCAGAAGTTCCTTTATTCCTATCCCAGGCAACGGGAACGGCAGCTGGATTCATTACTGTCCATCCTTTCCATCGCTCCCAACAAACTATTGGGGCAGGATTCAACAAAGAATATACGCAGTTTCAGCCGTTATGAACACTACTTGCTGGAACAAGCCATGAACGGAAAGTGCTGGATAGAACCTATTGTCAAGGAAGATTCTATGGAGATGCTGAAACCTCTGATAATCCCCAGCAAAGGCAAAGCCGTGCGCGTATATCCGTGGAACAAGACTTTGTTGCGAAATACCCTGGTACTTCACGAAAAGAAACAAGCCGAAATCAAAAACGACACCCTTTATGTGGAAGGCAAACCCGTGCAACACTGCCATTTTACCAAAGACTACTACTGGGTAAGTGCCAACAATACCATCAATCTTTCGGACTCCCGTCTTTTCGGTTTCGTCCCCGAAGACCACATCATAGGCAAGGCATCTATCATCTGGTTCTCCAAAGAAAAGGGAACAGGACCTTTCAGCGGTTACCGATGGGGCAGGATATGGAAAAGAGTGGAATGACAAACAAATGAAAGAATAAAAATGAAAATACAAACAATGAACAGTAGCTTCAATCGTAAATCGCAAATCATCTAATCGTAAATATACTGATGAAAACAGTTTTTCTTTCTTCCGCCTATTTGGCTCCCATAGAATATTATACCAAATTGCTGGCATACGATAAAGTATTCATCGAACAGCATGACCACTATATGAAGCAGACTTACCGCAACCGCTGCACCATTGCCGCACCGGACGGCGAGTTGGCACTTTCCATCCCTACCGTAAAGCCGGATAGCCTAAAATGCCCGATGCGCGATATCCGTATCTCCGACCACGGTAACTGGCGGCATCTGCACTGGAATGCGCTTGAATCTGCCTACAACCACACTCCTTTCTTTGAATATTATAAAGACGACTTCCGCCCTTTCTATGAAAAGAAGTATGAGTTTTTAGTCGATTTCAACGAAGAACTTTGCCATCTTATCTGTTCTCTGATAGACATACAGCCCGATATGGCACGCACCACCGAATACCGGACTGAATTCACTCCGAATGAAGCGGATTTCCGCGAACGCATCCATCCGAAGAAAGACTTCCGACTGAAAGACCCGGAGTTCTCTCCCAAACCCTATTACCAGGTCTTTCAGGAGAAGCACGGCTTTCTGCCTAACCTGAGCATTGTAGATTTGCTGTTCAATATGGGGCCGGAGAGTTTGTTGATGTTGTAGGTTACTTATGGGAATTAGGGAGTTCATTTCTAAACGGGTTTGAGATAAATGTTAGTATCACGAGGGGACAAGTTGACAAGGCAACAAGCGCCTTGCGGTATATCATTTACTTCATTTCTGCCCCGTTATGAACCGGGAAAAGAGCCGAATAGCAATCTGCATTATTTACAAACAACACAGATTCAAGAAACAGTAGCATACTGAACCTAATTCAGTCGTATAGTGAATAGGGCTCAGTCGTATAGTGAATGCAGCACACCAGAATAATGCTGATAATCAAGAAGTTGCAAAAACACAGTCAGAACCTTGATAAATTACAACAAATTATCAAAATATCATTGTGCTCATTTCGTAGCGGGATTGAACACAGAGGTACGAAGTATCCACCTCCCCTTTAGGGGATTCGGGGAGTATTCAACCCCTGCTTCGCATCACTTATTGAACCTCTGCAAGAACTCCGCCAGGTTCTCCCCTTCTTCCAGGCCCAGCTTTTTCCGAAGGCGATAACGGCTGATTTCCACTCCGCGCAGAGAGATGTTCAGCAAGGGAGCTATCTCTTTGGAGAGCAGGTTCATCTTGATATATGCACAGAGCAGTTTATCCTTGTTGTTCAATTCGGGATATGCCTCTTCGAGTTTTCTGAAGAAGTCGTGGTAGACAGAGTCAAAGGTGCTTTGGAAAGCCTGCAAGTCGTCATCGTGCTCAATATTCGTTTCAATCTGTCCCAGTAGCCGAAGTGTTTTACGCCGGAGGGAAACCAAGTTTTCTTCACTGATGGAATGGGAAATGCCTAATACTTCTTTCTTGATACCCATCAGCATCTCATTCTTGCGCACAATATTCAAGGTAGTACGGATTAGTTCTTCTGATTTATGGCTTAACTCCGCCTGCAAGTTCTCCTCTTTCAGTGAGTCAATCTTCTGGTCTTTCAATTCACTCTCTTTCTTGAATTCTTGTTTCTGCCTGTAGAGCTCCAGCTCTTTTTGCATCAACAGATGCTTCCGGCTGACAGCTATGCGATAGGCTATATAATATAGTAGTAAACCCACAGTGACTGCATATATCAGGTAGCTCCACCAGGTGCGATACCAAGGAGGCAAGATTTCAAATGAGAACGAAGTCATTACCAACTCCTGGTCTTTATCGGTCATCAATTTTACGCTAAACACATACTTACCTTCATGCAGACCCGTAAATTCTTTAATAGTATTCTCACTGTACTCGCTCCATTCTCCCCTTTCGCTCCCCTCGCTCAAGCGATAGGAAAAAAGAGCCGATTGGGATGCATCGTTACTGTTCACATTATACTCTATGCGGAGGGAGTTGTGTTTATAGGGAATAGTGACAAGAGAATCTGTGTAATGATAGCTACGCCCGTAAATCAATGAGTCGCGTCGTCCTGTGAGATATACACGGCGTATCTGTAGAGATAGCTTTTCCTTACCCACAGTCGTCGATGAAAAGCGTACCAGGGAAAAACCTTCTTCCGTTCCCACCACAGCTTGCCCGTCATATACATTTACATGCTCATAGTTCTCTATCAAAGAGCCCTTCAAGAATGTGTCATGAGGCAATTTTGAATAGGTATTCTTCACAGCATCGTAGCGCAACAACTTGAGAGCTTCACCTGAAACGTACCATATATTATGGGCCATATCCATGGTGAGATAACTGTAAGCGGCTTTCCCGTCCAACATATTTTCCAACTCATGATATTCTTCCAGACTATCCGTGGCTTGATTGTAGCGCCATAACCCGTAATGTGACACTGCAACTGTTTCACTGTTTACCTGCGTCAGAAATATATCATAACCGGAAGGGAAAGCGCTATGGTTATACTTTTTCAAACTTACCACTTCCTGCAAATCATCCGACAGAATCAAGCGGCAGACACCTCTGTCCTTATTTGTCACCCATAACGCATTACCCGAGCTTTCAGCCATTAGGCTTTTTGCAGCATAAGTGAAATTCTTAAGCCGGAAAGCAGGCTGCCAACGCCCGGCCACTTTTTTCAGTAAATGCAACCCACTATATTTACCATAAGTACCCGCAATCAGCACATCCGGGTGACCGTTCAAAGGGACAAGGCTCCTGACACCTTTTATACCATCCAAATGCTCCATCTTATCGCCGTCTATCACAAAGACACCGTTGTCCGAAGCACAGAACAGCTTACCGTCATAGTTTAGGAAAGACCACATCTGTCCACCGGTTCCGGGAACAAAAGTCATCGGTATCTCTTTGTTCAGTTCTGTGGATGGTAGTGTTGTATAAAGGCCCTGATTGGAAGCCAGATACAACTTACCCTGATAAACGATAGAAGAATATCCGGACCCAATGACCGGTTTATTACCATATAGAGAAGAAACGGGCGAACTCAAATGTACACAGTCAATGCCATTATCCAGCCCCAACCAAAGGTTGTTCAGCGCATCGAAAGACATACTGAGCACTGTTTTGTTCTGCAATCCACTATTAATGGAAATCACATTCATTTCATCCTTTTCCAAATCAAGCAAACAAACCCCATCCTGCACAGAGCCAAGTGCCAGCAAAGACTGGTTAAGAGCAGCACAAAACACACGATTGTGCTGCATAAAGCTATCTGCAACACTATTGAACTTCTGCACCGTCTCGCCATCATAGATAAAAAGGCCGTTGTAACGGGTGGCTATCAGAATCTTGCCACTATAGGGTAATAGTCCCGATACCCTGCCCAGCATCTCCGAACCCGGCACCAAACTGAACTTCTTTCCATCCATCACCAGAACTCCCTCGGCCGCACCGATATAGAACTTATTATATAAAATGGCCGAAGTATAAATCTCACCCGGATACTCCAAGTATTCCAACTTATTATTTTCCCAGTAGAACAAACTACGGTCTGATTGGAAATAGATTCTCTCTTTATCCTGCAATATGTTCCATATCACGCCAACTATTGAATTCGGGGGCAAATTATCCGAAAGGCATGTATAGTCCAATCCGCCCAGCCTGTTTGGAGTGAAATAACCGAACCGCCCGATTCCACCGATATAAATCCGTCCGTCATTCCCTATTCTCATGGCCCGCGCCTTTGCATTACGTATAGGGTAAAGATTCCAGCTTGCACCGTCAAATTCGAGTAAACCGTTACTATTGGCCACATACATCCAACCGTTATCGTGTTGCTGTAACATCCAGTTTTGATTACCTGCCTTATAAGTATGGCGGGTATAGTTCGTTACCGGACGTTGCCATCCTGCATTCAACTGCACCGACAGCAATAACAAAAGGGTAAGTATAAAATAGGACTTGCTTTTCATAGCGGTCAACATTTGCGTTTATGAAGCAAAGATAACTCCTTTACTCTAAAGTAGTATTCCACCACATCATCTTTAACAGATTTATTCAGAAGAAGCATACTTGAAAGAAAACGTACTTATAACCAACACCTTACAACATTCGTGAGAAAGTAATGATGTAGTCAAAACCGGCATTTGATGTAATTATGATGTAGCCGACTTCGGAATACGAATGCCTCATACCTGTATATTTGCCATCACTCTACAGAAGAATGCATGGAAATCGTTCTTCTTAATTTTAAATCAAAATATAGTAGTATGAAAACACTCTTGAAGAACAGTCTGACTTTTCTTTTGATGCTGATGCCGGTATTGGCTTTCGCCCAGCAAGCACCTCAGATAATGAATGTCAGCGCACGCCAGACGACATCCCTCGACGGGCAGTGGAAAACAATTGTAGATCCTTTTGAAAACGGCTACTACGATTACCGTCTGAAACCCTATGACGGAGGTTATGCCCAGGACAAGACTTATTCCGACAAGACCAAGTTGCAGGAATACGACTTTGAAACGGATAAACTGCTGTTTGTTCCCGGAGACTGGAACACACAGCGTCCGCAATTGTATTATTATGAAGGAACCGTATGGTACCGCAAACATTTTGAATACTCCTTGCAGCCGGGCAAGCGCCTTTTCCTGAACTTCGGAGCTGTTAATTACGAGGCTATCGTGTGGCTGAACGGCAAACGTCTGGGAAGGCACATCGGCGGGTTTACTCCTTTCAACTTTGAAATTACCAACCTCCTGAAAGAAGGCACGAACAGCCTCGTGGTCAAGGTGGACAACAAACGCCTGCCCGAAGCTGTGCCCACGGTCAATGCAGATTGGTGGAACTTCGGTGGAATAACCCGTCCCGTCACTCTGATAGAAATGCCTGCAACCTATATACGCGACTATTACGTACAGTTGGCAAAGGATGACAAGAACATGATTGAGGGCTGGGTGCAACTGGAAGGTTCTGACAAGGAACAGAAGATAACACTGGATATTCCCGAACTGAAAGTAAAGAAAGAAGTCACGACCGATGCCAACGGGTATGCTTCATTCCTAATAAAAAGCAAACCTATACTCTGGACCCCGGAGAATCCGAAATTATATGCCGTGAACCTGGCTTCCGAAACGGATAAGGTTTCTGATGAGATAGGTTTCCGCACGATTCGCACGGAGGGCATCAAGATATTGCTGAATGACAAGGAAATCTTCTGCAGGGGTATCAGCATCCACGAAGAAACTCCCTATTACAGTGGTCGTGCTTACTCAAAAGACCATGCCCACACATTGCTGAGTTGGGCAAAGGAACTGGGATGCAACTTTGTTCGCCTGGCCCATTATCCCCATAATGAAGAGATGGTGCGCGAGGCCGAACGTATGGGCTTCCTTGTATGGTCCGAAATTCCCGTGTATTGGACGATTCACTGGGAGAACAAGGATACTTACCAAAATGCGGAGCAACAATTGTGCGACATGATTGCCCGCGACAAGAACCGTTGTAACATCATCATCTGGTCTATTGCCAACGAAACTCCGCACAGCGAGACGCGTCTCACGTTCCTCTCTAATCTGGCAAACAAAGCAAGAAGCCTCGATAGCGTCCGCCTGATTGGCGCAGCTATGGAGAAGGAAGAAGTACAGCCGGGTGTTCTGACGGTAAACGACCCGTTGGGAGAGCTATTGGATATCATCAGCTTCAACGAGTATGTGGGCTGGTACGATGGCGACTCTGAGAAATGTGACCGCGTGAACTGGACATTCGATACTCAGAAACCGGTATTCATCAGTGAACTCGGAGGCGGTGCTTTGTACGGGCGCCACGGCTCACCCAAAGAACGCTTCACGGAGGAGTATCAGGAAGATTTGTATATCCGCCACGTGAACATGTTAAAACGTATTCCGGGACTTGCCGGCACTACTCCGTGGATATTGAAAGATTTCCGCTCACCGCGCCGCCATGTACCCGAGATTCAGGACGACTTCAACCGTAAAGGACTGGTTTCTGATAAAGGACAGAAAAAGAAAGCATTCTTTGTTTTGCAGAAATGGTATAAAGAATTAACCGAAGCATATAAATAGCTCACAACAAGACCTCATTAATAACTTTAAAAAAGAAAGGACGCCTATGAAGTAACACCTATGAGAATACACTTTCTTTATAGGAAGCAGCTCAACTGTTTTCTGTAGAGAGAAAGAAGATGAAGGTTATCATCTTCATATGAAAATTAACCTTTAATTTATTCATTCAAAATTAAGTCTAATATGAAACATTTTTTGGTATTCCTATTACTCTTTATTGGTATCGGAAGTGTCACGGCACAAAATGCCAGAATTACCGGTACAGTAAAAGATAACACAGGAGAGGCGGTTATCGGTGCTAATATAAAAGTAAAAGACAGCACCGGCGGCACAATCACAGACATCGACGGACATTTTAACATTGAAGCCTCATCTAATGCAACTCTTGTAGTATCTTTCATCGGATACATTACTCAAGAAGTACCCTTGAAAGGTAGAACCAATGTAGTAGTAACCCTCTCGGAAGACTCTCAAACACTGGATGAGGTCGTTGTAGTGGGTTATGGAACTCAGAAGAAAGTAAACCTGACCGGTTCTGTTGCAGCAGTAAAAGTCGATGAAAAGATTGCCAGCCGTTCCATCACAAACGTATCTTCCAGTCTCTCGGGTTTGGTGCCGGGATTGGTAGTGAGCCAAACAACCGGTTTTGCAGGTGGAGACGGTGCTTCGCTGAAAGTACGCGGTTTGGGTTCCATCAACAATTCTGACCCATTGATTGTAGTGGACGGGATGCCGGATGTAGATATCAATCGTATTAATATGAACGATATTGAAAGCATCTCAGTCTTAAAAGATGCAGCTTCGTCAGCCGTTTACGGTTCGCGTGCAGCCAACGGTGTTATCTTGATTACCACCAAAGGCGGTTCTAAAGAAGCCAAATCCAAAGTGACTTATAATGGTTCTTATGCCTTATCAAGCCCCGTAGAGTTTTACGACTATTTAGCCGACTATAGCCGTGCACTGACCATGCAGATGCGCTCTGCTGCCACAGGTAACAAATCGACCAGTTTCCAGCAGGGTACGGTAGAGCAATGGATGGCCATGGGCTTGGTAGATCCTATTCTTTTTCCGAACACCGACCAATATGACGAAATGTTCCGTACCGGTGCCATCATGAACCATACGGTTTCAGCCTCCGGGGGCAACGATAAGATAAATTTCTATACTTCACTCGGCATCATGGACCAGGAAGGTCTGCAAATCCATAATGACTACAGCCGTTATAACATGCGTTTGAACGTGGATTATAAGGTTCGTGATAACGTAAAAATAGGTATCAGAACAGATGGTAGCTGGTCAGAGCGCCAGACACCTCGCGGCGCAGGTTTGGAAACTGCAGGTTTAAAATATGTCATCTCCGGTATTTTGAACAAGCATCCTGAAACAGGTGAATACGGCGGTGCCATGGCTTATGGAGAATCTGCTTCTGCCGGTAATGCTGTTGCCGAATACGAAGCTTATCGCACAAATACTTCCCGCAAAGAATTTAATGGAAACGCTTACTTGGAATGGGAACCGCTTAAGGATTTGAAGTTGAACGTCAGTTACGCTTTGCGCTATTATAACCAGTTCAGCAAAAGCATCCAGAATGTGGTGAACCAGATGAACTTCCAGACCAACAGTATAGCCCGCACCATGCCGGATACAGGTGATATCATCAGCAATTCCAATAACGAAGGTCATAAGACTTTGTTCCAAGGACGTATCACTTATGAAAAGGAAATCTTCAAAGGGCATCATATTTCCGCCATGTTCAATGCAGCCGAAGAATACTGGTTCCAACGCAACATGGGTGCAGGACGTAAGAACCGTTTGCACAACAGCCTTGAAGAACTGGATGCAGCTTCCAAGGAAGTACAGACCAACGACGGTAAATCCGAATCCGAAGGTTTGCGTTCTTTCATAGGGCGCGTCAACTATACATTATTTGATAAATACTTGTTTGAATTCAACTTCCGTTCCGACGGTTCTTCCCGCTTTGCCAAAGGACACCAATGGGGTTTCTTCCCATCAGCTGCTGTAGGCTGGCGTGTTTCGGAAGAAGCCTTCTTCGCCCCGTTGAAGAAAGCAATCAGTAATGCCAAGTTCCGTGCTTCTTACGGTTCTCTGGGTAATAACTCCGGAGTAGGACGTTACGAACAGAAAGAGACAATGGGAACTACCAATTATATTGTTGGAAACAACGGTCTTGCAACCGGATTCAGCGCCAATAAGATGATTAACCAAGACCTGTCCTGGGAGGAAACCCGTGTCATCAATATAGGTTTGGACTTAGGGTTCTTCAACAACCGGCTGACTGCCGAACTCGACTGGTACGACCGTTTCACCACCGGTATGATTCGTGGTTCCAGCATATCTTCGTTATTAACCGGTTATTCGGCACCGAATATCAATGTGGCCGACCTGCGTAACCGCGGTGTTGAAGTGAATCTGAACTGGCAGTCCAGTATTCGCAAATTCGAATACAGCGTCAATGTAAACGCTTCTTATAACGTAAATAAGCTGGAGAAATGGGGTGACTATCTGAACCGTGGGTGGATTATGCTCGACATGCCTTACCACTTCCTCTATATATATGAAGCTTATCCGGGTTTGGTGCAAAGCTGGAATCAACTCTACAATGCACCCTATCAAGGAGATGCCTACAACGCACCGGGTGACATTATCCTCAAAGACTTGAATGGTGACGGTAAAATCAGTGACCTTGATAAGAAAGCATACACCGACAAATACCGCGATACCCCGATGGGACAATTCGGTATTACTTTGACCGGAGCCTACCAGGGTTTTGATATCCAGGCTTTGTTCCAGGGTAACTACGGGCGTTCCGATGTATGGTTGGATGATTTGAACAATACCAAGATACCGGATAACCGTTATGCATTCCAGCAATTCCATTGGAGTGATTCTTGGTCGTTAGACAATCGTGGTGCCTCCCTACCCCGTCTGCTGAATGGTAGCGGTGGTAACAAGAACCGTGAAGAAAGTACGTATTGGGCTTATAATACCAACTATTTCCGTTTGAAGAACTTACAGGTTGGTTATACCGTTCCCGAACGTTATATGCAGAGAATCGGTTTCAACCGTGCACGTATCTACTTATCCGGTGAGAACCTCTTTACTTTAACTCCCTGGAAAGGTATCGACCCTGAAAAGCCTCATGGGAACGACCTATACCCATTGGTTAAAACCTACTCAATCGGTTTGAATATAGAATTCTGATAACTCAACAAATAAGAAAGAATATGAAATATATTAAGTATATAGCATTAGCCGGACTGGTCGGTTTAACATCTTCTTGTATAGATGACCTGCTGAACCGTCCTGCTACAACAGAAGTATCTTCGGACCTCTTTTGGACAAGTACAGATGATGCCTTGTCCTCTACCTACGGTGTTTACAACGCAGTGCGGACTTTGTTTGCAACTGATTACTACTACGACGGGCATGGCGAATTCCAAAATACTCGCGGTAAGAGTATCGGTGATATTTCTTCATGGGGACCCGGAACGCCGGGCAGCGGATTTTCCAGTATGTGGAACAATGCATACCGGGTTATCAACCGTGCCAACTACACCATTCAGTATGTAGAGCAAATGATTCAAGCAGAACAGAATGCCGCAACCAAAGCATCTTTGGAGGCTATCAATGCCGAGAATTACTTCCTGCGTGCATTGGCCTATTTCCGTTTGGTTCAAAACTGGGGTGATGTTCCTTACTATCGCCACGTACTCAGCGGCAATGATGAAGCATGCTCATTGGTACGCACCCCTATTGCTACCATCATTCCTGAACTAATCACCGATTTACAGAATGCATCCGAAAAGCTTCCCGTAAGCTATGGTGATAAGTACGGACGTGCCACGCAAGTTGCCGCACTGGGCTTTAAAGCAAAAATAGAATTGTACTATGCTTGTTGGAACAAGAACGGATGGCCCGAACTGGAAGGCTTCGAGCCGAGCAGCAGTGTAGCCCAAACCTATTATGCCGCCGCTGCTTCAGACTTCAGCAAAGTAATCAACAATTATGGCCTGACAATCTTTGGTGATGGTAATCCCGGCACTGAAGACAAACCCAACTATAGAGAGCTGTTCCAATATTATAATGAAAATTGTTCGGAAATCATCTTCTCCATTACTTATGGCGGTCCTTCTCTCGGCCAGGGTGAAAGTTTGTTGCGCGACTTCGGTACCCGTACCACCGGTAATGCACAATGCTGGATTATGCCTACTGTCCGCTTGGCAAACCGTTACCAATCAACTGTCACCGGTGATTTCTGTGATGAGCTTATCTTGTCTAAAGATGCTGCACTCCCTAATGGAGCACGTAACCGTGCCAGCTATGAGAATCGTGACTGGCGTATGAAATCGACCATCATGTGGGATGGTGAGTCTTACAAGAAAATTACAACGGACGGCCTGACAATGGGTGACGAATATACCTGGATGTTCGGTGAAAGAAATGAGGCCAACGGTTTCATCAATAATGATGCCAGCAATCAAACCGGTTATATCTTCCGTAAATGGATACGCCAGGAAGCCGGTTGGGAGCGTACAGATGGTCCGCAGGATTTCTATCTGATGCGTTTGGCCGATGTGTATCTGATGTATGCCGAAGCTGTCAACGAAACGTCCGGTCCTACCAGCGAATGTGTAGCCTTGCTGAATAAGATTCGCAGCCGTGGCAACCTGCCGGCTTTAACACCCGACAAGTATGCCAATTCCGAAGCATTCTTCAATGCCATTGAGCAAGAACGTATTGTGGAACTGGCCACTGAAGGTATGCGTCCATTCGATATTCGCCGCTGGAGAAAAATCCATGACATATGGGGAGAGGCAAACAGTGACGGTTTAACCTTGTATGATACAAATGGCACACGCATACGTGATGAATTCAAGAATGCACCCGAACTCAATTTCCAAAAGAATTATATCTACCAGATTCCAGAAAACGAAAGAAACCGCAATCCGAATCTGACTCAGAATACTCCGTGGAGATAAGCAATTACCATAAAGTTCATTAAATACAAAAAGAATCGTATGAAAAACCTATATAAAATATTGACTCTTGTCATAGTATGTCTTTTGTCCCAATCATGCAATGATTATCCGGTAGATGATAATGGTTTGCTGGTTACTGACAGTGAAGAATGTTACATCTCTTCCCTCATATTGAGAGGACCGGATGATAGGGACGTATTGATAAGCGGTGTTACCATCGATGACGAAAACAACACCATTACGGGGATAGCTAAATTTGGTACCAACATCAAGAAACTGAAGCCAGAATGTGGTACTGCCAAAGATTGTATCGTAACTCCGACTATGGGAGTGTGGACTGATTTCAGCCAACCCCGCCAGTACACTGTAATTTCCGGTAATCGTCAAGTGAAAAAGACCTATACGGTCACTATCACTTTGCAAGGAGAATAATCAATCAGTATAAACTTCTAAGAAACAGAATATTGTTATGAAACTATTGAAATATGCAATGCTGCCCTTCATCGCTCTCTCTTGCTTCGCATGTAGCGATGACGATGAATCTGCCATTAAAAATGACATGATAAAGAAGACGGTTTCTCCTGCCATAGCCGGAGAAAAAATAGAGTTTGCCTATGCCATGGGAACCACTAATGGAAGAATAAATAAGGCTGAAGCAGTTGCCTCCATTACCGGAGCAACCGGTACGGGATTTGAGCTGCACTCCTGGTTCACAGCACAGACCGGAATGGATGTTAACGGTGTACATTATGGTGCCGGTGAAGATGTGCCTATCCAAACCGTTAAAGACGCATCTACCGACGGTAGCATTTCTACAGCCAACCTGATGGAGAAAGTCGATGCGCATTACATCAACCCGACCATTGCCATTGGAACCACCCAGACAGACCTCATTGCCGCCACACTACGCTATAACTTCGTAGTGCCCGAAGATGCAAAAGGCAAAACATTCAGCATTACCTTTACTGCCGTTTCCAGTACAGGCGACCGAGTGTCTTACAAAACCCCTAATTACAAAATCTCCAAGATGGACATGAAACGTCTTATCGAATTGGAGAACGAAGGTGCCTGCTACTTCTCTATCGAAGACATGAAGGCTTATACCAAAGAGGAAGTAAACGCTCTGAACTTGTCCGGCAAGATTGATTTCATCTATAACTACCAGGCCAAACTGAATGATTTTGACTATGCACACTCTTTCGTATCTCCTGCAACGGACCCGAAATTCATCGCCATCAGTGGTATTGTCCCCTCGGGTGCCACCAACAGCACCCCCATGGAACAACGTGCCAATGTGCATGATGCCCAGTTGAAAGGAAGCAATCCGGCTGTTTACGTGGACGATATAGACTTCGAGACGCTGGATTTAGGCGGAGCCATGAACTATGTACTGAACCTGAAAAAGGACGATAGTGCATTTATGAAGACTGCCGACGGTAAATGGGCTGCATACATCTACGTGAACAGCGTTGACGGTAGCGGTAAGATGACAGTAAGTATCAAACGTTATCCTTTGTAATCTAACCCCTTACACAACATGAACCGAATAAAAACATTGACTCTTCTTCTCATGATTATCCTCTCAGTAGGAATATCTGCTCAAAATCCCCGGTCGGCCTTTACCGACCGACCGGTGGATGAGGCAGCTATATATTTCACTCCCGAGAATTTTAAAGTGAAGACTGACGGGCGTATGGATGTTTCCGAAGCCTTGCAAGAAGCATTGAACCGAACCAAACAGAAAGAAAATGGTTGCGGTATCCTCTTTATCCCCGAAGGAGTGTATAAACTCAGCAAGACGATTTACATCCCCTCAGGTGTTCGTATCATTGGTTATGGTGGCAAACGCCCGGTTTTTGTCCTTGCCAAGCAAGCACCCGGTTTTCAGGAAGTTACCCGGGAAACAGCAAAAGGGAAATACCTTTTTTGGTTTATCGGCGGCGGCTACCGCCCGGGAGGCCGTATAGGCGATGCCAATGCAGGGACTTTTTATAGTTCAATGATGAACGTAGATATTCGCATTGAAGGCGGAAATCCCAATGCCTCTGCCATTCGCGCACATTTTGCACAGCACTGCTCTATTTCCAATGTAACCATTCATGTGGGAAAAGGCCGTGCGGGTATTGTCGATGCCGGAAACCATTTGGAGAATATAGCCATTTACGGAGGAGAGTATGGAATTGACACAGACAAGTCAGCTCCCGGATGGCCTATTATGCTACTTAACTCCTATTTTGAAGGACAACGTAAGAGTGCCATCCTTACTAATGAAGGAGGATTGACCATCGTTCGTATGCGGGCAAAGAATGTACCCGTAGCCGTAGAGATTAAAGAGAATGCTCCCGACAGGCTATTTATGGAAGATTGCATTTTCGAGAATGTACACCGCACCGGGGTTATTCTGACAGATGCAGGAAATGCAGCAACACAAATCAACCTTAGAAATATTCAATGTAAAAACGTTCCTATGTTTGCGTTGGAGCGCTTTACAAACCAACAAATACCCGGTAAAGAAAAAACATACCGGGTAACCCGTTTCACTTTCGGTTTTAATGCCGACAGTCTGGAAGACACTCCTCAAATAGTGCGCCGGACAGAAACAGAACCTATTAAGAGCATTACTCCTTTGGATACCGGTGACACCCCGATGCTTCCTGCTACGGAACAATGGATAAACATCCGCAACTTGGGTGCCAAAGGAGACGGTTTCAGTGATGATACACACATTTTCCAGGAAGCAGTACAAAAGTATGCCAATATCTATATTCCCCAAGGATGGTACGTTGTAAAAGAGCCGTTGACTCTGAAACAAAACACGAATCTGATAGGCCTGCACCCCGGCACTACTATCCTATTAAGCTTGGGCGGCAATCCCGCATTCAGCGGCTTCGGTGCCCCGCAAGCACAGTTGACTACTCCCCAAGGTGGAAAGAACATCGTATGCGGTATCTTCCTGAATGCCGATGCCTACAATTACCGGGCTGTCAATTGCAAATGGATGGCAGGCGAAGGCTCTTATATGTATGATGTCAAATTCAGCGGGCACGATAAAGCCCGTTTCTTCCACAACGGACAAAGTGCTGCCAACCCTTTGGAGAAACCTATGTCCATCACTCCGGAAACTCACGACCTCATTACCCGTGCTTGGGACAACCAGCATTGGAGCCTATGGATTACAAACGGAGGAGGAGGCTCATTCCGGGATATATGGACAGCCAACGAATATAGTTCGGCAGGACTGTACATCAGTCATACAGATACCCCGGGACGTATTTACGGAATGTCTTTAGAGCATCATTTACGCAATGAAGCCATCTTCCGCAATGTTGCCAACTGGAAAATCTACGACTTCCAGTTTGAAGTGGAAGCAGAAGGCATCGATACGCAACCTTTGGACCTGATAGACTGCAAGAACCTGACTTTTGCCAATTTCTATTCCTATCGCGTATCGCGCATGTTGAAATCCTATCCGTCGGCTATACGCACCTGGAATTGCAAGGATATTGAGTTTCTGAATGTTCACAACTATGCACATGCCCGCGTAAAGTTCACTTCCAATGCGAGCCTTTACGATGTCAATACCCACCGGGAAGCACGCCGTTGGGAACTGGCACGCCTTTCATTGACCGGCAAGGAAAGCCGTAAATACCCATTGAGCCAGGAAAAAGGAAAAGCCGAACTTGTAGTCACCGGATTTGAGTTCATTGACGGACTGGCACAAGACAGCCGGGGAAATATATATTTCTGCGAGCATCGCATGCGCCGCATCTATAAATTGGATGCCCGAAGCGGGCAGGTAACTTCTATTGCCGATTTCCCCTGGAACGCAGTAGCACTGGCATGCGATACACAAGACAACTTGATTGTCGTTACCAAATACATCTCCCAACCCGGCTATAATAATGACGATACCCGTAACGGCAACCGTCCTCTATTCGGCTGGAAAGGTTCGGGAGGGCTGTGGGGCTTCAATTATGTTCCTAAGCTTTACGCAATACGTCCCGATAATCCGGATGAAAGTTTCCAAGTTTTACCGTTAGTGGATATGAAGCAATTTGCTGCACCGCAACAAATTTATTATCCGGGTAATAGAACCATCACTCAAAGCGAGTATTACAACGGAAGAAAGCCGGAACAATGTTTTGTTGCTCCCGACGGTGTAACCATCATTCCGAATTACGAAGATTTATTCCGTTGTTCATCTCTGGTTAAGGCAGTACCGGGCAAAACAGTCTATACATTGGATGAATATCACCAACGCGTAATCCATGCGGATGTAGATGCCCAAGGCTTCTTGCAAAACTGTCGCATATTTGCCGACGGAGGCGACCGGAGCGTAGTTACGGACTCTAAAGGCAACGTATATGTAGCCAACGGAGACATTTCCATATTCTCCCCGTCAGGTGAATCCATAGGTACGTTAGAGGTGCCGGAACGTCCCACGTCTCTACTGATATCAGGAAACAAGCTCTATATCACAGCTCTTTCTTCGCTCTATCAAATAGAGCTTTAACAATAGGATTATCATAATAAGAGATTAGGATTATAAATCATGACAAAGTGATATTTTCATAGGTTAGATTTTTAAGTTTGTAACTAAGGTTGCGATTCAGGTTTAAGTTAAAGAGGCGGATAACTACTTGTTTTTTTTACATCCGTCTCTTTTTTAGTAGTTTTGGCAGTAATATCATTTATAACATATCACCATGGAAAGAGAGAAAAATACACTCCCGCAAAAGGCCTGCCATTGGATGGCTGCCGTTATTATATCCTTATTTGTCCTGCCCCCTGTCCACGCCCAACGCCAAACCCAAACCATCAACGACAGCTGGAAGTTCCTCAAAGGAGAATGCACCGCAGCAGCCGACAGTGCCTTTGACGACAGCAAATGGACATCCATCCATCTGCCCCATACCTGGAATACCGATGCTTATACCGAAAAGGATTACTACCGCGGCACGGGCTGGTATCGCCGGCAACTGACCTTGCCGCAGGGCTGGAAGGAGAAACAGATTATCCTGAGACTGGATGCTGCCGGCAAATCAGCCACTATCTATATCAATGGCAAAAACGTAGGTGAGCATGCCGGAGGATATACCGCCTGTTCATTCAACATCACGCCGTTCCTCTCTTTCGACACACCCAACACGCTGGCCGTATGCGTGGATAATGCCCGCCAGGATATTGCTCCCATCTCCGGAGACTTCACTTTCTTTGGCGGCATCTACCGGGATGTTTGGCTTACGGCGGTTCCCAACCAGCACTTCAACCTAACGAACCACGGCTCGGACGGTCTGTTCATCAGCACCCCGCAGGTTTCCGAGGAGCAGGCAACCCTCTCCATACGCGGTGAAGTAAAGAACGATGCACCGGAAAAAGCGACGTTGGAACTGACGCACACCATCTACCGCCCGGATGGTACCCTGCTACAAACACTCAAGAAGAATATACAGCTAAAAGCCGGAGAAACCTACGCTTTCAGCAACGAGACAACCCCGGTGTTGAAACCTGAATTGTGGACTCCTGAAACGCCCCGCCTCTACCGCGTAGAAACAACCCTGCGCAACCGTAAGACCAAAACCTTGCTGGACCAAAGCAATCATTACACCGCTTTCCGCTGGTTCCGGTTCGACGGAGATGAGGGTTTCTTCCTCAACGGAAAGCCCTATAAACTGCGCGGCATCTGTCGCCATCAAGACCAGAAACCCATAGGTCCCGCGCTGACAGACGAGATGCACCGGAGAGACTTCCTGCTGATGAAAGAGATGGGGGCCAATTTTATCCGTATCTCCCACTATCCGCAAGACGATGCCCTGCTGGAGATGTGCGACAAGCTGGGTATGCTGGCATGGGAAGAGATTCCCATTATAGACATTGTGCCCGATACGCCGGGTTATGGAGATAACTGCGAACGAAACTTGCGGGAAATGATTCGCCAGCACTACAACCACCCTTCTATCATCACCTGGGGATATATGAACGAAATATTGCTCGTAACCCAACGGAAGTACAAAACCGAAGCGGAACTGAAGCCGGTACTGGAACGCACACTGGCACTGGCCAACAGGCTGGAACGGGTACTGAAAGAAGAAGATAGCACCCGCATAAGCACCATGGCATTCCACGGCAGCAACAGCTACAACGAAACCGGATTAAGCAAAATCACCGATATTGTAGGCTGGAACTTATACCAGGGATGGTATGGGGGTGACCTCACGGGCTTTGAGAAGTTCCTGGCACAACAACACCAAAACCATCCCACTCACCCGATGATTGTAAGCGAATATGGTGCAGGTTCGGACAAGCGATTACATTCGCTGCATCCGCGTGCTTTTGACTTCAGCATCGAATACCAGCAGAAGTACCTCGAACACTATTTGCCGGTATTGGAAGATACACCTTATATCTGCGGCGGCACGCACTGGAACTTTATCGACTTCTCTTCTGCCCTGCGAGACGAATCCATGCCACGCATCAACAATAAAGGGTTGGTTTATGCCGACCGTACCCCGAAAGATGTATATCACTACTATCAGGCAGCTTGGCGCAAGGACATTCCGGTGCTGCATATTGCCAGCCGCGACTGGACAGACCGTGCCGGCGTGCAGCAAGGCAATGCTCCCGTATATCTGCCGGTCAAGATATACACCAACCTTTCTGAAGTAGAGCTGTTTATCGACGGTATTTCATTGGGAAAGCAGAAAACAGAGAACTACACGGGCACCTTCGAAGTTCCATTTTCTAACAGAAATCCTTTCCTATTCGCACAAGGAAACTATCAAGGAAAGACAGTGCAAGACGGGCTGAGAATAAACTTCACTCCCATACCGGCATGCCTGGATGCAAACAACCTGAAAGGGTTGGAACTGGCCGTTAATGTAGGAAGCCAATGCTTCTTCACCTCGGACGAAAGCCAACTGACCTGGCTACCCGACCAGCCTTATGCCGCAGGCAGTTGGGGATACATCGGCGGTAAGGAGGGAACTGCACAAACCGAAATCCAAAACACGGCAGACGACCCCTTGTTCCAAACCCTCCGGAATGAGATAGAAGGTTATCGCTTCGATGCTCCCCAAGGTGTATATGAAATAGAGCTTCTCTTTACCGATATCTTCCGCCGGAATGCGGGCATTGCCTACCAACTGGACCGGAACGGGCAACAAGAGAACCGGGAAAACACATTCGGCATTTCCATAAACGGGGAAGTGGTGGAAGAGAGCCTCTCTCCCTGCAAAGAAAGCGGGTACTTCCGTGCTTTGCGAAAGAAGTACTACATTACGAATGACAAAGAATACATCGATATACGCTTCCATTCAACAAGCGGTACTTGCTTCCTGAACGGTATTAAACTCAGAAACATTTATTAATCAATAAAATAGAAAACCATGAAACTAAAAGTAGTACAATGGGTGCTTGCTTTATTGCTTCTGGCGCCTTGCACACAAGCACAATCCATCTGGGATGCCACGCACCTTGCCAACGTAAAACAGTCCATCCATGAACCTTTCTACGCAACCGCCTACCAAGCATTGCAAGCGGAGGCCGATAAACTATTGGATGTACAGCCTCTTTCCGTGATGATGAAAGAGAAGGTGCCTGCCAGTGGCAACAAGCACGACTACATGAGCCAGGCCCGCTATTATTGGCCGGACCCCACAAAGCCCGACGGACTGCCTTACGTGAGCCGCGACGGCGAATCGAACCCCGAATTGAACAAGCTCGACCGCAACCGCCTGGGAGCAACCGCCAGCCGCGTCACCACGCTGGCATTGGCCTGGTACTTCAGCGGAGAAGAGAAGTATGCCCAAAAGGCAACGGAGCTTATCCGCGTATGGTTCTTCGACAAGGATACACGCATGAATCCCAACCTGGAGTATGCGCAGATGATACCCGGACACAACGGCGGCAAAGGCCGTTGCTACGGCGTGCTGGATAGTTACTCCTTTGTAGAGATGCTGGATGCCGTGAAGTTGTTGGAGCAATCGAAGTCTTTTACGGCCAAAGATTCCAAGCAGCTGCAAGCATGGTTCGGCAAGTTGCTGAACTGGATATTGACCAGCCCGCAGGGACAAGAAGAATCCCGCCAGGCCAACAACCACAGTACGGCCTACGATGCGCAGGTGATAGCCATTGCCCTCTACACCGGCAACCTTAAAGTAGCCCGGGAAGTTATCAACGCCGTTCCTGCCAAGCGCATCTTCACCCAGATAGAACCGGACGGACGGCAGCCGCATGAATTGCGCCGCACGCTTGCCTTCGGTTATTCCCAATACAATCTGACCCATCTACTCGACATCTTCTGCATGGCAGAGAAAATAGGAATCAGGATTGATAACGCCACCTCTCCCGACGGACGCAACTTCTACCGGGCAATGGATTTCCTGGCGCAATATGCAGGAAAGGGTACAGAGGAATGGCCTTACCAACAGATTAGCGAATGGGACTACAAACAACAGGAATTCTGTAAAGACCTATACCGTGCCGGCTTGCTCAACCCTGCACGCAAAGACTATCTGAGACTATCCAAAGCCCACAGAGTCATTCAGTGGAAAGACCGCTTCAACTTGCTCTATGTGCAACCCTCCGAAGTGGATAACGCCTATGCCTTTGCCTGCAAACAACTGGAATTTGCCATGCAGTGCGCCGACAAAGCAAAGAAAGAGGAGAAGAATGCTGCCCGGCGTCGCGTCATGCCGCGCAGCATCCATAAAGACGGTTCGCTGGCTATGATACATCCCCACGATTGGTGCTCGGGTTTCTTCCCCGGCTCGTTGTGGCAGGTATATGCCTATACGCATGATGATTACTGGCGCCGGGCTGCCATCTCGTGGACCTGGCCTATTGAAGAAGCCAAGTGGCACAAGGGCACGCACGACCTCGGCTTTATGATGTACGACAGCTTTGGAAAGGCGTATGAACTGACGGGTGAACGCTCTTACAAGGATGTGGTGCTGCAAAGTGCCAAGACTTTGATTACCCGCTACAGCCCGAAGGTGAAAAGCATCCGCTCATGGGACCACAATCGCGACCGATGGAAATATCCGGTCATCATCGACAATATGATGAACCTAGAAATGCTGTTCCGCGCCACGCAGTTGACGGGCGATTCCATTTACTGGAATGTCGCCGTGAACCATGCCAACACTACACTGAAGAATCATTTCCGTCCGGACTACTCCTCTTATCACGTAGTGGACTACCATCCGGAAACAGGTGAAGTCCGCCTGAAGTGTACACACCAGGGAAACTCGGACGACTCCTTCTGGAGCCGCGGACAAGCCTGGGGGATGTACGGCTTTGCCATGTGTTACCGCTTCACCAAAGACCCCGCCTATCTGAAACAATCGGAAGGCATTGCCGACTTCTTCCTCAACCTGCCCAACATGCCGGCAGACGGCGTGCCCTACTGGGATATGAAGATGGATGTCATTAAGGACTGCACCCCCGATAACATCAACCCCGACGTACCACGCGATGCTTCTGCCGCCGCACTCATCGCTTCGGGTTTATATGAACTCTGCACCTACGTAGCTCCGGAGAAGGGTAAACAGTATCGCGCCGTTGCCGACAAGATTGTCGATAGCCTCAACAAGCATTACCGGGCAGAACCGGGCACTCACTACGGCTTCCTGCTGCTGCATTCCACGGGACATCATCCGGGAGGAAGCGAAATAGATGTGCCGCTGAACTATGCCGATTACTTCTATCTGGAAGCGTTGGCAAGGAAAGAGGTGCTGGACATGAAATAAAGTTTATTCGCAAGCTGCGGATATGTATCCGGGGCTTGCGAACGCTTATCCGCGCACTGCGAATGTTTATCCGCAAGCTGCGAACAGAGAATTGTCTTAAGAGAAAAGAACTTTTCTCCCTATACCTCAGAACTTTGTCCTTAATACCTAACAACTTTTATATATATACCCCGCAGGACGTATATATGTATCATTTTTATAACATACCATGAAAGCACCCCGAATCCTACTTAGTCTATTGTTCAGCAGCCTGTTGTTGCAGGCACACGCACTGATTCCTACCGACCGCAAGCAACGTCTTACGGAGCATTGGGAGTTTATCCGCCAGGATATGGGAAGCATTTGGGAAGTGATGCGCCCTATCACCGGAGCAGGAAAGCCCGAAACCGTTCCCCTCTGGCAGAAAGTCACCCTGCCCCACTGCTTCAATGCGGAAGACGCCGTTGACCCTGATGTGAACTATTATCAAGGCCCCGGCTGGTATCGCACCATGCTCAACATAGAGAATCCCTATACCAACGGACGTACCTGCCTGGAGTTTGAAGGCGCGGGACAGAAGACAGAGGTATATGTCTATACCACCCGAATCGCTTCGCACGTGGGTGGTTACGACGAGTGGAAGGCAGACATCACCGAAGCCGTGGAAGCATTCCGTCGCACGCCGCTCTGCCGGGAGCGTTTCGGCGGAAAGATTCCTATTGCCATTCGCTGCGACAACAGCCGCGACACGGAGCTTATTCCTTCCGATATGTCCGACTTCAACCTCTACGGCGGACTCTACCGATATGTCAACCTCGTCTATACGCCTGCCGTCCATTTTGAGCAGATACGGATAGAAGCAACAACCGATGAGAAAGGGAAGCAAGGCAGTATCTCGATAGACATTGCTTTCGGCGGACTATCCGGCAAGGAGAAGAAGGCAAAAGAGTTCTCTCTCCGCGTCTTCTCACCCGAAGGCAAGGAGGTTAATTCCATATCATCCGAGCTTACGGAAATATCCTCGTACCAGATCTCCCTGAAACGCCCGCAGCTGTGGAGCCCCCACTCTCCCGCTCTCTACACCTGCGTGGCAGAACTTATCGACAACGGAGATACCCTGCGCACCACCCAGCACTTCGGCTTCCGCCATTTCCGCTTCGAAGAGAAAGGGCCTTTCTACCTGAACGGCGAACGGCTGCTGCTGCGCGGCACCCACCGCCATGAAGACCATGCCGGAGTAGGCGCTGCCTTGACCGAAGAGATGATGCGCACCGAAATGCAACAAATAAAAGAGATGGGTGCCAACTTTATCCGCCTGGGGCACTATCAGCAGTCCGGCATCATTCTGCGGCTCTGCGACGAGCTGGGACTTCTCGTCTGGGAAGAAATACCCTGGTGCCGCGGCGGTCTGGGCGGAGAGAGCTACAAGAACCAGGCGCGCCGGATGCTCACCAATATGATTGAGCAACATCGCAACCATCCTTCCGTCATCCTGTGGGGGCTGGGCAATGAGAACGACTGGCCGGGCGATTTCCAAACGTTCGAAAAAGACAGCATACGCGCCTTTATGGGCGAGCTGCACGACCTTGCCCATCGCCTCGACCCGACGCGCTCCACAGCCATTCGCCGCTGCGAGTTCTGCAAAGACATTGTGGACGTTTACTCCCCCACCATCTGGGCGGGCTGGTATGGCCGCCGCTTCCGCAACTACCGCGAGATGGAGACGGCCGGAATAAACGCCACCACCCGTTTCCTCCATGCCGAATGGGGAGGCGACAGCCATGCCGGGCGCCATATGGAAGTGAACAAGGAGACGGGCGGAAAAGGAATAGATAACTTCGACATCGAAGCCGCAGACCGCAACGGCGACTGGAGCGAAAGTTATATCATCCGCCTCTTCGACTGGCACCTGAAAGAACAAGAGACCATGCCCCGGCTTACGGGAAGCCTCTTCTGGACTTTCAAGGACTTTTCCACTCCGCTGCGCCCGGACAATCCCATCCCTTACGTCAATCAGAAGGGGGTGGTGCAACGCGACGGCACCCCGAAAGAGAGCTATTACGTCTTTCAATCCTATTGGAGCAGCAAACCGATGCTGCACATCTATGGACACTCCTGGCCGGTGCGCTGGGGTAAGCCGGGCGAGCCCAAGGAAATTCTGGTCTATTCCAACTGCCCCGAAGTGGAGCTGTTTGTCAACGGTGTGTCGCAAGGACGGAAGAAGCGCAACAGCCAGGACTTTCCGGCAGCAGGGCTGCGCTGGAATGTGCCATTACGAGAAGGAAACAACAAGATTACCGCCACGGGCTATGACGGCAAGCTGCGCCTCGACGATGAAATTCAGCAGGAGTATCAAACCCGAACCTGGGGCAAACCGTCAAGAATACTTCTGACGCAGACCGCCCAGGATGCGGAAACCATACTTGTGCAGGCTGAACTGATAGACGAAAACGGCATACGCTGCCTGGATGCCTGCCAGTTCATAGAATTCGGCTGCACGGACAGTGAAGCGTTGCTCCGCAACCAAGGCACCGCGCAAGGCTCACTCCGCATACAAGCTGCTAACGGGCGGGCAAGTATCCGCGTAAACAAGCAGCACGCACCCGTCGTGGTGAGTGCATCTGATAGCAAACGAATCTTAAAAACCGCACTAATTTCCGTTTCCGGCCAGTAAGATAAGTATTTTAGCACTCTATTTAAGCACTGAAAATGATTTAATCCCTAACTTTGCGAAAAAGATTCATTTTATAAACTAATACATAACATTATGAAGAACTTATTCAACATCAAAGACAAAGTAGTAGTAATAACCGGCGGAACAGGAGTATTAGGAAAGGCTATCGCTCTTCATCTGGCGGAAGAAGGAGCGAAAGTAGTAATCTTAGGTCGCAAAGCAGAGGTAGGAAACGCCATCGTCAACGAAATAAAGACAAATGGCGGAGAGGCCTTGTTCCTTACTACAGACGTGATGAACCGGGAGATACTGGAACAGAACCTGGCAGATATACTGAAAGCCTATGGCCGCATAGATGCCCTGCTGAATGCAGCCGGCGGAAATATGCCGGGTGCCACCATCGCGCCCACGGGCACTTTCTTCGATTTGAAGATAGAAGAGTTCCAACGGGTGCTTGAATTAAACCTGACGGGTACCGTACTGCCTACACAAGTCTTCCTCAAACCGATGGTGGAACAGAAGACAGGCGCTATTGTCAACTTCTCCAGCATGGCTGCTTTCCGCCCCATGACGCGTGTAGCCGGATATGCTGCCGCAAAAGCCGGTATCTCCAATTTCACAGCCTTCATGGCTACGGAACTTGCCAAGAAGTTTGGTGAAGGTATTCGTGTAAATGCCATCGCACCCGGATTTTTCCTCACAGAGCAGAACCGTGCCCTGCTGACGAACCCGGATGGAAGCTACACGGAACGTGGGCAAGATGTGATTCGCCAAACTCCCTTCGGACGTATGGGCCGTGCAGAAGAGCTTTGCGGAACCATCCAATACCTCATCAGCGATGCTTCCAGCTTTGTCACCGGTACGGTGGCTGTAGTGGACGGAGGGTTCAACGCATTCGCCATGTAAATAGTAAATTGCAAATCATCAAACAATAAATAACATGATTCTTTGTGAACAAACCTGGCGCTGGTACGGTCCCAACGACCCGGTAAGCCTTTGGGACATCAAACAAGCCGGGGCTACCGGCATTGTAAACGCCTTGCATCATATTCCAAACGGGGAAATATGGACAGTAGAGGAAATCAAGAAACGGAAAGAAATGATTGAAGCCGTCGGTCTGCGCTGGTCTGTAGTAGAAAGTGTACCCGTACACGAACATATCAAGACCCAAACCGGAGACTTCCAGAAGTATATCGACAACTATAAAGAGAGCTTGCGTAACCTGGGCAAATGCGGCATTCACATTGTCACCTACAACTTTATGCCCGTACTGGACTGGACACGTACCGACCTCGCCTACGAACTACCCGACGGCAGTCGTGCCCTCCGCTTTGAACGTGCCGCCTTCATCGCCTTCGACCTCTTCCTGCTACGTCGTCCCGGTGCAGAAGGCGAATACACCGATGAAGAAAAGGCCAAAGCCCGTGCCCGCTTCGAACAGATGACAGAGGCAGACAAACAACTGCTTGTACGCAACATGATTGCCGGACTTCCCGGTTCAGAAGAAAGCTTCACCCTGGAACAGTTCCAGCAGGAACTGGACCGCTACAAAGGCATCACTCCGGAACGCCTGCGTGCCAACCTGATTTATTTCCTACAAGAAATCGCTCCGGTAGCTGACGAAGCAGGTGTTATGCTTGTCATCCATCCGGACGACCCACCTTGCTCCATCCTTGGCCTGCCACGTATCATGAGTTGCGCTGCCGACTTTCAGACACTGATTGACGCTGTCCCCAACAAGAGCAATGGCCTTTGCCTCTGCACCGGCTCACTCGGTGTAAGCAGTGCCAACGACTGTGCAGCCATCATGCAGCAGTTTGCCGACCGCATCAACTTCGTCCACCTGCGCAGTACACAACGCGACGCCGAAGGCAATTTCTACGAAGCCAACCACCTGGAAGGAGACGTGGACATGTATCACGTGATGAAAGCCTTCCTTGAACTGCAACAACGCCGTGGTGTCTCTATCCCGATGCGACCCGACCACGGACACCAGATGGTAGACGACTTGAAGAAGAAAACCAATCCCGGCTATTCCTGTATCGGCCGTCTGCGCGGACTGGCAGAGCTTCGTGGACTGGAAATGGGTATAGCCAAATCGCTGTACGAATAAGGCACAAGATATAGCAAGCATAAGGAAAGAACAGGAAGCCCTCCGTCCGAAACTTTGAAGTTTCGGACGGAGGGCTTCCCTTTATAAGTTTTCTGCCATCAGCCGCCTCTTCTTAAGGCACTGTCTGCCGACATTTATTTACCTTCTTTTGCAGCAAGCACTTTCCATACAACGGCACTCAGCGCAGCACCCACAAACGGAGCTACAATGAACAGCCACAACTGAGAGAGAGCCTCGCCACCCTGGAACAGTGCCGGACCGATGCTACGGGCAGGATTGACAGAAGTTCCCGTAACAGGAATACAAACAATGTGCACTAATACCAACGTAAGACCAATGGCCAATCCTGCAAGATTACCCGCCCCCTTCTCGGAATCAGTAGAACCTAACACAACCAGCACAAAGATAAACGTGAACACAGCCTCTGCAATGAATGCCTGCAACATCATTCCGTCAGCAAACCCATTGGAACCGGTAGCCGTAGGACCACCATGAGCGCCCGTAGACACCAATGCATAAAGAATGGCAGAACCGATAACCGCCCCGATAACCTAAAACACCATATACATGGCTGCATCTTTCCCGCTCATCCTGCCGGACAACAGAACGCCCAGGGTAATGGCAGGATTAATATGACAGCCCGAGATTCCTCCGATAGCGTATGCCATCGCCACAACGGACAAGCCGAAAGCAAAAGCCACTCCCAGCGTTCCGACACCTGCACTAACCGCCCCCGCCGCACTTCCGGCAAAGACAGCACTACCACATCCCATCAGGACAAGAACCATTGTCCCGATCATTTCTGCTAAATACTTCTTCATGATAGTTTTTATTAAACATTGATTTCTGCAAAAATAAATATAAAAGATGAAGATCTGCCCAAACACGGCGGTAAAAACTCACCCATTACTACAAAACATCACTGCTTTGACTCTAAACATCCAGCATATCTGCATCTTCCTTAGCCAACCCGAAGAAACTCAGAAATATAAGAAAACATATTGGCTTGTAAAGAGTACAAAGAAAGGGTGCAACCTCACGGCCACACCCTCCATCTACACTATCTTTGATAATAACCTAAAAGGAAACTTTATTTTCCTACATCATTTCAATTCAAAAGGAACCGTTCCCTTCACATCGGCTGCCGAAGCTGCTATGACAGCCTCGAACTTGCCCGGCTCGGCCACCCAAGCGTGCTGGGTGTCATCGAAGAAGCTAAGAGCCTCCTTATCAATGGTAAATGTGACTTCCTTTGTTTCGCCCGGAGCCAGTTTCACCTTTTGGAAACCTTTCAGTTCCTTGACGGGACGAGGCAGAGAGGACTTCTTGTCACTGATGTACAGTTGGACAACTTCCTGCCCTTCGCGCGCTCCGGTATTCTTTACAGAAACCTTCACGGTCAGCGTACCGTCGGCCTGCATGGTCTTGCTGTCGGCCGTCGGCTTGCCATATTCGAAAGTGGTATAGCTCAAACCGTGGCCGAAGGGGAACAACGGTTTCACCTTCTTCTGCTTATCGGCCCAACGGTAGCCCACGAAGATGCTTTCATTATACTTGATGTCGATGATGTCCTTGCTCCGTTTGCCGGTATATTCGCCCAGGCTGTGAGCCGGACAGTCCTCCAGCTTCACGGGGAAGGTGAAGGGAAGCTTGCCGCTGGGATTGACATCGCCCATGAGGATGGCGGCAAGGGAGCTGCCGGCTTCGGAACCCAGATACCAGTCCTGCACGATGGCAGGCACCTCGTTCACCCACGGCATGGCAATGGCGTTGCCGGAGATGTTGACGACAATCAGATTCTTGTTCGCCCCGGCCAGTGCGGAGATAACGGCATCCTGACCGTAGGACAAGCCCAGACCCTCACGGTCGGAGTCCTCGCAGTCCTGGCCGTTACTCTTGTTCAGGCCACCGATGAAGATGACATAATCGGCATCCCGGGCCTCTTTCACGGCTTCGGCTATCAGCTCTTCGGGAGTACGGTCATCCTTCAGATTCTGTCCGGTCACCACCCCGTTGTATTCACCGCTTGCATCGCCCACGTAGCCACGGGCATAGACCACCTCGGCCTTGCCGGCCACACGCTGCTTGATGCCGTCCAACGGAGAGAGTTCGCGCTGTACCTTCAGGGAAGAACTACCACCGCCTACGGTCATCATCTTGATGGCATTCTCGCCCACTACAAGAATCTTTTTAGCCCGGTTCAAGTCTATCGGGAGCACATTGCCCTTGTTCTGCAACAGTACGATGCCCTCCTCACCGATGCGGCGGGCAGCCTCGTAATGTTCCGGAGAGAGCATGCTTCCCCACGGACGGTCGGGGTTCATCACCGTACGGAAGATAAGGCGCAGAATGCGGCGTACCTTGTCGTCCAGTTCCGTGGTACCTACCTTACCTTCGCGGATGAGGTTCAGATAGGGATTTGCCAGATAATAGTTATCGTATGCGTTGCTGGCACCGTTCGAGAGCCCGTTGGTCCAACTGCCGAATTCCATATCCAGCCCGTTGGTGATGGCTTGCCGGGTATCGTGCGTGCCGCCCCAGTCGGAAATGACTACGCCGTCGAATCCCCATTCGCCCTTCAATATATCGTTCAATGTGTATTGGTTGTGACAAAGATGTTGGCCTTTGTATAGGTTGTAGGCACCCATGATGCTCCACGCTCCGCCTTCCTGCACGGCCATCTTGAAAGCAGGCAGATAGATTTCATAAAGAGCACGGTCGTCCACGATGACGTTGGTGGTGTGGCGGTTCACTTCGTGGTTGTTCAAGGCGAAGTGTTTCACGCAGGCAGCCACGCCGTTCTGCTGCACGCCCCGGATATAGGGCGACACCATCTTTCCGGCCAGATAAGGGTCCTCACCCATATACTCGAAGTTGCGTCCGTTGAGCGGTGTGCGGTAGATATTGACACCAGGGCCCAGCAGGACGGACTTGTTGCGGTAGCGTGCCTCTTCACCGATGCTCTGTCCGTAAAGGAGAGACATTTCGGGGTTCCAGGTTGCCGCCAGACAGGTCAGGGCAGGGAAAGCCACGCAGGAGTCGTTGGTGCATCCGGCTTGTTCCCACTCGTCCCACAACACATCGGGACGTATGCCGTGGGGGCCGTCGTCCGTCCATACATCGGGAATGCCCAGACGGGGCACACCCGCACTGCTGAACTTGCTTTGCGCATGAGTCAACTTCACTTTCTCTTCCAGGGTCAGACGGCTCAAGGCGTCTTCCACTCTTTCTTCAATAGGTTTGCTTGCGTCCAGATAGACGGGCTTCTGCTGGGCCGAAAGAGGCAGCGCGACAGCAGCCAGAACCAAACCGAATAATACTTTTTTCATTGTTGTATAATTAAGTTGTTATATAAGTAAGCAATCATAATCAGTCCGTACCATTGATAATCCCCAACATATAAGGGAATATGACTTAGCCCTACCTACATAGGAACTGAAGTCCTTACACCCGTATAGTGAGTATCCATAACATGGGGATGTTGTTGTCCAAAACATCCCCATGTTTTACCCCAAAACACCCGGATGTTTTATCCCAATACATCCCCATGTTTTGCCCTAAAACATCCGGATGTTTTGGGTGCTCAGTCCTATGGTGTGTACAGCTCAGTCCCTACCTCTTTCATGCTAAGTCCCGGCATCTCATCCTCTGGGACTTGATACGTACTGTTTGCAGCGAGGCAGCACCCGCTACTTCATTCCCAATGACCGGATATAACCCTCCTGAACCACACAATTCTTCAGTTTGCATGCCTCGATAAAGTCCATCATCGCCTTGCGGGACATGGCCTGCGCGGGACGTGCCTCACGGATTTCCTTGTACGTGGCACGCGGTGCTTCGGAGAAATACACGATGTTTGCCCAGTTCTCCGGCGGAGTGATGCCGACGAAAGAAGAACCGTCCATCTTCTTGTAGGGCCAGAAGGTATAGCCGATGTTGTTCTCGCGCATCGTCTGGCAGAAAGCGGCCTGCCATTCGTCCGTATTGTGGCCTATCTCACCCATGTACATGGGCAGGTTCACACTGTCGCGGAAGTTGATAATCGTCTGGATGGCAGCTTGGGTAGGTTCGCCTCCGTAACGGTGGCAAGTGTACATTATCTTGTCGTCGAACTTGGAGTCCTTGAAAGGCTTGAAATTACCGTTCCATTGCGCACCGCCCAGCAGAATGATGTGGTTGCTGTCCACCTCGCGGATGGCGGCTACACCTTTCTTATATACATCTTCCAGCTTGCCGTTGAGTTCCTCCATGTTCTCGAAGTAAGGGGCAATGGGCTCGTTGAAGAGTTCGTAACCGAGGATGACCGGTTCGTTCTTGTAGCGGTCGGCTATCCGGCGCCAAATGTCACAGTAGAGTTGCTGGCTGACTTCGCTGTCGAACAGCCAGGGATAGCCGTAGCTGTCGTCGATATTGTCGCCCGTCTGTCCGCCGGGAGCGTCGTGCATGTCGAGGATGAGGTACAAGTCCGATTCGCGGCACCACTCTACCAGGCTGTCCACGCGGGCAAAGCCGTCTTGGTCGGCAGTCAGCCCCATATAGTCCTCGTCGGTAAACAGCTTGTAGTGGAAAGGCAGGCGGATGGTGTTGGCACCCTGCTCCTTGATGAAGCGGATGTCCTCGCGCGTTACATAATTGTCCTTGAATGCTTTCCAGAAGTCGGCCGTAAAGTCCGGTCCCACCAACTGGCAGAACATCTCATTGATGAAACGGCCGGAATTGGTCTTGTTGAACTTGAACATGTATCCTTCCGGATTCAGCCAGTTGCCCAGGTTGGTACCCATGATGAAGAGTTTGGTACCGTCGGGCTTTATCAAGTCCTGACCCTGAATGGTTACGAATGCATCCGAAGTTACTTCTTTTGTCGCTTGTTTCTCACCGCATCCCGCAAGGCCCAAAGACAGCAAGGCGATGGAAATGCTTGTCGCTAATAAATGTTTCATGGCAATAATTTTGGTTATAGTATTAGTTGCGATATTCGCTTTTGCTTCCCCAAAGTTAGGAAAGATAAGAACACCTCGTACCGGCGAATCGGGAATAGGTGGAAGGAGTGAAGAAGCATGAACAAACAAACAACTAATAATCAGAAATATAATCAGAAGAAGAGAAAGGCAGAAAGTGGATTCAAAAAGCCAGTTTGACGTATTGTCAGCGTATCTGCATCAGCCGCATCTCGAAGTCCTCGCGCGAAATGCGGGCCTTGTTCTTCACCTTGGCACGGTAATTATAGATGGTGTTTACGGAATAACGGAGGAATTCTGCAATCTGCGAACTGTCGTCGATGCCCAGACGAATCAGGGCGAAAATGCGGAGTTCCGTATTCAGCAACTCGCCTTTACGGAGCACGATGCGTTCTTCGGGCTGCAGCAAGTCATTGAATTCATCGACAAAATCGGGGAAAAGGTGCAGGAAGGCAGTATCAAAGTTATCATAGAGTTCCTTCAGTCCGGCGTCCAGCACCTCGCGGGAACGCACCATCTTCAGCAGCTCTTCCATCTGCCCGGCAGAGATTTTCTTGTTGACCATCCGCCGGTAGGTATCCAGCCGGTTGATATAAACGGAGCAGAGATTCATGAAACGGCCCACATACTCCTCCTTGATGTTGTTTGAGAGTTGCAGTTGCTCGTTGGCATGCTCCAGCTTGTTCCGTGCGGCAGAGAGTCGCTGCATCTGCCGGTAGATAAAGCCCACTGCCACCACCAACAGCACAATCAAAGCGCTGATGAGCCAGAGGTACAGCCGGAGCCGGTCATTCTGCTTCTCACGCATGGCCTGATAAGTGAGGTCTATCAGTGAAAGGATGCCGGCAGTCTGGAGGCTGCGGCTACGGGCGTTGTATCGGTTGGTTTCGTCCCACGAGAAACGGATGTAACGGTAGGCATGCTCCATATCCCCTTCCTCATAAAGAAGTTCCGCCAGGTTCCAGAGTGAGGCATGGTCTGTGATGCTCAGGCGAATATCGGTCAGTGCAGACAAAGCCAGATAGCGCTTCTCCTCCTCCCGGTTCCCGAGCCGGCGGTAGAGCAATGAGCGCTGATAGGTCACCAGCGCATATTCGGGAGTATTGGGCTTGGCATGTGCCAGACGCGTATCATTGATGCTCAAGGCTTCGTCCGGATGGCCTGCAGCGGCCTCCCGCGTCTCTCTTCGTTCCAGATAGAGGGGGGATGAAGGCAGAAGTACCTGCATCAAAGAATCGTCATAATGGGTAGCCAAAGCCTGATAATGCTTCTTGAAAGAATCGTCCAGCGTATAGAAACTCAGTTCTGTGTAAAGTTTATGACAGGCATTGTAATAGTCCGGCAGCAGATGGGAGGGAAGGGAGGCTTTGTCCGTCTGCCTCAAGAGTTCGGCGGCTTCCTCGTACATGCCTGCCGAAGCCATCAAGTGGGCAAGCTCCAGCCTTGTTTCGAGTGCTGCATCCTGCCGGCCATAGCGCTCTGCCCAATCCAGATTGACACGAAGATAATGGATGGCCGAATCGCAGATATATGCCTTATACTCCTTATAAATTTCCCCATTCCATCGAAAAAAAGAGATATTGGCGGTATCGGTATCCAACACTTGGCGCTTCAGCCGGGCAATGCGTCCTTCACGCACGGCGACATAGTGCCGGTGCGCCTCGATAGCCTCATCCAAAGAGGACGTCAGCGCAGTAAAAGAGGGCGTGCCGGCAGCCAAAGCCACACTTTGCCATACCACGACGGCAAGAAAACAAAAAATGAACAATCTCCTTTCCATGACCATAAAGTTCATGCAAATATAGCAAGAAATCCTGCAAAGCAGTAGCATCGGAAAGAATAGTTTCCTATATTTGCGTTCAAAACCCCCAAACAAATTATCTATCATGAAAAGCTTAACACTCCAACGGATTGCCGCGGTAGACGTATTCCGCGCACTCACCATGTTCCTCATGCTCTTTGTCAACGACATTCCCGGACTGAAAAACGTGCCCCACTGGCTGATGCATGCCAGGATGGACGAAGACATGATGGGATTCTCCGACACCATCTTCCCTGCTTTCCTTTTCTGCATGGGCATGTCCGTATCCTTTGCCATACAAAACCGGTACAAAAAGGGAGACAACACCCTG
The DNA here is from genome assembly GCF_003602735.1 of Bacteroides sp. AF39-16AC. NCBI lineage: Bacteria > Pseudomonadati > Bacteroidota > Bacteroidia > Bacteroidales > Bacteroidaceae > Bacteroides > Bacteroides sp. AF39-16AC. Next base: position 167,069 of record NZ_QTLN01000003.1, on the reverse strand, counting down.
CAAGTCGTGGCCCATATCTTCTGGCGGACAGTGGCACTGATTGCCATGGGACTGTTTTCACTGAACAGCGGAGGCATCGAAGGCGGCCTCTCACATCAATGGTTTTCCATCTTGATGGTCATCGGCTTCTTCCTCACCTGGGGGGTATATCCCAAAGCGGAAGGAACGAAAAAGACCCTTTTCACCGCAATGAAAACAGCAGGCGTGCTGCTGCTCGCCTTCCTCGTCATCTACAAGGACATGAACGGGAAACCGTTCCAGATAAGCTGGTGGGGCATCCTCGGACTTATCGGCTGGACGTATGCGGTATGTGCAGGCATCTATCTGTTCACCCGGGAAAGCCTGCGGAAGAATGCCATTGCCTGGTTCGTGGTCGTATTGCTTGCCGTAATCAGCCATTCAGACCTGATACCGGGAGAGTACGGCAGCCGGATTATCCTGCTTCCCTTTATCCCGAGTGACTGGACACTGCATGCCTTCGGTATGTCCGGCGTATTGACCTCCCTGCTCATGCAGCGCTATGCCGACCGGGAACGGCCGGGACGATTCATCGGCATGCTTTGTGCCCTCGGCGTAGGAATGCTTGTCCTTGCCCTCGTCTCACACCCGTTCTGGATTATATCCAAAATACAAGCCACACCGACATGGCTGTTCTATTGCCTCGCCATGTTCTTCCCGCTGTTCGGTTTCTTCTACTGGCTGACGGACGTGAAAGGCAAAACCAACTGGTTCGATATCATCAAACCTGCAGGTACGGCAACGCTGACCTGCTATATTATCCCTTACATCTGGTATGCTGTCCAGCAACTGCTGCATCTGCACTATCCCGAGGCATTGGGAAGCGGTGTACCGGGGCTGCTCAAGTCCCTCATGTTCTCGCTTGTCATTGTGGGGCTGACCGGCCTGCTGGTGAAAGGCAAGATTAAACTGAAAGTATAATGTTGAAAGTTCAGACACCCAACGGTGAAGACAAGGTGCTGCTGCATTCGTGCTGCGCACCTTGCTCCTCTGCCATCATCGAGTGCATGCTGGAGAACGGCATACGCCCCACCGTATTCTACTGCAATCCCAACATCTATCCGCAGGCGGAATATGAGATAAGGAAAGAGGAGGCTATCCGCTTCGTAACCTCCAAAAACCTCGATTTCATCGACGCGGACTACGACTATGCACACTGGCTGCACACTATAAAAGGACTGGAAAACGAGCCGGAACGTGGCAGCCGATGCCTAAAGTGCTTCACACTGCGCCTGACAGAGACAGCCCGCTACGCCTCCGAGCATGGTTTCTCCGTATTCACCACTACCCTCGCCTCTTCGCGCTGGAAAAGCCTGGAGCAAATCAATGAAGCCGGACGCCGTGCCGCCGCGCTCTATCCGGATACCCTCTTCTGGGAACAGAATTGGCGGAAAGGCGGGCTCCAGGAGCGGCGCAACCAACTGCTGAAAGAGTATGACTTCTACAACCAGCAGTATTGCGGCTGTGAATTCAGCATGCAACGGTTGGAAAAGAACGAAACGATATAAAATCGGCCGGATTATGTACGATATCGTACTAAAACTAGGTACGTTTCCCGTAACTTTGTTTCATGTTAACAATAAGAACTAAAGAAAACATGAAGAAACTGACTTTTACATTATTCATCGCCCTAGCAGTGGCATGCCTCTTTTCAGTTCCCTGCAATGCCAAGGGAAAAGCAAAACACGTAGTTTTCATCGGTCTTGACGGCTGGGGTAGCTACAGTGTTCCCAAAGCAGACATCCCCCACATCAAGCAACTGATGGCAGACGGTTCTTATACATTAGAAAAACGGACTGTACTTCCCTCCTCCAGCGCCGTCAACTGGGCAAGCATGTTTATGGGGGCAGGTCCTGAATTGCACGGATATACGCAATGGGGCTCCAAGACTCCCGAGCTTCCGTCACGCGTACTGAACCAGCACGGCATATTTCCTACCATCTTCCAGCTGCTACGTGATGCCCGGCCGGAAGCGGAAATAGGCTGCCTGTATGAATGGGACGGTATCAAATACCTTGTAGACACTCTTGCCTTAAGCCACTATGCGCAAGCGCCCGACTACAACAAACATCCCGAAGCCTTATGCGGTATGGCAGAAAAGTATATCAAGGAGAAACAACCGACCCTTCTTGCCATTTGCTTTGACAACCCCGACCATGTAGGCCATCAAGCCGGACACAATACTCCTGAATATTACGCCAAACTGAAAGAACTCGACGGTTATGTGAGCCGCATCATCCAGGCCGTTACAGAGGCAGGCATGCTGAAAGAAACAATCTTCGTCGTTACTGCCGACCACGGAGGCATTGAAAAAGGACATGGCGGCAAGACCATGCAGGAAATGCAGACTCCCTTCATCATCTCCGGAAAGAACATTAAGAAAGAAGGCGAATTCCACGAAAGCATGATGCAGTATGACGTTGCCTCCACCATTGCCCACATCTTCGGGCTGAAACAGCCACAAGTATGGATAGGACGTCCTATGTTGCAGGTTTTCAAATAAAAAAAGCGGTCAGCGATAAATGAGCGTCGAAAGATAGTCCTCGGCAAACATCTCGTTCGCCACCTCTAACAGAGCTTCCGAAGTGAGCTGTTCAATGCGATGGAACACGGCTTCGGAAGTTTCGCATTTATTATAATGCAGGAAAGTCTTTCCCATACCCAGCGCATTGTTCTCATTATTATCCGAAGCTACACCGATTTGCCCGATAAGCTGCTTCTTGGCGGCCGCAAGCTGCGAGGAAGTCATCCGGACATCACGCAAGCGTTTCAATTCCTTATATACCAGGCGGGTGCAGTAGTCCAAATCTGCAGGGTCGCAACCGAAGTAGATGCAGAAAGTTCCCGTATCGGTATAGGAAGTCAAGTTGGATTCTACGTTATAGACCAGCCCACGACGTTCACGGAGAGAGACGTTCAGGCGGCTATTCATGCCCGGGCCACCCAAGACATTGTTCAGCAGGTAAAGTGCGGTGCGCTTGTCATCGTATGCATTATATCCCCGGCTGCCAATCATGACATGTGCCTGGTGAGTATCCTTATGCACTACAAGATGCTCGGGTACATAGAGGGGAGGCGGAGTACGACCATAATGCACCGGTGTTGCCGGTATATCCGCCAGAAGTTTTTTTGCCATAAGCACAACTTTCTTGAAACTCAGATTACCCAGAACAAAGAAAACCATATTGTTGGGATGGTAGAAGTGGGCAGTGAATGCGGCAGCATCCTCACTGCGAAACTGCTTTAACTGCTCGGGATTGCCAAGAATGTTGCGTCCCAGGGGATGCCCCCTGAATATCAAGTCCTCAAAATCATCGAAGATTAGCTCGGAAGGATTGTCTTCGTAGGACTGTATCTCGTCGATAATCACCTCTGTCTCCTTCTCTATCTCGCGTTGCGGAAAGGTGGAGTGGAATACAATATCCACCAGAAGTTCGAAGGCACGGCCGAAATGCTCGGTCAGGAAAGCAGAGTAAATCACCGTCTCTTCCTTGTTGGTGTAAGCGTTGAGGTCGCCGCCCACATTCTCCATGCGGTTCAGAATGTGCCATGCCTTGCGCTTGGCGGTACCTTTAAATATAAGGTGCTCCACAAAATGCGCCATACCCTGCTCGTTTTCAAGCTCGTCGCGCGTACCCGCATCTACGGCAAAACCACAATAAGCCACTTTGGAGGCTGAGGGTTCGTGAATGATGCGCATGCCATTGGGCAGGATATATTGATTGAAAGTTGGCAGTAAATTTTCTTTTAAGTTCTTCATTCTGACGTTTCAAACTATTTGAGGCGACAAAAATACAATAAAACTTATTGCCGTTTATAGAAAATTGCAGATATTTGCAATTGCTATAATTTTAAGCACATTAATCAAATTAGCACATTAAGTATGATTGCATCCATTCAAGAGCTTTTGCAGAAAGAGGCACAAGCCGTACTGAACATTCCAGTGACGGACGCTTATGAAAGAGCTGTAGAACTCATCGTAGAACAAGTGCACCGCAAAAAAGGGAAACTGGTAACTTCGGGTATGGGCAAGGCCGGACAAATAGCCATGAACATCGCTACTACCTTCTGCTCCACCGGCATTCCTTCCGTTTTTCTGCACCCCAGCGAAGCACAGCATGGTGACCTCGGCATTCTTCAGGAGAACGACTTGCTGCTACTTATCTCCAATTCGGGCAAAACTCGCGAAATCGTGGAGCTGACACAGCTGGCACATAACCTGAACCCGGAGCTGAAGTTTATCGTCATCACCGGAAACCCCGACAGCCCCCTGGCACACGAATCCAATGTATGCCTCAGCACCGGGAAACCGCAAGAAGTATGTGTACTGGGCATGACGCCTACGACTTCGACCACCGCCATGACTGTCATCGGCGACATCTTGGTGGTACAGACCATGAAAGAAACAGGATTCACTATTGAAGACTACTCCAAACGCCATCACGGCGGTTACCTCGGAGAAAAATCAAGATCGTTATGCGTAAAGTAATAGGTATAGGAGAAACCATACTGGACATCATATTCCGTGGCGGACAGCCCACAGCGGCCGTTCCGGGCGGTTCGGTATTCAACGGCATCGTTTCACTGGGACGTATCGGCGTTCCCATCTGCTTTATCAGTGAAACGGGCAACGACCACGTGGGCAATATCATCCTCAACTTCATGCGCGAGAACAATATTCCCACAGACCATGTCAATGTCTTCCCCGACGGGAAATCCCCCGTATCACTCGCTTTCCTGAACAACCGGAGCGATGCGGAATACATCTTCTACAAAGATTATCCCAAACAACGCCTGGACGTGGAATATCCGCAGATTCAAGAGGACGACATCGTTATAATAGGGTCTTATTATGCCTTAAACCCCGTATTGCGCGACAAGGTATTGGAACTGCTGGAACGCGCGCACGACATGCATGCCATCATCTATTACGACCCCAATTTCCGTTCGTCCCATAAAGAGGAGGCCATCAAGCTGGCTCCCACCATCATCGAGAATCTGGAATACGCCAACATTGTACGCGGCTCGCAGGAGGATTTCTTCTATATGTGGGGCTTGCAGGAGGCCGACAAGATATACAAGGACAAAGTGAAGTTCTACTGCCGCAACTTCCTCTGCACGGCCGGCGCGGAGCAGGTTTCATTGCGTACCGGCACAATTTCCAAAGAATACTCCATTCCTCCGTTGGAAGCGGTCAGCACCATCGGTGCGGGCGACAACTTCAATGCAGGCATCATCTTCGGGCTGCTGAAGTACAATGTACGCTACGAGGACCTCGATACCATGGACGAGGCCACTTGGGACAAAATCATCCAATGCGGCATTGAGTTTGCCGCCGAGGTATGCAAGAGTTTCAATAACTCCGTTTCAAAGGAATTTGCAGAAGCACGGAAATACCAACCATAGGCACCCTTACAAAAGGGTGTTCACCACAGATTACACGGCCTGAAAATCCATGCAATCTGTGGTAGGACAGCTTCCGGATTAACAAAATTCTCCTGTTTTTCCTTTCATTTCTGCTTTTTTTTTGCTTTATTTGTCTATTCTTTATACCTTAAGCATTCGCGCTATGAATAGAAAAGGAAACAGACAGCACTCTCCAACCCCTCCTAAGCAGAAATGGCAAAACATCTACCTTGCACTGTGCGTTCTTTTAGGAATGCACGCCTCTTGCGAAACAGAAGAATCTTTCTATCAACCCCGATTCCCGGCAAACAACATCCCGTTGACCCGGCAAGCGTTATTCAAGCCGGAAAACTTCTTTGCCTACACCGACTCTACCCTGAAAGCCGTGATTTCCGCATTACGCAGAGTAGAAGAAGAAAAGCATTTCACCGCTCCTTTCCTGTTGAAATACGGCATTCCTCTCTGGAACTTCACCTACCAATTGACCGAAGAAGAAGAGACCTGCATCTTCGTTCCCCTCTACCGCCTTGACAAGCCACACTGCATCGATGCCATCTGGCTGTTGCACATCAAAGACGGATGGATGAAATTCCTTCCATTGAAGCGTGATGACGAACTCATAAGAGAAAGCGACCAAGTGTTCATATTCGACTTGTTAAGCTATCTGGTATTTGGCGAAGAGAATGCGCAAGGACTCACATTCAAGCCTCATGCCCAGACCCGTTCGGTAATAACCGTCACCCAATGCTGGGATGTATATACCGGACCTAAAGACCAGCTGGAATACAGCTATACCAACTGCGTTAGTCATTCCTATTGGGTAGATGATGCCCTTATAAATAATAGCAACTGGAACAGTGAAGGAGGAGGAAGCGGCGATGTGTGGATTGGAGGAGGAAGTTCAGGAGGTTCCGGCTCTTCATCGGGCACTCCGGCAGGAAATATATTCAAGAAAGAGGCCGACCAAGACTCGCTTTTATGGGTAATCACCGAAAACATGACAGCCCGAATCATGGAAGACTGTTTGGGAGGAGACCTATACAGCCAACTGAAAGAGAAAGTCAAAAACAACAAAATCAATCTGGAATTCGATTTCGGCAAAGGGTATTCCTACAATTGGGAAGAGCATACCTTGCACATCGGATTGGAAGAATTGGAAGCAAACAACCTTCTGCATGAAATGTTCCATGTTTTCCAAACCACACAAGAGCCTATATCATCGTTCAAAAGTTCTATGATGAACAGAGAGATAGAAGCGCACTATGCGCAATACCTGTTCTTACAAAGGAGCGCGGAGTGGACGGACAAAAAACAAGATAAATATGCAAAAAGCCAACGCCTAAGAGCAACAACTTCATTGACTAAATATGTAAATCAGCAAGGTCATGTTACAACTTCATTCTTGGATATCTTTGAAACCTATATATCTAATAATGTCGTTAATGCTTTCCGTCAGGAAGGATACGACAATTATCCATTTAAAGAGTATTCGGATATCACCAATATTTTTCCCAACATAAAATTAACAACTAAAAATTGTGACGAATGAAAAGACTATTGCTTATTACACTGCTTATAGGATACATCTACCCTTGTGTAGCACAGGACAAACCTATCAGAACAGAAGAATCACTTGAAGGAACAGTCATTTATAAAAAGACCACCACTTTCGAGGTAGATGGTTATACGTACCAATGCGACGTAGATGACGGTAGCCAGTTTGTGACTCTTTATAACAAAGAAAACAAACTGACATACGAAAAGATTGTGTATAAAGACACGGGGAAGACATATATTGGCAGCTGGAGTAGCAATGTAATTGAATATGACAGATTCATGAGTCAGCAAGCAGATTTCATAGTAGACCAAGCATTCACCAAAGCCATGGCAGATGAAATTGGGAAAACGGAACTTATGATAACCATGTTGCTCAGTCCAAATACGGGAGAAGTAATGGAAGTGAATTTCAATTTTTTCACCTTTGAGCCATACGCCAAAGTGCCACTACATGTATATAGGGAAATCGAAGTAAAACTGAAAGAACAAATTCATTTTAAACCCATAGAGGAAGGAAAACAACTCAACTACATTATGCTGGCATGGATGCAAAAGCCCCAAGGGAAACTCCCCCCATTACCTCCTCCCGGTTCGCTAATGTAAGCAACATACAAAATTAACAACTAAAAATTGTGACGAATGAAAAGACTATTGCTTATTACACTGCTTATAGGATACATCTACCCTTGTGTAGCACAGGATAAACCTATCAGAACAGAAGAATCGCTTGAAGGAACAGTCATTTATAAAAAAACCACCACTTTCGAGGTAGATGGTTATACGTATCAATGTGACGTAGATGACGGTAGCCAGTTTGTGACTCTTTATAACAAAGAGAACAAGTTGACATACAAAGATATTGTATATAAAGCCACAGGAAAAATATACATCGGTAGCTGGAATGAAAAAAAAGTAATTGAATACAATAGCTCCATGAGTAAACAAGCAGACTTCATTGTGGACGAAGCTTTTACCAAAGCCATGGCAGATGAACTCGGAAAGCGTGAGTTCACAATAACCATGCTACTCAGTCCGGATACGGGGAAAGTAATGGAAGTGAATTTCAATTTCACGACCTTTAGCCCATACGCCAGAGTACCACTGCATGTATATAGGGAAATCGAAGTAAAACTGAAAGAACAAATACACTTTAAACCCGGAGAAGTGGGAAAACAACTCAATTACATCATGCTGTCATGGAGACAAAAGCCCCAAGGGAAACTCCCCCCATTACCACCTCCCGGTTCGCTGATGTAACATTGTAAACCAACCTGCCTATGCACGAAAGAATCTATAGCAGTTTTTTTAAAGTTCAAAAAAGAAATATAAAAGCTTGGCATTGCTGTTACCTTCTGTGGGTAAATTACATATATTTGTGATTAACGACATCAGAGAGGTTACGAATTATGTATAAGAACTTATTGAACTTGCTTGTTTTGGCAGTGCTGCTCCCTTCCTGCAATGGCACTGCCCCTCACATTTCCGTTGTATGCGAAGAAAACAACGTGGGCAACTGCATTGTAAAATGGGAAATGGCCCCTCTCATCAAAGGAAATGTGAAGGTATATGCTTCGACCAATCCCAACCATATCCCCGAAGATGTTCCCGTTGCCGTCGCCAACATCTCCGACCTGAAGATGACTGTCATCACTACCGACCCTACACAACGATACTACTACACACTTGTATTCGCTGACAAATACCGGGTAAAGATTGCCACCCGCAACATCAACATCCCCGGCATACAGAACTTCCGAGACCTGGGAGGCTATTCCTCCTATCCCACCCAAAAGAAAGTGCATTGGGGCATGCTGTACCGCTCTGCCGAAATAGATAAACTGAAACCGTGTTCGCGCAAAGAGCTCAAGAACATAGGCATAAGGACTATCATCGACCTGCGTTCATCTGTCGAAGCGAATAGACAAAGCCCTTTGCAACAGGCATTCAAAGTGATCCATATCCCCATTCCTACCGGCGACATGGAGTATATCCTGAAAGGTGTACAGGAACAGAAAATCAAGAGCGATACTGTCTACCGAATCGTGGAGCAGATGAACCGCGAGCTCATCAGCAACTACACCAAAGAATACCGCCGGATTTTCGATATTCTGCTGGACAAGAACAATTATCCCGTCGTTATCCATTGCTCGTCGGGCAAAGGGCGCACAGGCATCGTATCGGCACTTGTGCTTGCCTCCCTTGGAGTGGACGAAGACATCATCATGGAAGACTACCGCCTCAGCAACGACTACTTCAACATCCCGGCGGCCTCCCGATACGCCTACCAGCTTCCGGCACGCTCGCAAGAGGCCATCACCACCCTCTTCTCGGCACGCGAGGATTTCCTGAATGCCGCCATCGAAGAAATGGAACGAAGGTATGGAGATACCGACACCTACCTGCAAAGAGGCATCGGTCTGACAAAAGAAGAAAGAAAGAGACTGCAAGACATTCTTTTAACGGATAATTGACAATGGATAATGGATAATGAGTAGCCAATAAAAAACGATTTTATCATGTAATTGCATAATTATCAACCATCAATTATCAATTATCCATTGAAAAGCACTATCTTTGCGCCCGAAATATAAAGATAAAGATATACAGAAGATTTAATGAAGACATTTGAAGAGCTCGGTGTGTCGCCGGAGATACGCCGCGCCATCGAAGAAATGGGTTACGAGCAGCCCATGCCGGTACAAGAGGAAGTAATTCCCTACCTTTTAGGAGAAAACAATGATGTAGTAGCACTGGCACAAACAGGAACAGGAAAGACCGCAGCGTTCGGCCTGCCGCTCATACAGAAGATTAACGTCAACAACCGAATTCCCCAATCACTTATTCTCTGCCCCACCCGCGAACTTTGTTTGCAGATAGCAGGCGACTTGAACGATTATTCTAAATATACCGATGGCTTGCGAGTGTTGCCCGTATATGGAGGCTCGTCCATCGAAAGCCAGATACGCGCCCTGAAACGGGGTGTACACATCATCGTAGCCACACCGGGACGACTGCTGGACCTGATGGAACGCAAAACCGTGTCCCTCGCCACCATACAGAACGTGGTTATGGACGAAGCGGACGAAATGCTGAACATGGGATTCACAGACAGCATCAACGCCATTCTCGCCGATGTGCCGCAGGAGCGCAACACCTTGCTGTTCTCCGCTACCATGAGCCCGGAAATCGCACGCATCTCCAAGAAGTACCTGCGCGATGCCAAGGAAATCACCATCGGACGCAAAAATGAAAGCACCAGCAACGTGAAACACGTAGCCTTCTGTGTACATGCCAAAGACAAGTATGCTGCCCTGAAACGTATTGTGGACTACTATCCGCAGATATACGGCATCATCTTCTGCCGTACCCGCAAAGAAACGCAGGAAATAGCTGACAAGTTGATGCAGGAAGGCTATAATGCCGACTCGCTGCACGGCGAACTGAGTCAGGCGCAGCGTGACGCCGTGATGCAGAAGTTCCGCATCCGCAACCTACAACTGCTGGTTGCCACGGACGTTGCCGCACGCGGCCTCGATGTGGACGACCTGACACACGTCATCAACTACGGATTGCCCGATGACACCGAGAGTTATACCCACCGCAGCGGCCGTACGGGACGTGCCGGCAAAACCGGGACTTCCATCGCCATCATCAACCTGCGAGAGAAAGGCAAAATGCGCGAGATTGAGCGCATCATCGGCAAGAAATTCATTGCAGGCGAAATGCCCACCGGCAAACAGATATGCGAAAAGCAACTGCTCAAAGTGATAGACGATCTTGAAAAGGTGAAAGTGAACGAGGAGGAAATCGCCGACTTTATGACCGACATCTACCGCAAGCTGGACTGGCTGAGCAAAGAGGACCTGATTAAACGCATGGTTTCGCATGAATTCAACCGTTTCCTGGATTACTATCGCGGCCGTGACGAGATAGAGACAGCAACCGGTAGTGAGCGTGGTGCAAGAAGTGGCGAGAGGGGCGACCGCAACGACCGTAGAAGCAGCCGCAAAGCAGAACCCGGCTTTACCCGCTTGTTCATCAACCTGGGTAAAATGGACAACTTCTTCCCCAACGAATTAATCAGCCTGCTGAACAACAATACACGTGGACGTGTAGAGCTGGGACGAATTGACCTGATGCAGAAGTTCTCCTTCTTCGAAGTGGAGGAAAAGGAAGCCACCAATGTAGTGAAGGCCCTGAACCGCGCCAGCTGGAACGGCCGTAAAGTATCCGTAGAGGTTGCCGGAGACGAGGGTAAGGAGGCTCCGAGGGGCAAACGTCCGGGTACAGCCGGAAGCTATGGGAAAAAAGAGTTTGACAGCAAGAAGCGCAGCTACAAGGAAGACGGCAAACGGAACGATGCCACCGGCAAACGCAGCGAAAAGGCCGAAAGTCCTGCAAACGACAAGAAGAAAGGCAAGCCCAGCCGCGAAGAGCGGGGTTACACCAAAGCCCGTGGCAAAAAGGATGACTGGAAACAGTTCTTCCAGGGCAACAATGACTTTAAGGATGCAGAGCCCGACTTCAGTGAAGAAGGGTGGGCAAGACGGACACCGAAGAAGAAAAAGTGATATAAACTATAGAAAGATAATAGGGTGATAAAACCGGCAGCATCCGCTACCGTTTTATCACCCTATCCTTTTTCACAACTCTTTATCCTTTATTTCGTACAGCTTTTCGTACTGAATGCAACGAGCATCCAAACCATTTTCTCCTGCTCTTTCAAGTAGCCGGTCATCAAATCTGCCGTCACGTCATCGCCGGCTTCATTTGCCAGTTCAATTACCTTTCTCTCTTCACCAATCAGGTAGCCGTAAGTCTCGAGGATATGGTCCACAGCCTCACTGCCGCAAGAGATGTCGGACACTTCCTTCACGTTGGCAACCTTCAGGTATTCACTGAACTTATTCTCGGGCACGCCACCCAGCATCAAGATGCGCTCTGCAATCTCGTCAATCTTCTCGGCGGTATCGTCATACATACTCTCGAACTTCTCGTGCAGCACAAAGAAGCCGTGTCCCTTGATGTTCCAGTGCATACCGCGCAGATTGGTGTAATGTACCTGGAAGTCGGCCAATAATTGGTGCAATGCTGATGCTACGCCAGCCACTTTCTTTTCATTCAAATGCAAGTAATCTAAAGTTTTCATAATTCTATTGTTTTAAATATTTATACTATTTTTCTTTTGGGTATTGCAAAGATAAGGGGTAAATCAAGGCTTGTCAAACAGATAATTTCTATCTTTGCATAGACGAACTCTATACATAACCTTCAAATGCCTTGTTCATCATGACTTTACAACAATTGGAATACATCCTTGCCGTCAACCAGTTCCGCCACTTTGCCAAAGCAGCCGAATATTGCCGCGTGACACAGCCCACCCTCAGTGCCATGATTCAGAAACTGGAAGAGGAACTGGACACCCGGATTTTTGACCGCAGCCAGCAGCCGGTATGCCCCACTCCCGTCGGTATCCACATCATAGAACAAGCACAGAATATATTGGTTCAAGCCAACCGTATAAAGAATATTATAGAAGAAGAAAAACACTCACTGACCGGCATCTTCAAGCTGGGCATACTTCCCACCGTAGCTCCTTACCTCCTGCCCCGTTTCTTTCCGCAGCTGATGAAGAAATACCCCGACCTCGACATCCGGGTAGTCGAAATGAAAACAAACGACATCAAGAAAGCCCTGCAGACGGGAGAAATAGATGCAGGTATCGTAGCGAGTCTGGCAGGTATGGAAGAGTTGCAGCAGACGCCGTTGTTCTATGAACAGTTCTTTGCCTACGTGTCGCGCGAAGACGCCCTCTTCAACAACGAGGTAATCCGTACTTCCGACCTGAACGGCGAACAGCTTTGGCTGCTCGACGAGGGCCATTGCTTCCGTGACCAGCTGGTGCGCTTCTGCCAGATGAAGTCGGCACGTGCCAGCCAGCTTGCCTATCACTTGGGCAGCATGGAGACCTTTATGCGCATGGTAGAAAGCGGCAAAGGCGTGACCTTCATCCCCGAACTGGCCGTTCTGCAACTGGGCGATGCCCAGAAAGAGCTGGTACGTTCCTTCGCCATCCCCTGCCCCACCCGCCAGGTCGTGCTGCTGACCAATAAGAACTTTATCCGCCACACGCTGCTCGAAGTGCTGGTTAAGGAGATAAAACTTTCCGTACCCAAGGAAATGCTCTCACTGAAAGCAACCCAAGCAGTCGTATAGATTTCATCTATCGCTCCATAAAATCTTTCAATCGGATTTTTTGTTCTATCGGGGAAAAATGCTATATTTTTGCAAACAGAAAAAGCGAAGGTCGGTTGCACCTCAGCATCATCAAGCAAACTGGCTTCTACATTCTGTCTGCACAATCTTCGCATTGGTAAAACAAAAAACTAAACCTATTAAAAGAGAAAAATTATGGAACCGATCATCAACTCACAACTCCCTGAATTCAAGGTTCAGGCTTTCCAAAACGGAAGTTTCAAAACAGTATCCCACGAAGACGTAAAAGGTAAATGGGCCATTTTCTTCTTCTATCCGGCAGACTTTACCTTCGTATGCCCTACCGAGCTGGTAGACATCGCAGAGAAATATGACCAATTCCAAGCAATGGGCGTAGAAGTATATTCTGTAAGCACAGACTCGCACTTTGTGCACAAGGCATGGCACGATGCTTCCGAAAGCATCCGCAAGATTAAGTACCCCATGCTTGCCGACCCCACAGGCGTGCTGAGCCGCGCATTCGGCGTGATGATTGAAGAAGAAGGCATGGCATATCGCGGCACATTCCTCGTAAATCCCGAGGGTAAAATCAAGATTGCCGAGATACAGGACAACAACATCGGACGCAATGCCGACGAGCTGCTGCGCAAGGTAGAAGCTGCACAGTTTGTTGCCACACACGATGGAGAAGTCTGCCCTGCCAAGTGGAAGAAAGGAGCGGAAACTTTGAAGCCGAGCATCGACCTTGTAGGAAAGATTTGATAAGTAATAGGAGGAACGGGCGCTTTCACCATAGAAAGACGTCCGCTTTCCTTTAAGACGTCCGCAGTACTTGTACAGAAGTACTGTAGTACTTTCAAAGGAGTACCGCAGTACTTTCGAAGGAGTATTGGAGTACTTCCTCACAAGTTCTGCAACTACTCTATATCAAACATATTAAAAGACTATTTTCTCACCCCAAACACCCTATTAATCATGTTAGAAACAACTATATTAGACCAGGTGCGGAGCGTATTCCAGCATTTGGAAGCCCGCTACGTCTTTCACATCACCTATCATCCGGGGCACGAGCAGGCACAAGAGCTTATCGGATTCTTGAAGGATGTGGCAAGCTGTTCCGACAAGCTCTCCTGCCGGATGAGTGAGATAGAGAACCCCGTGTTGGAGTTCACATTGCTGAAAGACGATATGGAAACCGGCATCAAGTTCCGCGGCATCCCCGGCGGACACGAGTTCACTTCCCTCCTGCTTGCCGTGCTGAATGCCGATGGAAAGGGGAAAAATCTGCCGGACGAAGCAATTCGTCGCCGCATCCGGGCGTTGCAAGGCGACATCAGCCTGCAAACGTATGTATCGCTTACTTGCACCAACTGTCCGGATGTGGTGCAGGTACTGAACATCATCGCATTGCTGAATCCGCACGTCACCCACGAGATGGTGGACGGGGCGCTTAATCAAGAGGAAGTGGATGCGCTGAAGATACAAGCCGTGCCGTCAGTCTACGCTAATGGCAAGCTGCTTCACGTAGGTCGCGGTTCTTTAGGAGAGCTTTTGCAGAAGCTGGAAGAAGCCTTCGGCAGTGCTCCGCAAGAGGACGAAGCGCCGATAGAGAGAGATTTCGACGTGCTGGTATTGGGCGGCGGACCAGCCGGAGCTTCCGCAGCCATCTACTCTGCACGCAAGGGCCTACGGGTGGCGATTGTTGCCGAGCGCATAGGCGGACAGGTAAAAGAGACGGTAGGCATAGAAAACCTTATCTCCGTGCCGCAGACTACTGGTGCAGAACTTGCCAACGCACTCCGCACACATATAGAGCACTATCCGATAGAGATTTTCGAGGAGCGTAAGATAGAGAAAGTAGAGTTGCAGGGAACGGAGAAAAGTGTCTCCACCGTAGGCGGCGAGATGTTCCATGCACCGGCGGTAATCATTGCCACAGGGGCAAGCTGGCGCAAACTGAATGTGGAGGGCGAAGCGGAATACATAGGACGCGGCGTGGCATTCTGTCCGCATTGCGACGGTCCGTTCTATCAAGGCAAGCATGTGGCGGTTATCGGTGGAGGTAACTCGGGGATTGAAGCTGCCATCGACCTGGCAGGCATCTGCCGGAAGGTAACGGTATTCGAATTTGCCGATACACTGAAAGCCGACCAAGTGCTGCAAGAGAAAGCCCGGAGCCTGCCGAATGTGGAAATCTTCACCTCGTCACAAACCGTCAAAGTCGATGGAAACAGGGAAAAAGTAACTTCTATCCGCATCAAAGACCGCCTTACCGGCGAGGAACGAGACTTCCCGTTAGACGGCATCTTCGTGCAAATCGGTTTGGCAGCCAACAGCGCTCCTTTCCGCGACAAGCTGGAAACGACTCCGGCCGGGGAGATTAAGATTGACGCTTTCTGCCGTACCACACTTCCGGGGGTATATGCGGCAGGGGATGTATCGAATGTTCCCTACAAGCAGATAGCCATTGCCATGGGCGAAGGGGCAAAGGCAGCACTCTCGGCATTCGATGACCGTATCCGTGGAGTGATTTAGAAAATATCACCCATAAAAGTATAGGCAGGGGGCACACGCTAAGGATTGGCAAGCTTCAGTTCCTGAATCAGATTTCCTGCCTTCCCATACTTCTCAATCATAAACAGTATGTAGCGTACATCCACCCCGATGGTGCGCTGCATCTTCGGCTCATAAAGGATGTCGCTGCTCATGGCTTCCCAGTTCCCATCGAAGGCAAGCCCCAGAAGTTCTCCTTTGGCATTGAACATGGCACTGCCGGAATTGCCTCCCGTAATGTCATTATTGGAGATAAAGCAGACATTCATTTCTCCCTTTTCATCGGCATATCTACCGAAATCACCAGAGGAAAGAAGGAATAGCAACTCGGGCTGCACTTCAAAATCCACATCGCCTGCATGGGCTCTGACTTTCTCCAGAATACCTTTCGTGGTGGTATAATAATCATATTCCGCTCCGTCGAAGGGGGCATAACCGCAGACAGTGCCAAAACTCAAACGCATGGTGGAGTTGGCGTCGGGATAGAAGTTACGGGATGCGTACATCCGTCGCACGGCAGAGTTGAACAAACGTTCATTCCGCTCGATTTCACCGGAAGCCTGCTGTACCTGCATATTCATCTCGAATAGCTTCGTGATGAGATCGATGCCCAAATTGATGGCAGGGTCGTTATATATCTGATAGGTGGTGTCCTGCTCCAGGAAACGCTTCAATCCACGGGGGGTGGTCAGCTCCGAGCGGGCATAAAGACTATCCACATAGGTACGCTCGTTACCTCCGTATTCTGTCGCAATCGTCTGGTAGAGCTCGGGCAGATAGGTGGAATCCACTTGGGAGTGGTATTCTTTCAACAGTGCTGTAAACACTTCCTTGTCAATGCCCAAGTCCAGATTGGCATATTTCTCAACGATAGCTTTCAGATTGGCAACCACCGTTTTCTCTTCCCCCTCAAAGTCGAAGTTGAGGATGGACAAAGCAAGCTGCACCAGTTCCGGACCGTTCAGGAAAGATTCGGCAAAGTAAGCTCTGGCACGATAAGCATCACGGCGGCTCTTGTAGTTCAGCTCCAGGTCGGAAAAAAGATGCAGCAGATGTTCCCGCTCCTCCGGTGTCTGCTGTATCCAGCGACGGAGTTCGGTCTCCATGGCACGCTTCTTGTCCAGCACATGCAGTTTCTTGATGGTGCGGTTCACTCCTATGCTGTTCTTCCAATAATTGGAACTTTCGTCGTATTTGGAAGCGTACTTGATGCGGATGCTGTCACGGCTATCCATTTCACGCTTCCAGATGGCCTGCTTCACACCACGGACATCTATCTGAGCCTGGTTGGTGGTGGTCATCATCTCTTCGATGCCAAAAGAGGAAAGATAGCGTTCCGTACTGCCCGGATAGCCCATCGTCATACAGAAGGAACCCTCACGATAGCCGTCCAGGGATATCGGAGCCACGTATTCGGGATGGTAGGGAACATTGTCGGGAGAGTAGTCGGCAGGACGGTTGTCTTTGCCGGCATAGATACGGAATACGGCGAAGTCGCCCGTATGGCGTGGCCATACCCAGTTGTCAGTGTCCCAGCCGAACTTGCCCACTGAAGAAGGGGGTGCAAATACCAGACGCACATCATTGTAGTCGCGATAAACGGAAAGCCAGAATTCATTGCCTCCATAGTAAGCATCCACAATGCCTATCAGCGTGGAGTCTTTACGAGAAACCTCTTCGCCAATGACCAGCATCACCGAATCTACTACACTTGTACGCTCAGATTCGTTCATATCCGGTTTTACTGCTCCAAGTACCCGACGGGTCACGTCTTGCTGGTGCAAGAGGAAGCGGACGTAAAGTTCCGGATTAGGCAGTTCTTCACTAAGATTACGTGCCACAAAGCCGTCTTTCAGATAGTCGTGCTCCACAGACGAGTGTTGCTGTATGCTGCTGAAGCCGCAGTGATGATTGGTAAACACCAGCCCGTCCCCGGACACCACCACTCCGGAACAAAAGCCTCCGAAGCTGACTACCGCATCCTTCAGCGACGGGCGTTTCGTATTGTATAGCTTGTTGACAGACATCTGCAAGCCCAACTCTTTCATGGTCTGGCGTGTCTGCTTGTTCAGATTTCCCAGCATCCACATCCCCTCATCCGCTTGTCCCGGCAGAGAAAAAAGGAAGCAGACAGCTATCAGTATAAATCTTATTTTCATTCCGTCAATTCTTGTATTATTCAGTAATCAGCCTCAATTGCTTGGCACCCGTACGCGCCTTGAGCCACTCCGCAATCTTTTCCTTCTCGTGCGCACCCGGATGCTTGCCGAATTTCAAGACGGCAAGGGTCACAGTATCCACCCGTACAGAATCTACCGCCAGTTCAATCGCATGAGATATTGATACGGTCTTTACCGACGGGTAGAGCACTTTCAGTTCTGGGATAATCTTCTTGCCCAATTCATCGAAGGTTTTGTATCTTTCCAAATTCTGCTCCAGTGTGGCAATTTTCTGTTTCTGTTCCACCAGACGCTGCTCACTGTTCTTGTAGAAGTCTTCCATCACCATGGCACGGATGGAAGAAATATCCACCGCTTCATTGTTCATACCTTGGAGGACTATCAGCTTGGTATTGTCTAGCTTATAGTCTTTCATCTTGCTGCGGGCAATGGCGATGGAAGCTTCGGGCACCTCCTGCCCAATCAGCACGACACGTATTTCGTGGCCCTTGCCCTCGTGATGGATTTTCTTGTCCAGCACCTGCGTATTCTCAAAGGAGAGCTGCTCGTTGACAAAACGGTTGGCAGCACTCTCAAAGAAGGTATCCTGGACGATACCTACCGTCAGATAGACAGCGGGACACATGGTCAGGATAGCAATCAGGACGATATATTTACGTACTTTCTTCTCCCGGTTCTTATCCACAAACTCCTTGCGCTGGAAGTGCATCACGCGCACGCCCAGGAAAGTGGCAAGACTGATAAACACGGAATTGATGAAATAAAGATAGAATGCACCGAGGAAATAAATCAAGTTACCCGTTGCCAGCCCGTAGCCTGCCGTACAGAGAGGCGGCATCAAAGCCGTAGCAATGGCAACACCCGGAATCACATTTCCTTTCTCTTTGGTAGAGAGCGCCGTCACACCTGCCAAGCCACCCATCAAGGCGATGAATACGTCATAAATGGTGGGTGACGTACGTGCCAGCAATTCCGACTGCCCCTCGGCAACGGGACTCACCAGAAAGAAAATGGTAGCAGTGGTCACACTGAACAAGGTAGTTATCAAGAAGCTCTTCAAAGACCGCTTCATCAATTCAAAATCATTCAACCCCACAGAAAGCCCCACGCCCATGATAGGCCCCATCAGCGGCGAGATGAGCATGGCACCGATAATCACGGCTGTGGAGTTTACATTCAATCCCAACGAGGCCATGAATATGGCGAATATCAGAATCCAAAGATTGGCTCCTTTGAATTCCACTCCCTTACGGATGGAATCTACAGTTTCCAGTTCATTGTCCTTGTCTTTACGCAAATCAAGATAGTCTTTCAGAAAAGTCTTGATAGCGAAGGTATTTCTGTTGTCAGAATCCATGATATTTACAATTTGACGATTTACTATTCAGTAGTTTATTTCTTTATCAACCAGCTGATGACGGGTATGCTGCCGAGAGGCATATCACGCCGCACGATATAGGCCACAAAGACCAGCAACAAAACGGTACGGTACACCATACGCAGGTAGATATTTTCTATCGGGACATATTCGGCAGCCAGATAGAGTACTGCCGCAAGCAGCACATAACTACCGATAGCCTTCAGGTCATACTGAATGGGATACTTCTTCTGCCCTACGAAATAGGACAGAAGCATGGCGATGCCATAGCCACAGAATCCTGCCCAGGCACAAGCCATATAACTGTATCGGGGAATCAGAAGTATGTTCATCACTACCAGCACCGTGCAACCTATCAAGGAGAAATAAGCTCCCCAACGCGTTTCGTCAATCAGCTTGTACCAGAAGGAAAGATTGAAATAGATACCCATAAAGATTTCGGCAGCCATCACGATAGGCACTACCCGCAATCCCGGCCAGTAATCAGGGCCGATGATATAGCGCAAAATATCCAGATAGAACATGACAGCCAGGAATGCCAGCAGTGTAAAGATGATGAAAAACTTCATGGCCTGCGCATATACCTGCTTATTGTCTTTGTCCCGGCTCTTTCCGAAGACAAAAGGCTCGTATGCATAGCGGAAAGCTTGTGTAAGCATCGCCATCACCATAGCAATTTTGCTGGCAGCTCCATAAATGCCCAACTGCACGGTAGCTTCCGCCTCATCCGGATAGACAAAAGGAAAAATAATCTTATCGGCCACCTGATTCAAGATACCCGCCAAGCCAAGTACCAGTAACGGCAGACTGTAAGCAAGCATCCGCTTCAACAGTTTTTTATCCAGCACATAAGCAAACCCGCGTAACTCCGGAATCATGCAAAGCATAATGGTAGAGGTGCATATCAGATTGAAAAGGAAGGCATAGCCCACGTCATCCCCTTTCATCCCTACATAATAGACCAGATTCAGTGCTATATTCAGGAAGATAAACAGCAGTTTGAGTGCCGCAAACTTAATGGGACGCTTCTTGTAGCGCAAATAAGCGAAAGGAATGCTTTGAATAGCATCCATCGCCACCACAATCATCATCATGCCCACGTACCAGGGATGCTCACTGTACTCCATCCATCCGGCAATAGGGTCGAGAAACAGCAGCCCCAATGCAAGGAAAGTAAGCGCCCCCATACTCACACTGAGTAATGTCGTGGAGTACACACGCATCGGGTCATCCTCCCCTTTATTGGCAAAGCGGAAGAAACCGGTTTCCATGCCGCACGTCAATAATACCAGCATGAGGGCCACCCACGCATATACATTCGTCACTACGCCATAGCCGCCACTCTGTGCGGACATCGCCATGGTATATACGGGCACCAGCAGGTAATTGAGGAAACGCCCCACAATACTGCTCAGCCCATAAATGGCAGTTTCTTTTGCCAATGATTTTAATCCGGCCACTTCTTTTTAATGATTAATGGTTAGTGATTAATGATTAATGAATCACTCGTCGCCAAACAAGGTACGCTGGCTACTATAGAGACTCCGCCCCAAATGCTTGTAGGCAAGCTCCGTCACTTCACGCCCACGGGGGGTACGTTTCAGGAAACCCTCTTTTATCAAGAACGGTTCATAGACTTCCTCTATCGTGCCGGCATCTTCGCCCAAAGCGGTGGCAATGGTGGTCAGTCCCACCGGGCCGCCTTTGAACTTGTCAATGATGGTGCAGAGTATCTTATTATCTATCTCATCCAGACCGTATTTGTCGATATTCAGGGCTTCGAGGGCAAACTGTGCGATTTCCGTATCGATACTTCCCGAACCTTTCACTTGGGCAAAATCGCGTACACGCCGCAGCAATGCATTGGCAATACGCGGTGTGCCACGGCTGCGGCTCGCAATCTCGGCGGCAGCCCTTACGGAGCAAGGCACATCGAGGATGCCGGACGAACGACGGATAATGCCGCTCAACACATCATCATCGTAATATTCCAGATGCAGGTTGATACCGAAACGGGCACGCAACGGAGCTGTCAACAGACCGCTACGCGTGGTAGCTCCCACCAGCGTGAAAGGATTCAAGTCAATCTGTATGCTTCGGGCAGAAGGACCTTTGTCTATCATGATATCAATGCGGTAGTCCTCCATGGCCGAGTACAGATACTCCTCCACTACGGGGCTCAACCGGTGTATTTCGTCGATGAAAAGTACATCGTTCGGCTCCAGGCTGGTAAGCACTCCCGCCAAATCTCCCGGCTTGTCGAGTACCGGACCGGAAGTTATCTTGAAACCTACGCCCAGTTCGTTGGCTATGATATTGCTGAGTGTCGTTTTTCCCAATCCGGGAGGGCCGTGAAGCAACACATGGTCCAGCGCCTCGCCACGCAGGCGGGCAGCTTTCACAAATATGCGCAGATTGTCCACCACCTTGTCCTGCCCGCTGAAATCCTCAAAATTCAACGGACGGAGAGCGTTCTCGAAATCACGTTCTCGGCTGGTGACGGGCTGCTGGTTGCGTATATCAAAATCTTCTTGTTCCATACTATCTATCATGTTCCAAACACTGCTTTATTTCCTATTGATTTTTCCACATTACCGTAACAATCCCAACTGTCTGTAGGCTTCTCTGACCTCATCCACAAATTGCCTATATGAAGGAAGCAGATGCAACTTTTCCAATTCCAACCTCGCACCAATGGAAGCATATAGTTCACTAATATCCAAATCTTTCCTATGCCTACGTGTCGTAGTCCGATTAGATTTACCTATGGCTTGTATAATGGTAGCCTTAGGATCAAGATAAAGTTCCGGCATACGATTTATACCCAATTCTTCATCCGACATCCTTGTACCCATTTCCTCTTTTAATAGTTCTTTGTCAGCAAGCATCCATGCTTCTACCATCCTCACTGGAACAATAGGAATCAGACTCTTGCAAATCTCCCCTTTCTTATCAGACAAGAACTCTTTGGCCGGATTTATCTTTTCAGCATAGGCTCTTTTAGTATCCTTACTATCAGCATCTGTATGGACACAAAGTATATCCATACCCATCTCTTCCATTCCTCGACGTGAAGCTTTCTCTACATATTCATTAAAACTAAGTCGCACTTTTTCCACAGTCAAGCATTTCACGTATGGTTCTAAATCATTCTCGCATTCAAAAGCCACATCAATAAAAGTCCTTTCCACCACACTCTGCAAGAAACGTACATCCGTAGGGCCTTCCGTGATTAATCCAATAAATAATTGTCTAGCCATATTACCACTCCTTTAGGGTATTTTCTAAGTACTCCTTAATCATTTGCAAAGAAAGCTTTCGTTCTTGCTCAGAGAAATTGATAGTCAATTGCCCTTCTTTAGGAACTTGTATAATTTTCGAAACATCGAGTTTCACCTTATTGCCCGATGGCAAAGAAAGCACTCTTGATTTCATCTCCGCAAAATGGATGGAAACATTCAAATCATCTTCCCATTTCTGAATTTCACCGACAAAAACGGTAGAATGCGTATTCACAATCACTTGTCTTAAAGGTAGATCATGGTCTTCAAAGTTAGTGGTCAAATCCTTCAATAATTTCGCCATTGATTTTATCCTAAATGGGTGAATGCCATTCTCCGGTTCTTCAAAACAAAGCAAACCGGAGTATTTCATATCGTGTTGCAGGATGCAAAGCGTAAGCAATCGCAACGTACCCTCGGACAACACGCGGGAAGAGTATTTCTTTCCGTCCACATTCTTCAGATAAATGATATACTGCTTGTTTTCTGTATCATCTTCTACAAAGACCTGGGTATAGTTGGGAATAAAACTATTTAATTCACGAGATATCTCTACCAATGAATATTTATCTTCCTGCTGAATCCTAAATAATGCTGCAGCCAGGTTTTTCCCAGAAACACCAATGACATCTTCTCCCGTCCTCTTACTTGTGGGTTGACGTAAATCCTCCGGGTTCAACTGTAAGAAACGCCAACTGATCATTTCCTGCTTCACGGCCAGAATATGGCGGAAATCAACAGAATCAATGCTGCTCAATACCGTACGCGTAGCATTTCTCAGGGGAAAACTTCGCTTGTTACCTCCACCACCATCTTGAGGAACAAATACCGTAGGCAATTCATTTTGCTCTTGTGTATAGATATAAGGTTGACCACGTTTCCCTGTAATTACTTTAGGTCTCCAAAATTCTATTTGTTCTTTAGGCAAAAGTTTTATCCATTTGTCTTCTTGATGTTTCAATGTAGCCAAATGTTCATAAACAACTTCTAAATCATCAATACCACTGGAGTTTACAAAGCGATGTATTTTTAGTTCATAACGCAACCTCGTATATTTCAATCTTGCAGTAGCTCCCCAAGCATCAGTCACTTCACGATTTACCAGCACTTCCACACAAAACTCCATTTCATCGGCATAAGCATGTTCATCATACTGAGTGAATAGTTCAAACAAATCACCTCTTTGCCCTTCTCTGAATGCTGTATGTATTTTGTCCACTTCAGCCAAGCGTGACAACAGATTCAATGCATCAAACAAGTTACTCTTCCCAGCAGCATTTGTTCCTGCAACAATGGTCAAAGGGGTAAACTCCATTTCAAAATTATGAAATGACTTAAAACCATTTATTTTAAGATAAGTAATCATAGGGATATTCCTTTTGTTTCCTGCAAAATAACGAATTTATTTTGAGATAGCACTCATCCCCTTTCTTTTTTCACATAAGTAAAAGGCGTATGACATACCTGGTACGCTCCATACAACGGAATATTATGCTGCCCGGAGGCAAATTACAGAAAAAACGATAGAAGTAGCAAGATATATACTTGAAATATATTTGCAGGCTCACACTTTCTTCCTACATTTGTGCAGAATAACCAGCCATTTACTGACAGCAAGCCGAATCTCCCCCCTGCTGAAAGCACAATGCATAGAACACGCTACTTATGAAAGAAGAAATATCCTTTACCCAAGTCCCCTTCGACTACCCCTTATGCCTCAACGGGCAATGCCCCAAGGCTGCCACCTGCCTCCGCCAGCTCGCCATGCAGAGCATGCCTACCGAAAAGGATTACTGGAAAATCATCAGCCCCAAACGCCTTGCCACCGTCAAAGGGGAATGCCCCTTCTACCGCTCCAGTCAGAAGGCGCGTTACGCCAAAGGCTTCATGAACATGCTGAACAGCCTACCCTACAACAAGCGGGGAATCGCCATCGCCAACCTGATAGCCGGCTTCGGCCAACGCACCTACTACCGCGCCCGCAAAGGCGAACGCCTGCTGCTCCCCGAAGAGCAACAATCCGTACTGAACGTCTTCAGACATCTGGATGCCGGCACGACTCCGGAGTTTGATAACTACGTAGAAGGCTACCTTTGGTAATACACTGGCAATCAAAGACTAATTTTGCCAACCCCTTGCCTCACCTTTGGCAAAACTTTGCCATGCCTATGGCAAAAGTTTGCCAACGCGGTGGCAAGGTCTTGCCAATAAGGTGGCAAAAACTTGTCAACTTGTTGGCAAGAAGAGCAAAATACAGTTTCACGATTTTCATTCCCCATCAGCGCTTCATAAACTCCTTGCGCTCCTCCTCCGGAAACTTCTCTATGGCATAGCGCAACATCGTTCGCGGCATCGTCCTGCAATACTTCTCCAAGAATTGTACCAGCAAGTCCTTGTCCCGCTTACCCATCTCCCGGAGCATCCATCCTACCGCCTTTTGCATCAAGTCATGCTTATGATGGAGCAGCCGTTCCGAAAGGGCTAATATATCGATGAAATCACCATTTTTGATAAGAGTATAGGTAGATACCACAGCAATGCGCTGGTCCCAAAGCAGCGGACTATCCGCCAGCCGGTAGAGGTCTTTACGAAGTTTGTCTTTCAGATATTCACCCACAATGCCGGGGGCAGACAAATCGACCAAATCCCAATTATTGATACGGGCTGTCTGCGAAAGGTAAAAGTCATAAATCTCCTTTTTCCCCTTTTCATCGCTCTTTTTGAACCGCTCCACCAACATCAGCAAGGCACAAAGGCGACACTCGTGCCATTCACTCTGAAGCAAGGCTGCCATTACCCCAAAAGGTTCGTGCTTGTGCTGCTTTGCCACCTGCCGGGTGTTGGGTACCACCACTCCCAGAAACTTATCCCCCTCGCCATACTGCCCCTTTCCGGTCTTGAAGAAACGGGGAAGATACTCCCTTTTCACCGGGTCGATATACGCCTCCAATTCCTGCTGAATCTGTGCCGAGATGCACGCCACTTCTTCTGCCGAAAGCACACGTTCGCACAAGACGGTTTCCACTGCTTCATTCTTCTTTTTCATCCTTCTCTCATTTGATTTACACGGATTTGAATTCATCCACCAATGGACAAAAATACAACATTTATATAGAAACTATGGAAAGTTATCTTTAATTTTGCAACCGGTATGTCCAATCCTTAAAACCGTACGACATGTATAAAGCTGTTTTGGGAGCAATCTGCTGCCTTTCTTTCGCACTATCCTTACATGCACAATCTCCACAAGAAAAGGGGTTGCAAAGCATCAGCCGCACTTCGGCCAAGGCTATTGTCGGCTTTCTGGCCGACGATGAGCTGCAAGGACGCGAAGCAGGCATGCACGGTTCACGACTGGCTGCCCGCTATCTGGCATCCTGCCTGAAAGAAGCCGGCATTGCCCCGCTGGAAAAGGACAATTATTACCAGCCCTTCGAGGCTTACAACAAGGAACGCCAACAACGGGGACGGTGGCAAGTGCATCCCGACTCCATCGCCATCCTTAAACAAGGCGTCCACCGCATCCTGCAGATGAGTAATGTATTGGGAACCATCCCGGGAGAACGACCGGATGAATATGTCATCGTAGGTGCCCACTTCGACCATCTGGGTGTGGACGAGACGCTGGCAAACGACCGGATATACAACGGTGCAGACGACAATGCCTCCGGTGTCTCTGCCGTCCTGCAGATAGCCCGTGCATTTCTTGCCACCGGACAGAAGCCTCTGCGCACGGTCATCTTTGCCTTTTGGGATGGGGAAGAAAAGGGATTGCTCGGCTCAAAATACTTTGTACAAAGCTGTCCTTTCATCAGCCAGGTGAAAGGTTATCTCAATTTCGACATGATAGGCCGTAACAATAAGCCCGAGCAGCCTCAACACGTTGTCTACTTCTACACCGCCGCCCACCCCGTATTCGGCGACTGGCTGAAGCAGGACATTGCACGCTACAGCTTGCGCCTGCAACCGGACTACCGCGCCTGGGACCGCCCCACGGGAGGAAGTGACAATGCTTCTTTTGCCCTGTGCAACATCCCCATCATCTGGTACCACACAGACGGACATCCCGATTATCACCAGCCTTCGGACCACACCGATCGGCTGAACTGGGAGAAAATGATAGAAATAACCAAAGCAGCTTTCCTCAACGCCTGGAATCTTGCCAACGAAAACAAATATTAATCCATTAGAAACAAAGTAACGATACATGGTTTTAAATTACATCTGGGTAGCATTCTTCGTCATCGCATTCATCGTGGCCCTCTGCAAACTCATCTTTATGGGTGATGTGGAGATATTCACAGAACTCGTCAACTCCACCTTCTCCTCTTCCAAAACAGCTTTTGAAATATCCCTGGGACTGACGGGAATACTCGCCCTCTGGCTCGGCGTGATGAAAATAGGCGAAAACAGCGGCATGATCAATGCCCTCTCCCGTTGGCTGAGTCCGGTATTCTGCCGTCTCTTTCCCGAAATACCGAAAGGACATCCTGCCATGGGCTCCATTTTCATGAATCTCTCTGCCAACATGCTGGGGCTGGACAATGCCGCTACTCCAATGGGGCTGAAAGCCATGAAGGAACTTCAGGAACTAAACCCGAAAAAGGACACCGCCACCAATCCGATGGTCATGTTCCTTGTCCTCAACACCTCGGGACTGATACTTATCCCCGTCAGCATCATGATGTATCGCTCGCAGATGGGTGCCGCCCAACCCACGGACATCTTTATCCCCACACTGATAACGACTGCCATCTCGACCATTGTCGGTGTCATTGCCGTCAGCATTGCACAACGCATCAACCTGTTGAACAAGCCCATACTTATCCTGATTGGCTGCATCAGTCTTTTCTTTGCCGCACTCATTTATCTGTTCACACAGATTAGCCGTGATGAAATGGGTGTATATTCCACTTTGATTGCCAACATACTGCTGTTCTCCATCATCCTGCTGTTCATCCTCTGGGGGCTATGGAAGAAAATCAATGTATACGATGCCTTTATAGAAGGAGCCAAAGAAGGCTTTACCACTGCCATACGCATTATCCCTTATCTGGTTGCTTTTCTCGTTGGAATCGCCGTTTTCCGCACTTCCGGCGCCATGGATATACTGGTGAACGGTATCGGTTATGTAGTAGGACTATTCGGTGTAGATACCAGTTTTGTAGGTGCCCTGCCCACTGCCTTGATGAAGTCACTGAGCGGCAGCGGTGCCAACGGACTGATGATTGACACCATGAAGCAATATGGTCCCGATTCATTCGTCAGCCGTATGAGCTGCGTGGTACGCGGTGCTTCGGATACTACGTTCTATATCCTTGCTGTGTATTTCGGCAGCGTAGGTATCACCAAAACGAGGAATGCCGTGACGTGTGGGCTGATTGCCGATTTTTCCGGCATCATTGCAGCCATCATCATCAGTTACTTATTCTTCTTTTAAAAGAACTAGCTTAATCGCAAGAACGTAATTTCAATCGTACATCGTAAATCATTAAATCGTAAATAAAATGATTAGTTATCAGACAGACGGCGTGGAAATGCCATCCATCAAGAAGCGTGAAACCACGGAATGGATAAAATCCGTAGCCGCCACTTACGGAAAAAGAGTCGGTGAAATCGCCTACATCTTCTGCTCGGACGAGAAGATACTCGAAGTGAACCGCCAATATCTGCAACACGATTATTACACAGATATCATCACTTTCGACTACTGTGAAGGCAACCGCCTTAGCGGTGACCTCTTCATCAGCCTCGATACCGTACGCACCAATGCGGAACAGTTCGCCGATAACAACTACGAACGTGAACTGTACCGTGTCATCATCCACGGCATCCTCCACCTTTGCGGCATCAATGACAAAGGGCCGGGAGAACGGGAGATTATGGAGGAGGCGGAAAATAAGGCGCTGGCGATGCGGTAAATCCAAAGAATAAAAACTCTGTCTTGATAAAGTGCTGATTTTACCAAGACAGAGTATTTAAGAAAAACAAGTTACTTTGTCAACACAACGACAACTAACGGGTGATATTTGTCTGCTCCTGATTCGATGCGGGCATCCACACCATCTATAGTTACTCTAATAAGTTCAACACTGCCATAACCATCATTGTACTTCCAATGGGAAATAATGGAATGTTCCTCTCCGTCACCAAAGATATAGGGACAAACAAACGTACGCCTCAATACTTCAGGCTTCTTGTCATATTTATATCCCTCCCATAGTGCATCAAAGATTGCCAAAGTAAAAAGTCCGTCCCTGCTTTCCACATAGATACAGTCCGGTCCGGTAAAGTCATCTTTAGAATCGGGTTCTACCAATTTATAGGAGTAATCTTTCTCTCTCAAAGCAGGCTTACCATTTCTTCCAAGACCGGTTTGCATTCCCTCAATCAAATCATTGCCATTTTCATCGACAAATGCTAAATTGTATCCATAATGAATAGGAGGATAAGAATCTTCCTCACTTTTACAACCCATGAAAATCAAAGGGAATAAAGCAGTCAATAACAAAAATCTAAAATTTCTCATAATATATTTTCTGAAGTGAAACATACAAACTTACTCTATCATATTGATAAATCTATCTTCTATAGGACTAACATCATAAGCTGTATACCAACCATTATATCGTCCATATAAAAAACATAAGATACTCTCTATTTATCTAAGCTAACAAGAGCTTGAGGATAAAATTTGTCAAAACCTTCAAGAATCGGACTCTCCACATCATCTATTGTAAGACGGATAAGTTCTGCCTCCCGATAATCAGTATCAAACTTCCAATAAGAAACAATCGTATGTACTTTCTCATCACCGAATATATGCTTACAGGCAAGTTTATGAGTAAGGACTTCCGGCTTCTTATGCCCATACCAGTCTTCCATGCAGACATCAATGCGTAGCGATTGATAGCCACTTACCTTTCCTAATATTAATGATTTGGTATCAAAATAATCATCTTCCGTTGATTTGATAAACTCAAAAGTATAAGTTCCGCGTAATAAAACAGAATCCCTCTCGCTGTTTATTTCAAATGGTACATCTGCAAGCAAATCATTACCCGATTTATCTATGAATGCTAAATAGTATCTATAGAGATGAGGCGGGTAAGAGTCCAATTTATGTTCACAACCGGCAAAGCATATCGCAAACAATAACAATGAATAGATATATACTCTTCTCATAATGCGTCATTTTAAGGGTGAAACATACAGATTTTCTCTGTCGTATTGATAGTTCCTATCATCTGTAGGATTCACATTATTTCCACTAAACCAGCCATTACCAGTGCCATACCCCCCCCAGTTCATATGAAAATATATGCGACCAGAACCAAAAGAAGTAGTAGTGGGATTCATATAATTAGGGAATCCACAACTTGAATAACTTGGATTTGTAGAACGGTTTACAAGATACTCCACAAAATAGCTATAGGAACTTCCATATTCTTCCGCACCATCACAAACCCATGCATGCCCTTTCCAAGTTATTCCGATAAAATTTTTCCTGTCACCTGTCATATATACAGGACGTCCTCTAAAATAGATTTCACTTTCTACATCCCACATGTCATGATCCTTTTTAGATACTGCATACCCCATTGCCTCAAAACCTCTTTTGGCATCACCTAAGGAAGCTCCAGATTCGTCTTTACCATATTCCATATTCACGGCTTTACCAATCATCGCTATTAGAGATTGAGATGCAGAAGTCGGTCTATCATTAGCCATACCGCTCCAGTCAAAGGATTGAGGCCATTCATGATACTTCTCAATCTGAGCCATAGCAATGGCAACACAGCCAGCAGGATATTCATTCGGACATAATGCACTATATCCTCCCTCCTGCCCCCATTTTGTATTCATCAAAGGCCCAACTTTTCTGTTATTACTATTATATCCTACTATTGTAAACTCAAGAGGAGAACCATAAAAATTAGCCTTTTCTACAAGACTTTCATAATCTGATTGTGAGAGAAAAGATCTTGCAGAACTTAAAGGACCAAACGAATATCCCGGACACAAAGTATACAATTCGCCTAACCTTTCACGAAACATTGTCCCATCACTATAATGATCAGAAGTAGCATCACGTGTTGTGGCAGGCAGTATTTCGTAAGCCTCCCACATAGAGCGCATATTTGCCAAAGTCTCGGCATTTTGCATATCGCTTTCCTTAATAGCCCAATTTGTTTCATCCATCCAAATAGAAAAGCCACTCTGCTTAGCTTTTTCTATATTGATAGAGTTAGTATCTGAATATGCCAGAATCGGATAGTAATTCTTGGTAGCACCTACTATAACAAAACCACCGCCTTCATAATTTATTATATACATAGAAGGCGTATTGTCTTCACCGTAAACCGTCTTAATATCTTTTACTGTTTTACCAGAAAAGGCATCTGGCTCAATAGAGCCATTTCCTGTTGTCACCGCATCTTTACCATTAGCAGCTAAAAACAAGCCGGCCACCTCTGTGGCTTGACTAACCGGCACAAAGCTTTCATCATTTACAATGTCTACACAATCAGCATCCACTTCTATAGGAAGGGGTTCCATGCTATTCTCACTGCATGAACAAAATGCTGATACAATCCAAGCATACAATAAATACTTTTTCATACGCATTAATTTTTAAAGTTAACAAAAGAGATTATTATAAATATAAGGCAGGCTACGCCTGCCTTATATTTATTTCTTCACCGAAAAGCGATAGATGCAATGACTGTCATACTTTTCTCCCGGCTTCAGCAACGCCGAAGGCCATTCCGGCTTGTTGGGCGTATCGGGATATTTCTGCGTCTCCAAACAGACGGACGCACGATGACCGTACACGATACCTTTCTTTCCGGTCAGTGTGCCATCCAGAAAGTTACCGGCATAAATCTGAATGCCCGGTTCGTTGGTATAGACATCAAGCACAATACCCGTTGAGGGAGATTCGAGGGTGGCACACGGGCGGGTGACATCGCCCTTCGTATTGAGTACCCAGTTGTGGTCATAGCCCTTGCCGTTCTTCAACTGCTCAAAGTCATTGTCGATACGGGCGCCAACAGCAGTAGGAGTGCGGAAATCCATATCCGTACCTTCTACGGAAACAATCTCACCGGTAGTCATGAAGGTACTGTCCACGGGGGTATAAGCATCTGCATCGATAGTGAGCAGATAATCCGAATTGGACTTGGAGGGGTCACCGTCCAGGTTAAAGTAAGAATGGTTCGTCATATTGACAACAGTGGTACGGTCTGTTTCGGCACTGTAACGAATGTCGATGGCATCGTCATCTGTCAGCGAGAAAGTGACCTTGCAGGTCAGGTTACCCGGGAAGCCCTCCTCTCCGTCTTTCGACAGATAAGTCAGTTCCAAAACCTGATTACTCAACTGGCGGGCATCGAACACTTGATATTGGTATCCCTTGGGACCTCCATGCAGGCAATGACCGTAATTGTTGCGCGGCAGCTGATACTCTACCCCATCCACTGTAATCTTACCCTGGTTGATACGGTTGGCATAACGTCCGATGGTAGCGCCGAAATCCGAAGGGAACTTGATGTAGTCCTGAATGGAATCGAAGCCCAGCACCACATCACGCATAACGCCATCCTTGTCCGGCACCATCACTGATACAATACGTCCACCGAAATTCGTAATACAAACTTCCATACCATTCTTATTCTCCAAAACAAACAAGTCTGTCTGCTTGCCATCCACTTCCGTACGGAAGTTCGCAGGTTCCAGTCCAGAAGCAGTCTTTTCACTCGCCTGTTTGCCCGTGCAAGCCGATGCCAATAGCATCACGCTTGCCAACAAAGTCATCATCTTATTCATAAATACAATATTGGTTACTGTTTAGACTATCATTTTTTCAACAAGAACTGCTCCGCACGTCCCGGAGTGAACAACTCCCACAAAGAAGCAACCGTCCAGCCCGGAGCGAAGATATTGTTGTAATATCCCTTTCCGTTACGTCCGTAATCCCAATTGGTATGCTGCACCACTTCCGGGTAATAGCCTACTTTGGCAATGCCACACATGTGTCCTTCATACGGCAGTAACTGGCGCATGGAAGTGGATATCACCTCGGCAAAGTCAGAGAAGCGCGGCTCGTTGTACTCTTTGGAGAGCCAATGCAGCACATCGGCAAATTCGAAGATAAATACATCGATATGGTTATTCTCTACCGACACATTTCCCCAACCACGGGTTTTCAAGCCGATATCTCCCAGCATCTGACCTTCGGCAAAAGGAACATCCCAAGTATAATACCATGACAAGGCAAAATAAGCGGCTTTCTTTGCCAGACCGGCATAGTGTGCACGCTCTTCTCCTTTGGTAACCAAAGCCAGATAATAAGCAGCCGTAGCAGCATACAAGGAGGCTTCCTTGTCCTCGCAGTTGGCATCCAGCGTAGAAGAGAAATAATCGGCTTTGGATATCAGTTCCTTCTCCAGATAGTCTACCGTACGCTTGGCGCTTGCCAGATAACGCTTGTCCTTGAAATACTTGGACGCCATCACCAAAGGCAATGTTGCCGAAGGCGTGCTACCACCGCTGGCATCCACGATAGAGAAATCATCCTTGAACTTGCGCGGGAAGCTGCCGTCCTCGTTCTGCAACTTGAGGAAGCTGTCCAGCATGCCCTTGATGCGTTTCTCCCATTCGGGGTGTTTACGCTTCTGCTGTTTCTCGTAGTTCAGATAGTTCAGAATGGCATATACGCCTTCGGACTGACGTCGAATGCTATGTCTGGTTTCCTTGAAGTCGCGGTTGTAGTGTACCACTTCGTTGAAGAAACCGGCAGGCGAAAAACCGTTCTGGAGATAAGTGTCAAAGATATGGTTAGCATTGTCCACCAGGTCTTGACGGTTCTGCTGTTTGCCATACTCCAAAGCATTGAAAGCGTTCAGCAACGTACGTCCCACAAAGCCCACTTCGGCAACATCGGTATTGGCACAAGTAGCAGTCTCCAACTCTACACCGGAGTAATAATGAGTGGGGGTATTGCCAACATAGCTTTCCACGAAGAAGTTGCTCATCACCTCCTTCATGCGGTCTACCGTGTAAGGTGTGTCAACCGGTTTCGGACGGTTAGTGTCATAACAATACTCCCAGGTGCGCTGTACGCATTCCGAAAAATCGGCAGCATTCCTTTCGGACACCTCCCAAGTCATGGAGATGCTGTCACCCTTACGAAGCAACTGGAAAGCCTCAACGGCAGGAGCCAGCGTCAATTTGCGGATATATGTCTTCGGTGCTTCCTTATAGGGGAAACCGTATGCCAAGACAGTCATACCATCCACATTGCAGAAACCGGTATATCCGATGGAAGTCTCGCCGGACAAGATTACCTCTCCCTCCTTATGAGTGGTCAAAGCTTCCTTGTCGAACTTGTCAATACGGATAACCGACATGGACGTACCGCTTGCCGGATTGAAAGCTGCCGTCAGCGGAGTGCTCAAACGGTCCTCACGCACCAGCCAACTGTCCGATGTGTGGAAAGAAGGAGCCTCCTTCGGCGAACGCAGGTTGCGGCGATACCAGAAGCCCGGCATGTAGAACTGGCAGTCCGAATGCTTGTAACCGGTCTTTATCTGTTCCCCGTAGTTGAAATACACATTTTCCAGCGCCTTGAGTGTGACGGTAATGCGCTGTTTGCCATCCTTGTCCACCACCTGGCGGATGATGTCCAACGGCAACGTTTCCGAAGCCCGGCAGCTGTACATACCATCCTGCATCTTCTGCAAGGCCAGCGGATATTGCTTGGCATCATTCCCCGGCACTTTCAAGGAAATAGAAGCAGAGATGTCTTCCGGAGCAGCATTTGCCGCTCCGGCACCCGTAATGCCCACCAAAAGCATTACCCCCAAAAACAATCTTTTTAGTCTCATAGTTACATCTGTTTTATTGTTGTTAGAAAAATATCATTCAGACATGAATACATACTTGCCGGAGCCCAATTCGACTACCAGCTTACCGTCAGCCTCCTCCACGGAATGAATCCCCGCCTGACCGGCATCTACCTGTACATGGAAGTCAAGCGGCAGCTTGACCCTAGCGGTTGTATTGGCGGGAATCTCAACGTTCCACTCCAGCTTATTGCCGTCACGTTTCCAGGAACTCCCTATCCTGCCATAAGGCGATACATGCGAAGCATTCACATAATTCAGTTTTTCCGGGAATACCGGTTCCATCAGAATCTGCTTGAACCCGACGGAAGCGGGAGCATTTTTTATACCGGCAAGATCCTCATAGAACCATATCAGCAGGTCTCCCAAAAGCATCACATGGTTTCTTGAATTCATCGCCGGATTTGCCGTGTCACCATTCCATAATTCCCAAATGGTGGTTGCACCCTTCTTAATCATGTAGCCCCATGAGGGATAAGTGTCATTGGTCACTATCTTATAGGCAAGTTCCAGTCCACCGTACTCGGTAAGTCCGCGCATCAGATGCTGGATGCCAAGCACACCGGCACTGACATGTCCCTTACAGTCTTTTTCCGTCTTCTCCACGACATTGGCAAATACTTTATCTTCATATCCGTCGGGAACCAGACCCAGTCTGAGGGAAAGCAGGTTCGCCGTCACCGTATTGTTGTCATACTGTGCAGTCCCGGGATTGAAGAATTTCTTGTTATAAGCGTTCTTGATTTTAATAGCAAGTGCGGCATACTCTTCGGCATCTACCGGAAGTCCGTTCATTTGCGCGAACTTCTCCATCAGTTGCAGAATGCTGTAAAACACCGTTGTACTCAGCACTTCGCCGTTCGTCTTCCGGGCAGGGTCCTCCGAATGAATCAGCTCCGGCGACTCGGGAGGCATGCACCAATCCCCGTATTCATCCTTCACCAGAATATAGTCCTTCATTTTGGTCTCCGTCATGTGGTTTACCCAGCGCTTCATGGACGGATAGCGCTCTTTGATGGAGCTATCATCGCCAAACTGGCGGTAAAGCATGTCGGCTACGTAAAAATAGGCAGCCGGCCAAGTCACGTCATCATGGAAGATGGTCCAGTAACGGGGAGATACCACAGAGATACTTCCATTTTCATTCATGGACTCTTCTATATCCACCAGCCACTTCTTATACATCAAGGCATTGCCGAAAATGAAACTTTCACCATAGGCACCGGTAGTGCGGTCGCCCAGCCATCCAAGACGTTCATCACGCTGGGGGCAGTCGGTAGGCATACCGCGATAGTTTCCACGGATTCCCCAATAGGCATTCTTGTGAAGTCTGTTAATCAACTCCTCGGAAGTCTCGAACGTACCGTTCGTTGCCATTTCATCATACACCACCTTACCGGTGAAATCATCCGCTGCCGGTTCATAGTCCAAACCGGATATTTCCATAAAACGGAAACCATGGTAAACAAACAACGGTTCCCAAACAAACTCACCGTCAGCGGCAGGAGTATAAATATCCGTGACAAGGGCACTGCGCAGGTTGTCAAGATACAGTTCCGTACCATTGTCCTTCAGCACTTCGGCAAAACGCATAGTAATGGGCTTGTCCTTCTTGCCACGCAGTTTCACCTGCTGTATTCCTACCATATTCTGCCCCATATCCACGATATATCTTCCATCACCTACCGATTTAACGGATATTGGCTTTATCTCCTCCATCACCTTCAGACTCGGAGAGAGCTGTGCCACAAGTTTTCCTTTGGGAGCCTCCATCCGTTCGGCCAACTGCCATCCGGAATCATTATAGCCGCTTTCCGTCCATTTACCCAATTCCAAGCGGGCATCATACCACTCACCGTCAAACTCGTTGTTTGCGGTTATAGGACCGCAGTTCGTCACTTTCCAGGAGTCATCGCTGGCTACCGACACCGTCTTACCATTGTCGTACTCTATATTCAACTGCGCCATGAGACGGGGTAAGCCAAAGCCTACCATCCCATTGGCACGCATGGAAAGATAGCGGCCGTTGCCCAGAGCCACGCCTATCGTATTGGTACCGGACTTCAACAAGGGGGTGACATCATAGGTCAGATAAGATACAGAAGCATCGTACCAGGTAGGCAAAGGACCGAATACATCGTTTCCAATCCTCTCGCCATTCATATAGCATACGGAAGAACCTACTCCCGATACATAAAGGACCGCACGCTTCGGCTGTGACGGCAAATCAAACTCCTTCCGCAGATAACGTGCCGGAAGGATGGTCCGCTCACCGTCCAATTTCAAGTTTGTACTGTCGTTCAGTCCAATCCAGCCGGCTTTCCAGTCCGAACTGTCCAGCAAAGCCATCGACCAATATTGGATACTACTTTGCGCCTTGTCACCGGTATTTGTCCATACAGTGACACGCCACCAATATTTCTGTCCCGACTCCAAAGGCGCCCCTGCGTACTTCACCAGCACCGATTGGCCAGACTCCACACGACCGCTGTTCCATACCAGCCCAGAGCCGGTCTGCAAACCCTTGTCCGAGTCCGCCACTTCAATCTGATAAGCAGTCTGCATCACATCCTGCTTGTCGGTTACCAGTTGCCATGAGAAACGGGGAGCCGATACAGCCACTCCTTCGGGATTCTTCCGCATTTCAACAGTGGTTTCCTCCACTTTCAAGGAACCGCCACCCGATACTTGACAGCCCATCATCAATAGGGCCAACAAGGAGATTAAAATAAATTTCTTCATACTCGTCAGAATTTCGGTTTCTCCGCTTCCGTGGATGCAACGGAGCCTTCTACCGTCGGCCATCCGTCTTCCCAGCTAATCTTATCCAACATCAATACACGGCCTTCAGGCTTCTTTGTGCTCACCGCATGATAGAAGAACCAGTCATTGCCGGCATTGTCCGTCACAATCTCCGAATTATGACCGGTACCCACAAAGGAATTGCTTTTCTGAATCAGCACTTCGTGCTTGTTATCCATCATGCTACCGCCATTCTTGTTGACATAGGGGCCGAAAAGATTATCTGAACGGCCTACAATAGTAGTGTAAGTACTCTTCAATCCCTCACAACAACTTCCTATGGAAGCGAAGAAGTAGTAATGCCCGTCCTTCTTGTGAATATAGGTACCTTCGTAAGCGGTTCCTGCCACTTGCTGCAGTGTGGCGCCGTCCTTCAGAGAGAGTCCGTCATCAGACAGTTCAATCGCATAGATTCCTCGAAAACTGCCCCAGAAAAGATATTTCTTCCCTCCATCCTCTATATAGAAAGGGTCGATGGAGTTCTGTACATTGATTTCATTGCTGCGGAACATCTTTCCGTGGTCCGTAAAAGGTCCCTCAGGCTTATCGGCAGTAGCACAACCGATGCCGCAAGTTAACTCGCCTCCCCAAACAGACATAGAATAATAGAGCACGTATTTATCACCTATCTTGTTGATGTCCGGCGCCCACAAACCGCCGTTCGGCTCAAAATCAGGCCGCGTACGGTCCGTAAAGGCAGTACCTACATACTCCCAATCCACCAGGTTCTTGGAACGGTGAATCGGCAGATTGCGTATGTCCTCGGTGGCATACAAATAGTAGTATCCATCATCTCCCTCAATGACAGAAGGGTCTGGCAAACTATAATCTATCACCGGATTGCGATAGACATTCTTCGGCTGTTGTTCTTCCGGTTTATCCTCTTTTGTAGCCGATGACGAGGAACAGGCTATCAGACTGCATAACACTGATAATACAAGAAACTTCTTCATACAATGTATTCTTTTCATTCTTTCATTTTACTTTTCGGGTGATGTACTGCCCAATACCTGCGGACGGATAAGAGAGCCACCGATAGAAACCGTTCCCTGGTCGGAAATGGCAAAATCCTTGATGTACGAAGTGCGCGGCTGCACTTTCGTGGAATCCCAATGTGCATGAAAAATGTATTTCCAACTGCCGTCCTCGCAGCAGAAGGGCGCTCCATGACCGGTACCCATCAAGCCGTCGGCATGTTGCAGAATCGGATTTCCCTCGTATTTCTTCCACGGTCCCATCGGGCTGTTCGAAGTCGCGTAACCCACTCCGTAGTTCTTGCTTTCAAAGTGATTGGCCGAATAAACCAGGTAATAAACGTCCTCTCTCTTCAAGATGGAAGGCCCCTCGGCTACTTTGGCGGGCTTGTCCTGCGAGAGTTCCCAAGGCTCCCCTACTTTGATGCACTCCGTCAGTGTCTCCTGCTTGATGCCGGTCAGGTCATCGTTCATCTCTGCCACCCAGATGACATTGCCATCCGTGAAACGCACGAAATAAAGGTAAGGCGTGCCGTCATCGTCGATGAAGAGAGAGGTATCGATGCTCTTCTCATCCCATATCGGCTGCTTCACCTCCTGACGGAACGGTCCCTGAGGTGCATCTGCCGTTGCCACGCAGATATGCTCTTCGGTGGAGTAGAACAGATAAAACTTCTTCTTCGACTCGATGTAGTAGACTTCCGGCGCCCAGAATCCCCACGTGCCGTAGGAGTCGGCAGCCGACAATGCCTGGCCTTCACGCGTCCAGTTTCTCAAATCATCGGAAGAGAAGCAGGCAAAGCCCTCTCCTTCTACCGTACCTCCGGTGCCGTAAGCATAATACTTGCCTTCGTAAAGCATTACGTAAGGGTCGGCAATCGGCAGATAGTCTGATTCTACAACCGTCTTCTCCTTGCATCCTGCAAAGCAAAGACAAAGCAACAACAGCCATATACAATTCTTCTTCATATCCATCTCTTATTTCACTACTTTGGGGGTCATATAGTCCTTGCTGATTCTCATGCGGTCCACACCATCCACTTTCTCGAAAGAAACGTCAGTGATATACATGGCGCGTGGATGGATATTGCTCTTGTCCTTATGAGCATGGAAAACAAGACGAAGCTTGCCAGCCTTGTCTGTGAAAGTGGCACTGTGTCCCACTCCGACCAGTTCTCCGGGTTTCTGTAACAAAGGATTCTCTTCATATTTGGTCCAGGTACCCATCAAATCGGTAGCCGTGGCGCAACCTATGCCGTAGAAAGGACTTTCATAGCTATTGGCAGAATAGGTCATGTAATAGAGTCCGTTGTGCTTGATGACAAACGGGCCTTCATTCACACGGGGCCATACTTCCTCCCATGCCTGAGAGACATGGATGCAAGGGTGCATGGTCTCCTTCTTGATAGTGACAAGGTCTTTCTCCAATTCGGCCACCCAGATGTTGAGCCCGTCGTTGAAACGGTCGAAGAACAGATAAGGCGTACCGTCATCATCAATGAACAGAGAGTTGTCAATGCATTTCTCATCGGCAATCTGGGGTTCCTTCTTGCTTTGGATGAACGGCCCCGCCGGTGAGTCGGCTGTTGCCACACAGATATGCTCGTCTGCCGAGTAATACATATAGAACTTCCCGTTCACTTCGTAGACCTCCGGAGCCCAGAACCAGCGGTCGGCCCAGACATCCTTCTTCTGGAGCGCCATGCCCTTATACTTCCAAGTCTGCAAATCATCGGAGGTATAGACTTCGATGCCGTCATCCGCATGGGTGCCATAGGCATAGTAAGTGCCATCGTGCAACATGATGAACGGGTCGCCCAAAAGCACCGGCGTTTCAACTCCTTCGACAACAATATCGTCCACATCCTTATAGTCTGAAGAGCAGGACTGGCAGGAAGCCAGCGTGGCCAACAGAAACAGATACATACATATAAAATTCTTTTTCATGATTCTTTCTTAAACAATTGTTATGATGATAAATATTTACTTTCAAGAAGATGTTCCGTTACACCCGTATATTGAACCCTATTCAGTCGTATACTGAATCCTATTCAATCGTATACTGAAATACATTCAGTCGTATACTGAATCACCCCAGTCCATCACACTGATTCACAAGGAAATACAAACACCAGCTTCTATATACATTTTTCATTACATATATACGGAACGGCACATCCCACGATTGCGTCTAATCGCGCCTCTGCCCTACATGATAATACAACGTACCACTATAAACCGGAGAGCCGCCCTCCGAACAGAATCCGATGCGGGATGCAGGGTAGCGTATATCCAAAGCTCCCAGCTCCCTGCCGTCGACAAACAGATACAGCTTGTCTGCACGACGCACGGCACGGAAATTATAGGATTCCTTCCACAATTCATGTACACCTATCTTATAGATATGGCGTTCCAAATCCTCCGCCTCCTTGTTGATGAAGCGGATGCCTTCTGCCTTTACCGGAGTAAAGGTACAATAATTATATGCAGGATGTTCTGCTATCCCCCTATCTTTGTTTTCTATCGGATGCCATTCGCCGCCATTCAGGTATTCTATGTCGAACTTGCCGAACATGTCATCCGCAAATTCGGATTTATTGCCTGCTTCGTGACGATTCAGGTAAAGTGTATCCAACCATGCAGGTGCGGCAAAACGATAACCTTTCTCAATGAAGTCGGTATACTTCACATCCGGATAGAGCGTTTGCAGGCATCCCAACGGGAATTCCTTCTTCCAGGCAGTTTTCCCTTTCTTCACGGCTGTCACCTCAAGCATACGGGTGATGCCATCGAACTGAGCCTTCACATAGTTATCCTTATCCACATAAACCGGATAGCTTCCTGCCTTGTCTTGTCCGGACAAGCCGGACAACTGGAAGCTGAATTCATAATCGTTCAAGAAATCGCCCTTCAACAACTCCTCATTCCCCGAAAGCTGGAAATGCACATCATCGAAGCCGATGGTATAGGTAGCCCCTTCGAACAAGGCAGACTTTGTCTCGTCAAATACTCCGGGAACACCCGCTTCTTCCGCCGGAAGAGCCTCTGCAAAGACATGTTTTCCCGGTGCGGGAATTTCATCCAGCCAAATCTTCAGGCAGCCGTCGTTGCGCTCGATGCGCAGATGGTGGTAAACGCCCCAGCGGAAATCTTCCGGCAGGGCATAGGATTCCTTGTTTTCCTTACCGTCTACAAGCCTGCGCAAATACCAACTCCGGTTCTTGGCATCCAGACCTACGTAGGCACAGTTATCAGCATCCTTCCACCAGGCAATGACACCGGCTTCGCCCTCGGTCTTGACTCCCGTCTCGAACAAATAGGCCACAGACGGCTGTACTTGTTGCAACACACCGAACGAAGCTGTCTCGCCTTTACCCGCAAAGGTAGGCATCGAAGGTTCGGGATGATAACCTGCCGTGCGGGGGCCGGTGATACCATCCACAAACAACGTCTTGTCGAAGAACTGGACGCGGTTGATATATTGTCCCCGATGCTCATTGTTCTTGTTTGCCATATAAATCAGCCACCATTCAAATCCGTTGGGGCCTCTCAGGATATTGGGCTGGCCGGGAGTCATCAGAATATCGTCGGCAATGCCGTCTTTCATATCGAACAGAGAAACGTCGAAGAATTGCGAACGTCCCTTGTTTGTTTCTACGGCAAGCAGATTCGTGCCTTCCTTCAAAGCAGCACGCAGCTTCTTGTCCAGGTTTACGATGCAATAATCACGCCCCTGCTTCTCGTAGACAATTGTTCCGTTCAGATAAATCCGGGTATCTCCGTCGTGAGCGACACGCAGTGCCAGATTGCCGGTTTCGCTACCGGCAGAGAAAGTCTTTCGCAACCATAGGGAGGGCGTATTCCACCAAGTACCCAGATGCCGGGTTGTAGAACCTTTCACTTCACGGGACGAAAAGCCGGTCTCCCCCTTCGCCCAGCCGGAGTCATCGTAGGTCACTTTTGTCCAGTCGCCCTCCGGCTTGCTCTCCGTATAAGCAAACAACGGCTCATACGTGCGGCCATACCGCAATAAATCCACTTGCTTCTCCTCCAGTTGTGTCTGATTGCAGCCTACAACCGGATAGCTATATTTATTACCATTTTGAAAACCTAAAGGAGAGTCTGCCTCAGCAACTCCCAACTGATAATTGCCCCACTCTGTAGAGGTGTGGTTGGCATTATACATCATATAGTAGCGGTCTCTATACTTCATGACCCACGGTCCCTCCGCCACTCTGTTATCCATCGTTTCCCATGTGTCCGGCAATGAGGCGAACTGGCACACCGGTTCGCCGGCAAATTCTGCCGGGTTCTTCATTTTACGTCCCCAGATGGTATTCCCATCGGTAAAGCGTACCATATACATGTATAGTTGCCCGTCATCATCTCTGAAAACTTTGGGGTCGATACGGTTATCCATCCATGTCTTCTTGTTCGGCTCTGTGTAAGCGCCCAGGGCATCTTTGCTCTGCGCATGTACAATGTGAACGGCATGCTTGTCCTTTCCCCAATAATTGACTGACCAGTACAAATGAAAATCTCCATTCAGATAGAACATGTCATTGGCATGAATCTGGTCATCTCCGGCTCCGCTGCCTCTGGTCCAGTCATTGTCCATGGATACGACATGGATAGGTTTCCCCAAATGAACCAGGTCATCGGATACATAGAAATCCCCGTTTGTACGGACCCCGCCAATATAATATTTGCCATTATATTTCATTACGCCGGCATCCGCCACTCCCGGAAGTACCGGATTCTGGATGTTCTGCGCAAACAAGCTGCCGCAGCAAGCAAAAGCGAATGGTAATAGTAGTTTTTTACAGACAAGCATATGGTATAAGATTTAAGAAAGAAAAGGCTATGCCGGAAGCATCCTGAATGAGAACAGGCTTCCAGGCATAGCCTTCTTTAGTTATTAATAGTTAGGATTCTGAGTAAGATGTGCAACACCACCTACCGTGCTGTTCATCACTTCATCT
Source organism: Bacteroides sp. AF39-16AC (assembly GCF_003602735.1). NCBI lineage: Bacteria > Pseudomonadati > Bacteroidota > Bacteroidia > Bacteroidales > Bacteroidaceae > Bacteroides > Bacteroides sp. AF39-16AC. The sequence goes on along the minus strand of NZ_QTLN01000003.1, from coordinate 123,816 downwards.
CTCGGAATGGGCAAACGTCTGTGCTTACCGACGATGAAGTTATTGAAGTCCTTGTCACGGGCTTTCAGCTCATCAATTCCAGCCTGAGAATCAAGTAATCCCCAACGCTTCAAGTCAGCCCAACGCCAACCTTCGAAACAGAGTTCCAAAGTACGTTCCATCTGCAGGCGCTTGATAAAGGCATCTTTAGAACTCAGGCAGTCTTTCCACTGACTGTCTTTCAACTTGGCCAGACCGGCACGTTCTCTTACCTTATCCACATAAACAGCAGCATCGGCAGGATTAGTACCCGTTTCAACAAGACATTCTGCGTAGTTCATCAAGATATCTGCATAACGCATGATACGATAGTTGTTACGGGCAAAGTAATCTTCTGCATCACGATAGTAAGCAGTATTGTATTTACGTATGTAGCAGTCTTCCGGGTCAGTTCCCCAACCGTCATTCCAATCGGCATTTTCAAATCCATAATATTTCTTCGGTTGATCGGGGAAGTCTTGTGAGAATCCACGGTACAGAATACTACCATACAAACGCAAGTCATTCTTTCCGTCAATACGTTTCTCTTTCAAGAACTCATCTACCAACCAGCGACGTGCCTTACCATCTCCCCAACCTATACCACTCGGAGCATAGAACTGAGTACGCTGGAAACCGAATGCCATACTGGCATCATTACCCGTACCACCCTTGTTTTGGTCATCGAACTGAATTTCAAAGATACCTTCCTTGTTGTTCTCATCCAAGTCAGTGAAATTATCTTCACGATTGGCGATAAGATCGTACAAAGAGCCCTCTTTATCAATCAGCCATTGCAATTGTTCCTTCGCCTTGTCATACTTATGTTGTTGCATATAGGCCTTGCCCAACAATGCTTTGGCAGCGCCTTTGGTGGCACGTCCCAAATTGGCAGCATCCCAAGATTCAGGAAGATAATCCATAGCAAACAGCAAGTCTTTCTCCACTTGATCCCATATTTCCTGCTCGGAAGCGTCTTCCGGAATATAATTGGCATCTTTAGGTTCCAAAGGCATCGTTCCTTTGTCCCACAACAGATTTACCTGAAAATACCACATTGCACGTAAGAAAGAAGCTTGTGCCAATACCTGGTTCTTTGTAGTCTCGTCCATTTCAATATTAGGCACATGACTCAACACTTGGTTGCAACGGAAAATACCTACGTAGAAATGTTCCCAATGTATATTGTTGCCTTCGTAAAAATTATAATTGTTGTAAAGAAAACGTGTCCAGTCACCCAATTCAATCCAAGGAGAAGAACTCCATCCCTCGTCCGAGGTCAAATCGTAGCGAAAAGAGAGCCAACGCATCCAAGTACCTTCCTTATAAAGAAAACTGTAGCAGGCATTTACACCAGCTGTAGCATCTTCCGGCTTATTCCAATAAGTATCGTTGGTCACTTCATTGGGATTATCAATATCCAATAAACTAGAACTGCATCCAGTGCACAATGTCAAGGCACCTGCGAGCATTAATCCATTATATATCTTTTTCATAATTTACAAACTGATTTATAAGTTAAAAGGTCAAATCCAATCCAAACATCACCGAACGGGTATTGGGATAAGCAAAGCTGTCCGTACCACTGTTCCAAACGGAATTCGCACCCTTGAAGTCAGGATCCAGACCGGAATATCCGGTAATAGTAATCAAGTTGCTACCGGTAGCAAACAGACGGAGTTTCTCAACGCCCAAGTTGGTCAGCCACTTCTGCTTGAAATTATAACCGATAGAGATATTCTTCATACGGAAGTAAGAACCATTCTCCAGGAAACGGTCGGCATCACGCGAGTTGCGGAAGTCACCGTAAATGATACGTGGGGTATTGGAGTTAGGATTCACCTGATAAGGCTCTTCGCCCTTCTCAAAGCGGATATAGTTGGAGTTGTCTGCAAACAGACGTCCTTGCCAACGGGATACGTTGTATATCTTATTGCCAAATTGACCGTTCCACATCATACTGAAATCGAAGTTCTTCCACTCTGCATTCAATACCAACGACATTTGCATCTTGGCCCATGGACTACCACAATAATCACGGTCAATATCAGTAATTTGACCGTCATCATTTAAATCAAGATACTTAACGTCTCCCAATTGCGGACGTTTCCCTTCAATCATGATCGGTGTACCGGCAGGTACTTTATCTTCATTAGGTCCCGGTACATGGTTACCTTTCGTCACATAATTGTCTATTTCCTCTTGTGTCCGGAAGATGCCGTCTGTTTTTCTCAGATAGAATTCGGCCAACGACCTTCCCGGCTCTGTTCTGGCTTGACCGGAATCAATAAAGTTTCTTTCCGACCCATCCCGTCCCAAGCTCAGAACTTCGTTATCCATCGTAGTCACATTCAGTAAAGCGCTGTACTTAAAGCCTGAAATCTGGTCTTTCCAACCAAATGTAAACTCGAAGCCCTTGTTGCGCAAGCTGGCAGCATTTTTCCACGGAGAGCCTCCTTGATTACCGGTAGAAATGGCAATCGGAGTCTCAGCCAATACGTCACTGGTTTTTGAATTATAATATTCCGCACTGACAGTCAGGCGTTGGTTCAGGAAACTGGCATCAAAACCTACATTCACCGTTTCTTTTGTTTCCCAAACAAGACCTGCATTCACCAGTTTCACCTGAGTAGAACCCGGAACAATAGCACCACCGAATACAGTTACAATACTCTGGTTGATAGTTCCGATATAATCCCAATCACCAATGGAAGAATTACCAAGACGACCCCAGTTACCTCTAATTTTCAAGTCATTAATCCAAGGCACATCAAAGAATTCCTCCTTTGAAATTCTCCAGGCACCGGAGAATGAGGGGAAATTGCCCCAGCGGTTTTCCTTAGCCAAGCGAGAAGTACCGTCACGACGGAAAGTGGCAGTCAGATAGTATTTATCATCATAAACGTAGTTTGCACGTCCCAAATAAGAAATCATCGCATTCTCGCTGATGCTGTTTGAATTCTGCTGATTGCTCTGTCCTGCATTCAAAACTGTAAAGTAATCGCCGTTACCCGTCATCGGAAAGTTCAGACGGGAAGCCCACAAACCTTCCCACTCATGGTGCTGGTAAGTAGTACCGACCACGGCATCCACATGATGCTTACCAAAATCCTTATTGAAGTTCAACGTGTGCTCAATCAACATGTTGTAGGTGTTGTCACGTGCCTTCTGGCTTTCCGGATCACGGTGTTCCTGATTCTGAGTCCAGTTACCTTCTCCACGGAACCATGAATTCTCATAAAAGTAAAGGTCAATACCACCATTGAATTTATAGGAAAGGAATTCGAATGGCTTGAATTCCAACCATAAAGAACCATTCAAACGATTCTGGCGGAAATGACGGTATTCCAAATCTTCACGGGCAATCGGGTTCACACCAAAAGTATTGTATTTGGCAGCATCACCATAGCCATATCCACCCGGATTATTCTCATCATAGATAGGAATAGTAGGCATCATACGCAAAAAGTCATTGTAGGTATTGGTCTGGTTCGGGTCTGTGTTTGTGAGTGAATAAGCCAAGTTTTCACCAAAAGAGAACCAGCCCTTTTTACCTTGTGTATTGACACGGAAGCTATAACGGTCGAAAGTATTTCCATAAGAAACGCCGTCATTGTTATAGTAGCCGGCTGATACAAAATAACTACCGGAGTCACCGCCACCGGAGAGTGATACGTTGTAGTCCTGCACCAATGCGGTCTTCAACACTTCATCCTGCCAGTTGGTATCATACTGTGAGTGTTTCTGAGTGCTGTTTACAGTAGCAATGCCATCTTTGATAGCTTCATTATAGGCAATATCATTATACTTGATATATTCTGCCGCATTCATCAAATCAAATTTCGGGCTCCATTCCAATGTTTCCTTTACGCTTACATTCACCTTCATGGGACCTTTCGTACCCTTCTTGGTAGTAACGATAATCACACCATTGGCAGCACGCGAACCGTAGATGGCAGCAGCAGAAGCGTCCTTCAGAATCTGGATGGATTCTGCATCTGCAGGGTTGAAGTCAACTCCCGGATCTGTAATCATACCATCAATTACCCACAACGGAGAGTTATTACTCAAAGAACCGACACCGCGAATTTCAATAGAGGCATCTTCGCCCGCCCTACCGCTACTGCGTACGTTAATACCGGTTGCCAAACCCTGCATCTGGCTGACCAGTGTTCCTGCAGCGCTTTTCTTCATTTCCTTGGTATCAACAACGGCAACCGCTCCAGTCAAGTCGGACTTCTTCACGGTCTGATAACCGATGACAACCACTTCTTCCAGTGCTTTCGAATCATCTTTCATCACCACGCGCAAGGCAGTTCCCTTATAGACAACTTCCTGCGTAAGCATACCGATATAAGAGAAAACGAGTGTACTTCCTTTTTTTCCACTCACTGAGAAATTACCGTCAATATCGGTAATGGCACCCGTGGTAGTACCCTTCACCAATACATTCACGCCCACCAAAGGCTCACTATTTGCATCCGTCACCGTTCCCGTTATGGTCACATCTTGTGAATAAGCGGTAGCTGCAAACACAACAAAGAATAAGAATAAGATTTTCTTGATCATTTTTTATAGAATTAGATTTTAAAACTATGCGGAAACTAACGCCCGCTTTTTAAATACACCGCAGAAAGTGATTAGTCACTTCTGCCAATCATAGAACATTGATTAGGATTTGTTACGTCATAGGCATAGGGGTCATAGTATTATAAATTGTTGGCTTTCGGATGCAAATATATCCGCATAAAGCTAAAATTAATGCAAATATCGCTTCAATCTATGCAATTATAAATCCAATCAAATGCCCCTGAGAGACACCTCAGGGGCATTTGATTGGATTGTTATATTTAGCAAGCATTCCATGCTATCATTTCACGAAGTCTTTGGGCAGAATACCAAATTGTTTTTGGAAGCACTTGGTAAAATAGGAAGGAGTATTGAAGCCGGTCATGTAGCAAACCTCATTGATTTTGCACTCTCCTTCCTTTAAAAGCTGCGCCGCTTTCTTCAACCGCTCCAGGCGGATGTAGTCATTCGGGGTCATATCCAATATGCCCTTTATCTTCCGGTTCAGGCTCGAACGGCTCATGTTCAGCAGGCTTGCCATATCATCCAGACAGAAATCCGGATTCTGCATATTGGCAACTACCACTTCCTTCAATGTCTTAAGGAAAGATTCATCTGCCTTTGTCATTGCCATACTGCCCGTCTGCACAAAAGGAGAATTGACGAAAGAAGCCCGTAGCTTCTCACGGTTGTTCAGCAGATTGGCTACACACACTTTCAGATATTCCACAGAGAAAGGCTTTTCTATATATACGTCAGCCCCCAGCTTCATTCCCTCTATCTTGGCTTGAAGGGTCGTCTTCGCCGTAAGCAGGATAATCGGTATATGGCTATAGTCAAGCTCGGACTTCAGATGCTCGCACAGCTCCAATCCATTCATCTCGGGCATCATAATGTCTGAAATGACAAGATTTACAGTATGTTCCTTCAACACCTTCAAAGCTTCCACCCCATTCACGGCAGTCAGCACACGATATTCCGAAGAGAGCTGTTTCACAACAAATGCCTGCATTTCCAGACTGTCTTCCACCACCAAAAGAGTATACCGGTGCTGTTCCAAGGCAGTACCTGCACCACTTTCCTCAGAGGATTCCCCGCCCGTTACCGGTTCTTTATGCTCCATAGCCACCGTCTGCTCGTGCTTCAGCGGAAGTGACAGCAGGAAACAGTTGTTCTCCATCGAATCTTCCATGCACAACGTACCCTCATGGAGTTCGGCCAATGAACGGGCAAGTGCAAGCCCGATACCGGTGCCGGGTACAGAGCGCAAGGTACCGGTTTTATACTGGATGAACGGCTTGAAAATCTCCTCGCGCATCTCTACCGGAATGACAAGGCCGTCATTGCATACAGAAAGCAGCAGTCTTTCACCTTCCGAATATAGCCTGATGCGTATATAGGTCTCCGAATACTTTATCGCATTGGTCAGCAGATTGCTGATAATCTTGGTAAGCCCTTCCCTATCAACCGAAGCATACAAGCTTTCGGGAGTCTCTATACTCAATGCCAGCCCCCTTTCACGTGCCAAAGGCTTGAAACGCTTATACGTCTTCTGCAAGAGCTCAGACACGTCACATTCCACAAAATTCAATTGGAAGCCTTGTGTCTCCGTCTTCCGGAAGTCCAGCAACTGGTTCACCAAATCAAGCAGTCGGTTGGTGTTCAGTTCCATGGTCTCCAAATCATCCCTGATGTCATCCGAAACAGAACGGGAAGCCAATACATTCTCGAGCGGACTCTTTATCAGTGTAAGCGGTGTACGTATCTCATGCGCCACATTCGTGAAGAAGTCTATCTTCGCAGTATACAACTCCCGTTCCTTTTCCCGCTCAAACTTGTCCATAGCCTGCTGATGCTTCTGCCGGGTCCGTTTTCTGAAATAGATAATTACAGCAGCCAGTGAACATAACGCCAATACCGTATAAACAGCATACGCCCAAGTGGAGAGATAGAAAGGAGGATGAATATGGATGTCGAGCACACGTTCCGTCGCGTTCCACTTGCCATCGCTGTTGGAACCTTTTATACGCAATGTATAGCTTCCATAAGGAAGGTTTGAATAGTTGATGATGGAATTCCGCCCTACCGTATACCAGTCGCGGTCAAAGCCTTCCAGCTTACATTCAAGACCATTCATTTCGGGTGCCTGGTAACTCAGGGCTGCAACCTGAAAAGAGAAAGAATTCTGGTCGGCATCCAGCTCTATCTCATCCGCATAGGTGATGCTCTTCTCCAAAGGAGAATCCGGACTATCCACCGAAAGCCGTTTGTTGAACAGATAAAAATCTGTAATCACTACGGGAGGGAGAAAAGTGTTCTCCACAAAAGTTTCCGGGTCAAAGGCTATGAATCCGTTGATACTTCCCAAATAGATGCGTCCCTTCTTGTCAATGTAACCGGACTGGAAATTAAATTGGTTGCTCAGCAGCCCGTTTGCCGTGGTATAGACATGTTTGCTCTCCGTATCGGGATTGAAGCAGACCAGACCATAATTGGAAGTAATCCATAAGTTACCCCGCTTATCCTCGACCATCTTGTAGATAGTGTTGCTCGGAAATCCTTTCGACATGTCATAACGGGTAAAATTGTCCGTTTCCGGATTGTAGCGGCAAAAGCCCTCACCCAGCGTCATGAACCACAGACGCTTCCTGCTGTCTTCGTAGATACTGATTACCTTATTGTAGGGAAGAGAGGTCGAATCATTCTCATTAGACAGATAATTCCTCCACTGCTGGCTTCTTACATTGTAGCAGAACACTCCATTGGAGAAAGTAGCAAACCACAGATTTCCGTTGAAGTCCTCCAGAATGTTATAAGTAAACATATTCTTCAGCTGAGGAATCCGGGTAAAGTCATCTGTGGAGCGATTGTACTTCAACAGACCGGACGTGGTGCCTATCCACACGTCTCCCGTAGTGGTCCTGCAAATGGTAAAGGCGTCATTGGCGACCATGGAATTCTCACTCTCACCCTTGGCATAATGTTTCACCTGCCTGGTCCGAAGATTCACCCGATTCAGACCACCGGAAAACGTACCTACCCACAAATCATCCCCATCCAGACAAAGGCCATGAACATTCTGATAAATGGCCGAATGCTCAAAAGGCTCTATCTTTCCGTTTTCCGGATTGTAATTGAACAAGCCTTTGTCTTCGGTACCTATCCACAAGGTGCCATCATTACTTTCACAGATTTCCCGTACACGACGGCCGAAATGCCTGAGATTGTCTCTCGGATAGAACTTCTCGAAGTAAGTCCACTGATAAGGACAATAGTTCACTCCACCGAAATAAGACCCTATCCACATGCCGTTCTCCTTGTCGCAGCAGAGCGAATAAATGGCATTGTCCGACAATGCATACGAATCATCCTGGTCGGGAACGGTCAAATGGGTAATCTTGTCATTCGTCAGATTGTAAATATACAAGCCGGACTCTGCGCCCACCCACAGCTCGTTGTCAGATTTGAACTGCAAAGCCCTCACATAGGTGTTCAGCAGCTTCCGCGTCTTGCCGGTAGTCTGGTTTATCTCTGTCAACCCGTTCAGCGAAGCGATATACACACAATTATGGGGTCCGCTGACCTGCCAGTTGATAATATCATTCTTGAAAATCTCATTTCCTTCCGCGTCCTTGAAAGGCTGCAGAGGAGTTTCAAAGTCAGCTTTCGTATAGTAAAGATTATCCGCATACAAGGCCAGCCAACACGTATTCCCATTCAGCCAAAAGCGGGTTACATTGGGCAGTCCCGAATCGTGCAGATGGTTCAGCAGCCTCCCTTCATCCGGTTTATAGCAGAACAACCCCTGGTTTTCTACCGATATCCAGATATTATCGTCCTCGTCACTTCCAATCATGGTGACGAAATCCCTGATGATACTGCCGTTATCACTGGCCTCATCGAAAGCGGTAAAGGAATCCAGTACCGGGTCGTAAATAAAGACTCCCCCATCGGTACCAATCCAGATATTGCCCCGGCGGTCCTCGTAGAGCGCGGTTATGAAATTCTTGCCTAAACCGGAGTTCTCTTTCTTGTAAATACGGAAAGACAATCCGTCATACCGGTTCAGACCGTCCTTGGTTCCGAACCACATAAAGCCTTTCCTATCCTGCAAAATCTGATACACGGTGTTCTGCGAAAGACCGTTCCGGATATCCATCGTTCTGAAATAGTAATGAACAGCATCCTGCGCACAGACCGGCAACGCCGCTCCCATGCACAGGCCAAGTAAAAGCTTTATAATCAACTGTCTCATAACAACACTTTTAATGTACAATTTACCATTTACAAAGTACAATTTAACTATGCAGATGACAGCGCAGCCAAATTGTACTTTGTAAATGGTAAATTGTAAATGCCCCTATTTCTTAAGTGAATTGCAGATACGTGTATTTATCTCTTTCACGCGTTTCTCATCCAGCTTTATCACCTTGCGGTCGTAAGTCATCAGACCGTTCACTTCCACCTCCACATCCGTGGTCTGTGTATAGACGGCTGCCGAGAAACCTCTTTTTATCATCTGATACAGCATATCGGCATATTTCACGTACTCATCAGTCACTTCTTTGGAAGAGTTGAACTGAACATATCCCCAATTGCGGTTCGGTTCCCAGATATGGTCTTTCAAGACAAGGCCGATGCCGCCATACTCACCCAAAACCGTGGCACGCTGTGCATCATACAGATACATTTCCGGTTGGGGATAGTTGTGGAGGTCGAGCATGTCACCGCAAGTATAATGGTTACCGCCACTTGCCGGATTCACCAGGCGGGTCGGGTCATACTGTTTCGTCCATTCGGCTATCTCTACCGTCTTGAACTGCCCCCAGGCTTCGTTGAACGGTACCCATGTACCGATACACGGATAAGAGTAGAGACAATCCATTATTTCCTTCCATTCCTTGTGATAATAGGCTTCGGATTCGGCGGAGCGTTTCAGTTCTGTTCCGTCGAAATAGCGGCGGTTCTGCCATTCCGGATTACGGTCACCACTCGGCATATCCTGCCATACGATGATACCCAAACGGTCACAATGTGTGTACCAACGTGCCGGTTCCACCTTGATATGCTTGCGAATCATATTGAAACCGAAATCTTTCGTCTTCTGTACATCATACAGCAAAGCCTCGTCTGTGGGAGCTGTATACAGTCCGTCGGGCCACCAACCCTGGTCCAGCGGTCCAAACTGGAACAAAGCCTCGTTATTTAGTTCCAGGCGTACGATGCCATCCGCGTCACGACGGGTGGAGTACTTACGCATGGCAGCATAGCTGTCCACCTTATCCACTACCTTGCCTCCGCTTTTCAGAGTCACTTTCAGCGTATAGAGGAAGGGGGAATCCGGACTCCACAACTTGGCATTCCGGGGCATGGACACCTCCACCGGCTCTGCATTGATACTTTTGCCGGTGGCTACCAGTTGATTGCCGTCATACACATTCACTTCCACAAAGTCGGAAGGACATGCACTATTCAATTCAGCCTTCACTGTCAACAGATTACGGTCAATATCGGGAGTGATACGGAGGTTCTTGATATGTTTTCCGGCAACCGGCTCCATCCATACCGTCTGCCAGATACCGCTTACGGGAGTGTACCAGATACCTTCCGGATTGCTGACCTGCTTTCCACGGGGTTGAGGTCCTTTATCCGTTGGGTCCCAAACTTTTACGACCAACTGATTATTGCCTTTGCCAGAAAGGGCGGCAGTAATATCGAAGGAGAACGGAGTAAATCCACCCGTATGGCTGCCTACTTTCACATCATTCACCCATACATCCGTTTTCCAGTCGACAGCACCAAAATGCAACAGCACTTGTTTTCCCTTCCAGGCAGAAGGAATTTCAAAACTGCGCTGGTAGACCAGTTCCTGGTTTTCATTGATTCTTTTTCCAACTCCGGACAAGGAGGATTCGATGGCAAAGGGAACAAGTATCTGCCCTTCGAACTCTGCCGGAAGATGCTCACCTTTATTTATAACGGCATAATTCCACAGTCCGTTCAAGTTCTTCCAGTCACTCCGTTCCATGATGGGACGAGGATATTCGGGCAACACATTCGCGGGATTGATCTGGGATGCCCAGTCCGTTTTGATTTTATCACCTGCCGGCTTCCATTGCGCCGAACTTCCGATTGCAAACAACGTCAAGAATGACGATATGAGGAAAAATCTTCTCATAGTATTATAACTTTTTATTGGTTTCTACGAAAGCAAAGATAAGCCGATTCAGAAAAAAAGAATAGAAATTTCGAACCAATAAATAGTATTTTTGTGGAATATCAAGGTATTACCGTCTCATTTTATCAAAGAAATTCATCAAAGGCACCTTTTTCCGCTTTTCTTGCCACGCCTATGACAAGGTTTTGCCTTCCCATTGGCAAGACTTTGCCACCGCGTTGGCAAAACTTTGCCATAGGCGTGGCAAAAGTTTGCCAAGGCAGTGACAACTTGTTGGCAAAATACCTCCCTGATATACAAGGAGTAGCAAACAATAGACAGCAGGGAACGACTAATATCCCGGATTCTGCTGGTTCTCCAATGCCGGATTGGCATTTATCTCATCCTGCGAAATAGGAAGCACAATCTTCTCGAAAGTACGGTCGATTGTTTTTCCACGGTGACTCACCGGAATATCTTGAAAATCGTCGTTGAATTCGATGGTTCTGCCCATACGCATCATGTCGAAGAAGCGTTGTCCTTCACCAAAAAGCTCCTTGCTGCGCTCGTCCAGAATCATATCATCGGTAATGGTAGCGGCAGTGGCCGGTGCCAGTCCGGGAGAACGCCTGCGGATTTCATTCAGGTAACCGGCGGCGGCATCTGCGCCTGCTTCCTGCTTCGTGGAGTGCAAGGCTGCTTCGGCGGCAATCAGATATATCTCGGAAAGACGGATTATCTTGATATTGACGGCTGTATTGGTTGCCTTGCCGTCACCTGCCAGAGTGGTACTGCCCATATACTTGTAGCAGGCTCCCTTGCGTTCAATCTCATTGTCCACCCAGTATTCATCGTTGTCCATGATTCCCCAACGCACATCCGTCTCGTCTTCACCCAGACGGTTCAAGAAATAATCGCTGGCAAGATACCAGCCCATGGCATTCTTCAACTGTCCGTAGCGCATCAGGTAAAAGCCCAAAGAAGAAGTTCCCAGGTCTGATTCCTCAGTGGTGATGCCCAGCTCAAAGATGGACTCGGAACCAAACTGCTTGCTCCAGGAAGCCGTCCAATCGGCAGGCTCATACAGTTTGTACACACCGCTTTCTATAATCTCCCGGGCAGCGTTCAAAGCACCGTCATAATCTTCCATATAGAGTTTCACACGCGCTTGCAGGGCTATGTTGGTGTAATAGTCCGCATATCCGCTCTGCTTTGTCTTCTTCTTGGCAAGCAGGGCCGCCCCGTCCGACAAGTCCTGCAGAATCTGGCGATAGTTCTCCTCCACAGTAGCACGGGTGGGCTGGGCGTTCACCGTAAGCGGCTCGGTTACATTGGGAACTCCATAAGAGGTCTTGTTGTAATTGTAAGGAAGCCCGTAGAGACGGACCAAATCGAAATAGAACAGCGCCCTCAGAGTCAACGCCTGCCCTTTGGCTTCGGAAAAGTCTTCCATACTGCCCGATTCTTCCAGCTTCTCAATGTTGCTCAACAAGGTGTTGACCTGCAGAATGCAGTAATATCCACGGCTCCAGAAACCGGAATAAGTATTGCTGTTGGAAGTGTGGTTGAACGTATAGAATGCATCCAGTCCGCGTCCGGCAGCAAAAATCGTGAGGTCACCACCCTTGGCATCACCGTACATAAAAAGGTTTCTGCCGTAATAGGACGATGAGGTCATCGCACTCATCACACCGTTGATAACCACCTGCGCATCGGCTACCGTACCGACAGCACCTTCTGCATTTCCGGAGTTGGTGGGCTGCATATCCAGAAAATCGTCACACGAAGTGAATGTAAAGGCACCAAGTATCACAAGTGCCAATAAATGATATATCTTTTTCATTGTTAGTTCCTCCAGTTCATTAAAATTTCAATTCAACGCCAACGACAAACGTTTTTCCGATAGGGGTTTCCCAACCACGTGTGCCGTATTCGCTCACTTCGGGGTCTGCCTCCTTGTATTTGGCTATTGTCCAAAGGTTGCTGGCAGTGAAGAAAAGGCGGGCATTCTCGATGAAAGCCTTGCGGGTCATGGCTTTGGGCAGCGTATAGGCCAATGAGAGATTCTTCAAGCGCAGATAACTGGCATTGAACAAGTGGCGGCTGCTGTATTGTTGCGGGTCATCGAGGTCTACACCTTCGATACGGGGCTCTGTACCGTTCGTATGGTCTGGCGTCCAAAGGTTGTTGTAGTAGCTTTTAGCACGGATACGCTCCCAATAATAACCGTCGTCGGCCACATCCATGTAGGCTCCATCGTACAAGTCTCCTCCTATCTTATAGGTAAAGCCCAACGAAAGGGCTATGCCTTTGTAGGAGACCGAGGTATTGATGCCCCCATACACTTTGGGAACGGCATTGCCGATGATGGTGTAGTTGGCATTGTTATAGTCATAAGTAGCTCCGCGCCCGTTATACTCAAAATCTCCGGCCTTGCCATTCTTGGGGTCATTTACATAGTAGACGTTCTTGCCGTTGGTCTTGTCCACACCTGCCCATTCGTATCCATAGAAAGCCAGCGTGGACTGACCTTCCCGGTATACATATTGCGCACGGCTGTCGCTACTGGTGGGGTCGTACCAGATAATGTCCGCACCGCCATACAACTCTTTCACCTCAGAACGGAGGAAGGTTGCGTTGGCACCGGCACTCCATAACCATCCTTTACTATCAATGATGTCACCACTCAACTCCACCTCTACCCCATGGTTGTTGATGCATCCTACGTTCCGCAACGTAGAGGAAAATCCCGTAACCATCGAAATGGGAACATCCTGGAGCAGGTTCTTCGAATCACGGTTGAAGTATTCCACCGTACCGCGCAGACGCTGGCCGAAGAAGCCGAAGTCGATACCCACATTCGTGTTGTAGCTCGTCTCCCAAGACAGCTTGTCATTGGTAACGGTAGTGATTGTACCGCCCGGGTTACCCATGTACTTACTGGTATAGCTCATCAAGCTCATATAGCCGTAATTATCCGAAGGCAGCGTACCGTTAATACCATAAGAGGCACGTATACGCAGGTTGCTCAGGAAAGAATATTTGCTCATAAAACCCTCGCGCATGATGTTCCACGCTCCTGCCACTGACCAGAAGTTTCCCCAACGTTCCTGCTTGCTGAGCCGGGAAGAACCGTCGCGGCGGTAAGAACCGGAAATGAAGTAGCGTTCATCGTAATTATAATCCAACTTGGAGAGCACGGACACCATCGAGTTTCCCCAGGAATATCCGGCAGAAGTCTGCGTTCCGGCAGTAGAAACTGTATGAATGGTGCTGACCGCAAGATTGCTTCCTGTGGCACGCACATAGTCTGTCTTGTTCTTCTCCGCTTCGAAACCCACCATGGTGCCAACTGTGTGTTTGTCGAAGGTGCCGGTATAATTGGCGGTAGTGGAGGTAACCATCTTCTCGTATGTAGTACGGTATTCGTTGACATTCCCATTGTCTGCCGAGCCTTTATAGTGATTGGCACTGTAATAGATATGGTCTTTTACAGTAGTATTGTCGTAAGAGTAGATAGAACGAAGGTCCAGGCCCGGCATCAGATGCAGGGTGAGCGTCTCCGCAGCCATGATTTTGGTACTGGTAGAACCGTTCTCCCACTCTTTGTCATAATAAAGCCCATTGTAGGCGTAGCTACCGTAACGTTCGGTCCAGAGCTCGCCGGTCTTGTAATCAGTGGGCCAGTAGAGTCCCCACAGCAAGTTACGGGTCTGCATGAAGTAATTGCTGCCCGTGTTGCGTGTATCATTATAACCGCTTTTCTTGGTACGCGCCAGGCTGGCATTGGTGGTCAGTTCAAGGAATTTCCCCACCTTCTGGGTGAGGTTCAGGCGACCGGAAACACGGTCGAAGCTGTTCATCTTCAAACGTCCTTCGTCCTGGGTATAGGAAAGGGAAGTGTAATAGTTGGTATTCTGCGTAGCACCGCTGACGGACATATCGTAGGTCTGGTAAATGGCGGTACGGAAATATGCCTTGTCCCAATCGTAGTATTTGCCTCCACGCCCGGAGTTGTCGTACTCAAGGATATTGACGTTCTCGTAAGCTCCCGTACCATTTGTGGTAAATTGGTAGCCATGTTTGTTGAAACGGCTGTTCAACTGGCCTATGGCATAGGCTGCCGCCTTTTCGTCCGTTTCGCCCTTACCGCTTGTACGGGCATCGTGAAATACGGTGTAGAGCATATTCACATTCTCCTGTACGCTGGCCGTTTCATAGTTGTCCGTTGCCCAGCAGGGCGTGAAGCCCACTTCGGCTTTCAGCGTCACCACCGGCTTGCCAATCTGTCCTTTTTTGGTAGTAATCAGAATGACGCCGTTTGCCGCACGCGACCCATAAAGCGAGCTGGCCGCCGCATCTTTCAATACAGAAATAGATTCGATGTCTTCCGGGTTCAACGTATTCATGATGTTGTTGGTAGAATAGAGCTCACCGCTCATCTGCCCCGTATTGCCCGAAGAGACCGGAACACCGTCCACTACATACAACGGTTCATTCCCGGCATTCATAGAACCTATGCCACGGATGCGGATGGCCGGTGCGGAACCCGCCTGGCCGGAATTATTCGTCAGTTGCAAGCCCGCCACTTTACCGTTCAACGCGTTTTCAAAGCTGGTCGTCGGAATGTCTTTCAGCGCATCCGCTTTCACTAAAGAAGCCGAACCTGCATAGCTGCTCTTTTTGGCCGTGCCGTAAGCCACCACCATCACTTCATCCAGCAGTTCCGAATCCGATTTCAGCACCACCTTCATAGCAGGCTTTATGGCAGCTTCTACTTTCTGCATACCTACAAAAGAGACAATCACTGTCTTTGCCGTGCCCGGCACATTCAAGATTGTAAATTTACCTTCGATATCGGTCACGGCCCCCAGCGTTGTACCCTTCACCAATACCGATGCCCCAATAATCGGCTCATTGTTGTCCTCGGCAAATACTGTTCCCGAGACCGTAGACGTCTGAGCCATCACTCCCGCCCCCATAACCAGGCAGACAATGATTAACAAGAAGAATTTCTTTCTCATGCTTCTCTTCCTTAAAATTAGTCAATCAAAACACTTTTTAATATCCAAACGCTGCAAAGGTATGTATCTTTTTCAAAAAGAAAAGCAATAGTATTCAAAAAGCTTCATTTTGATTGTATTTTAAGCTAAACACAAGCAATATGTCTATAACCTAAGCATTCCAAGCAATAAGTATGATGCTGGATACGGAAATATAAGCAATGCCAAAGAAGATATATCCGGATTTTAAGATATGACACGTCCCGGCATACAACTTTTTTCGTAACTTTGCACAGTTTTAAAATACACTGAACGAATGGAGTTTAAGTATGACGTTATTGTAATCGGCGCCGGACACGCAGGATGCGAAGCCGCTGCCGCTGCTGCAAACCTGGGTTCGAAGACTTGTCTTATCACAATGGATATGAACAAAATCGGACAGATGAGTTGTAACCCGGCAGTGGGAGGCATCGCCAAAGGACAGATAGTACGCGAAATAGACGCCTTGGGAGGATATATGGGATTGGTGACAGACCAGACAGCCATACAGTTCCGTATACTGAACCGTTCCAAAGGTCCCGCTATGTGGAGTCCGCGCGCGCAGTGCGACCGCAACAAATTCATCTGGGCATGGAGAGAGATACTGGAAAATATCCCCAACCTGCATATCTGGCAGGATACCGTGCAGGAAATCCTCGTTGAAAACGGTGAGATTACGGGAGTAGTCACATTATGGGGAGTAACGTTCCATGCCAAATGTGTAGTACTCACCGCAGGAACTTTCCTCAATGGACTGATGCACGTGGGACGTACCATGCTTCCAGGTGGACGTATGGCAGAACCTGCATCCTACCAATTAACCGAATCCATCGCAAAGCATGGCATCACCTTTGGACGCATGAAGACGGGAACCCCCGTACGCATAGATGGACGCAGCGTGCATTATGAGGATATGGAAATCCAAGACGGAGAATGTGACTTCCACAAGTTCTCGTTCATGGACACTCATGTACGCCATTTGAAACAGCTCTCTTGCTGGACCTGCTTCACCAACGAAGAAGCACACCGCATCCTGCAGGAAGGTCTGCCGGATTCTCCCCTTTTCAACGGACAAATCCAAAGTATCGGCCCACGTTATTGCCCCAGTATAGAAACCAAGATTGTGACTTTCCCCGACAAACCGCAGCACCAGCTTTTCCTGGAGCCCGAAGGGGAAACAACCCAAGAGCTCTACTTGAATGGATTCTCTTCTTCATTGCCCATGAACATCCAGATTGCAGCATTGAAAAAGATACCGGCGTTCAGAGACCTCGTCATCTACCGCCCGGGCTATGCCATCGAATACGACTTCTTTGACCCCACCCAACTGAAACATACGCTGGAAACGAAGAATATAAAGAATCTGTTCTTTGCTGGACAAGTAAACGGAACAACCGGTTACGAGGAAGCAGCTGGACAAGGAATCATGGCAGGCATCAACGCCCACATCAATTGCCACGGCGGAGAGCCGTTCACCCTTGCAAGGGATGAAGCATATATCGGCGTTTTAATCGATGACTTGGTAACAAAAGGCGTGGACGAGCCTTACCGTATGTTTACTTCCCGTGCCGAATATCGCATCCTGCTCCGTATGGATGATGCGGACATGCGACTCACGGAAAAAGCCTGGAAGCTGGGACTCGCCAAGGAAGAGCGGTACAAGCTGCTGACAGAAAAACGTGAAGCCGTGAACCGGATTATAGACTTCGCGCGGAATTACTCGATGAAACCGGCATTAATCAATCCGGTATTGGAGCAGCTCGGCACAACTCCACTGCGCCAGGGATGCAAATTGATAGATTTGATAAACCGTCCGCAGATAACGATTGAGAACATTGCCGAACACGTCAGTGCCTTTAAACGAGAACTGGATAAAATATCCGATAGAAAGGAAGAAATTGTAGAAGCTGCAGAAATACTCATCAAGTACGAGGGATACATCGGACGCGAACGGATTATTGCGGATAAATTGGCAAGATTGGAAAGCATCAAGATAAAAGGTAAGTTTGACTATAATTCCATTCAATCCCTTTCTACCGAAGCTAGACAGAAGCTGATGAAGATAGATCCGGAAACAATAGCCCAAGCGAGTCGGATTCCGGGAGTATCTCCAAGCGACATCAACGTGCTACTGGTACTTTGCGGACGATAGAGCGCAAAGTTCCACGTGAAACAAAGAATTCAATAAACGTATTAAATAAACTGATTATGAGCAAAGAAACTCTTACCAAAAGCATCCGAGAAATACCCGACTTCCCCATTCCGGGAATTCTATTCTACGATGTAACTACCTTGTTCAAGGAGCCTACCGCCTTGCAGGAACTCTCGGACACACTATACGAGATGTATAAAGACAAAGGCATCACCAAAGTAGTGGGTATAGAATCAAGAGGATTCATTATGGGCCCCATTCTCGCCACCAGACTGGGGGCAGGCTTCGTACCTATCCGCAAGCCGGGAAAGCTTCCTGCAGAAACCATTGAAGAAAGCTATGATAAAGAATATGGCAAAGACACCGTGCAGATGCACAAGGATGCCATCAATGAAGACGATGTAGTATTGCTACACGACGACTTGCTGGCAACCGGTGGAACAATGGAAGCCGCCTGCAAACTGGTGAAACAGATGAACCCCAAGAAAGTGTATGTAAACTTCATCATCGAGCTGAAAGAGCTTCATGGCAAGGATGTGTTTGGAGATGATGTGGAAGTGGAGGCTGTGCTGTCGCTTTAGCCATTTCATATTTCACCACAGATTACACAGATTAACACAGATTATTTATCCACCACAAAACACAGTTTTATCGAAGAGAAATCTGCGCTAATCGGTGTAATCTGTGGTGAAACGTCGGTATTATGGAAGAACTCAGAACTAACGACTACCTCAAAGGGATTGTATCCAACCTTCCCGAAAGTCCCGGTATTTACCAATATCTGAATACCGAAGGGACTATTATATATGTAGGAAAGGCAAAGAATCTGAAGCGAAGAGTGTCTTCCTACTTCAACCGGGAGCACGAACCGGGAAAGACGAGGGTACTGGTCAGCAAGATTGCAGATATCCGATATATCGTGGTGAATACGGAAGAAGACGCGCTATTGCTGGAAAACAATCTTATCAAGAAATACAAGCCTCGCTACAACGTACTGTTGAAAGACGACAAGACGTATCCCAGCATCTGCGTGCAGAACGAATACTTTCCACGCGTATTCAGAACCCGGAAGATAATCCGTAACGGTTCCTCCTATTATGGCCCTTACAGCCATATACCTTCCATGTACGCATTACTCGACCTCATCAAGCATCTGTACCCTTTGCGTACATGCCACCTGAACCTCTCTCCGGAAAACATACGTGCCGGAAAGTTCAATGTTTGCCTGGAATACCACATCAAGAACTGTGCAGGACCTTGCATCGGGAAGCAAAGTCAGGAAGAGTATCTGAAAAACATCGCTGAAATCAAGGAAATACTCAAAGGGAATACCCAGGAGATAGAACGGATGCTTTTCCAGCAAATGCAGGAACTGGCAGCCGAAATGAAGTTTGAAGAAGCACAGAAGATAAAGAAGAAATACCTGCTGCTGGAAAACTACCGGGCGAAATCGGAAGTGGTAAGCAACGTGCTGCACAATATCGACGTGTTCTCCATCGAGGAAGACAGCGATGAAAAGTCCGCTTTTGTCAACTACCTGCACATTACGAACGGTGCCATCAACCAGGCTTTCACCTTTGAATACAAGAAACGATTGAATGAGAGCAAAGAAGAACTGCTCTCTCTCGGCATCATCGAAATGCGGGAAAGATACAAGAGCCTTTCTCGTGAAATCATCGTGCCTTTTGAGCTGGATATGGAGCTGAAAGATGTCGTCTTTACCATTCCGCAACGGGGAGACAAAAAGAAACTGCTGGAACTCTCCATCCTCAATGTGAAGCAGTACAAAGCCGACCGCCTGAAGCAAGCCGAAAAGCTGAATCCGGAGCAACGGACCGTGCGCCTGCTGAAAGAGATACAGCAAGAGCTGCACCTGGACCGCCTGCCCATGCAGATAGAATGTTTCGACAACTCCAACATCCAGGGTTCCGACCCCGTGGCCGGGTGCGTGGTCTTCGTCAAGGGGAAACCTTCCAAGAAGGATTACCGCAAGTACAATATCAAGACCGTAGAGGGACCGGATGACTATGCCTCCATGAAAGAGGTCGTAAAACGGCGCTATCAGCGCGCTATAGAAGAGAAAGCACCCCTGCCCGACCTTCTTATCACCGACGGTGGAAAAGGGCAAATGAGCGCCGTAAAAGAGGTGATAGACGAGCTTGGCCTGAACATCCCCATCGCCGGACTTGCCAAAGATGGCAAACATCGCACTTCCGAGCTATTGTATGGCTACCCTCCCCAGACCATCGGATTGAAACAGAACACCCCCCTCTTCCGACTGCTGACGCAGATTCAAGATGAAGTGCACCGTTTCGCCATTACCTTCCACCGCGACAAGCGCAGCAAACGGCAGATTGCCTCCGCACTGGACGAGATAAAAGGTATCGGTGAAAAGACGAAAAGCACGTTGCTCAAGGAGTTCAAAAGCGTGAAGCGTATCCGCGAAGCATCTGCCGAGGAGCTTGCCGCCGTGGTGGGAGAAGCGAAAGCCAAAATCATCCAGACCTATTTCTCAGAGAAATAATGACTGATAAATCAGCCTGCAAAGCCATGCACACAACGAATTAATTCGTAACTTTGTCCCCTCAAAAAGACAAAAACAACATGAGAGTAGTGATACAACGTGCCGGACACGCTTCCGTCACCATCAACGGAACCTGCAAAGCCTCCATTGGAAAGGGCCTCATGATACTCGTAGGCATCGAAGAATCCGATGGAAAAGAAGATATTGACTGGCTTTGCAAGAAGATAGTCAATCTGCGCATTTTCGATGACGAAAACGGCGTAATGAACAAATCCATTCTTGAAGCAGACGGCGAGATACTGGTTATCAGCCAGTTCACCCTCCACGCCTCCACCAAGAAAGGCAACCGTCCCTCCTACATACGGGCAGCACGGCCGGAAATATCCGTCCCACTGTACGAACAATTCTGCCGGGAACTGAGTTTAGCATTAGGTAAAGAAATAGGTACCGGCGAATTTGGTGCCGATATGAAAGTAGAACTGATGAACGATGGTCCCGTGACCATCTGTATGGATACAAAAAACAAGGAATAATGACGTTAGAAGAAGCACAGAAACAAGTGGATTCCTGGATAAAGGAATACGGAGTGCGCTATTTCAGCGAACTCACCAATATGGCGATACTGACCGAAGAAGTGGGCGAACTCGCCCGCGTCATGGCACGCAAGTATGGCGACCAATCCTTCAAGAAAGGAGAAAAAGACAATCTCGACGATGAGATGGCAGATGTTCTTTGGGTACTTCTCTGCCTTGCGAACCAGACCGGAGTGAACCTGACAGACGCCTTCTGCCGCAACTTCGAGAAGAAAACCAGACGTGACCAGACAAGACATATCAATAACCCTAAATTGAAAGACCATGGAGAAGAATGAGCCTACCCAGAGTAAGTATGACGCCGCCCTGGCAAAGTACAACACCCAACTGGATGATGCGGAAATAGCTGCACAAGCTGCCAGAATCATTGCAGAGAAAGTGCCGGCAAACAACACGCCGGAGGTAAAGAAATTCCTTTTCAACTGCATTGACCTCACCACACTGAACAGTACGGACAGCGACGAAAGCGTCATGAAATTCACCCAGAAAGTGAATAAATTCGACGAAGAGTTCCCCGACCTGAAGAATGTGGCAGCCATCTGTGTATACCCCAATTTTGCAGAAGTCGTAAAAGACACGCTGGAAGTGGAAGATGTAAAAATAGCTTGTGTATCAGCAGGTTTCCCCTCCTCCCAGACTTTCATTGAAGTGAAAGTGGCAGAAACTGCCATGGCACTGATGGAAGGCGCCGATGAAATAGACATCGTTATTTCGGTGGGCAAGTTCCTGGCGGGAGACTATGAAGGCATGTGCGAGGAGATACAAGAACTCAAAGCAACCTGCAAAGAGCACCACATGAAGGTAATCCTCGAAACCGGAGCTTTGAAGACGGCTTCGAACATCAAAAAAGCATCCATCCTTTCCATGTATTCGGGTGCCGATTTCATCAAGACTTCCACCGGCAAGCAGCAGCCTGCCGCCACGCCGGAGGCCGCCCTGGTTATGTGCCAGGCCATCAAGGAATATCACGAGCTGACGGGTATCAAGGTAGGCTTTAAGCCCGCAGGAGGAATCAACTGCGTGAACGATGCACTGATTTATTACACCATCGTCAAGGAAGTGCTCGGCGAAGAATGGCTGAACAACGAGCTGTTCCGTCTGGGAACCAGTCGTCTTGCCAACCTGCTGCTTTCGGAAATCAAGGGTGAAGAGATGAAATTCTTCTAAGAGAAAGCTGTATTTACCTATAAATAAAGCCTGATGGAGTGGGTTCCATCAGGCTTTCTCATATTATCAACCGGAAACAGTTCCGTCATTTTTCCCGCTCTACCACATAATCCAGATACCCGGCTAGCGCTACTTTTACCTCCGTATCGGGCAAAGAAGCCAGCAAAGAAAGAGCCTTTTCCTTATAGTCATACATCACTTGCGAAGCATACTCTATACCACCATTCTGCTTGGTAAATTCGATTAAATGGGCTATTTCGCCAGGCGTTGCCTCCCCATTCTTTATCTTTACGGCAATTTCTTCCGCTGTTTTATCCTTCACGGTATTGAGCACATGAAGCGCAGGTAGAGTCAACTTCCCCTCCACCATATCATTTCCGGTAGGTTTGCCTATTTCCTTGCTCTCGGAGTAATCGAAAATATCATCCTTTATCTGAAAACAAAGCCCGATATATTCACCGAACAGACGCGCAGATTCCGCCTTTTCATCGCTGGCTCCCACCGAGAGAGCGCCCGCCTTCGTACAAGCTGCAAAGAGCACGGCCGTCTTCTTGCGGATAACGTCGAAATAGACTTCCTCGGAGAAATGGAGATTGCTGACGTTGGAAAGCTGCAGAAGTTCACCATCTGCCAAATCCTGCCCCAGGCAGGAGACGATGTCGATAATGTCATGGTTACGGGTCATGCCCACTTGCACCAACGCTGTTGCAAGCAGATAATCGCCTGCCAGTACGGCTACTTTATTATTGAAAATGGCATTAACGGAGAGTTGTCCACGGCGTTCAGTACTTTCGTCCACTACATCATCGTGCACAAGGCTGGCATTATGAAGAAGTTCCAACGCAACCGCAGCATGCAGGGTTGCAGGACATACCTTGCCAAAAAGCTTCGCAGCCAGAAGCACCAGAATGGGGCGCATCATCTTCCCGTTCTTCTGCCGGATATGCGCAATTACGCTGTTCAGCAAAAGGTTGGAACTGGAGAGAGTACTTTCAAAAAGCTTCTTGAAGTCCTCCAATTCCTCAGAAATCGGAGATTTTATCAATGATGAGTTGTCCATGCATCGCTATTTGCCTACAAAAATAGTAATAAAACGGTTAATACGGTATTTTTTTGTACTTTTACCATGAAAAAAAGGATTAAATGTATGAATTCAATCGATAAACTGTTTTTGCTCGATGCCTATGCACTGATATATCGAGCCTATTACGCGTTCATCAAGAACCCGAGAATCAATTCAAAAGGATTCAACACTTCGGCCATTCTGGGCTTTGTAAACACCCTGGAAGAAGTGCTCAAAAAAGAGAATCCCACACACATAGGAGTAGCCTTCGACCCGTCGGGCCCCACCTTCCGCCACGAGGCCTACGAGCAATACAAGGCACAGCGCGAGGAGACACCCGAGGCCATCCGCCTTTCCGTACCTATTATAAAGGACATCATCCGCGCCTACCGCATTCCCATCCTCGAAGTATCCGGCTACGAAGCCGACGACGTGATAGGCACGCTCGCCACCGAAGCCGGACGGCAGGGCATCACCACCTATATGATGACTCCCGACAAGGACTACGGGCAACTGGTATCGGACCGCGTCTTCATGTACCGCCCCAAGCACACCGGCGGATTCGAAGTGATGGGTACCGAAGAAGTAAAAACCAAGTTCAACATACAGACCACCGAGCAGGTCATCGACATGCTGGGACTGATGGGTGATGCTTCCGACAACATCCCCGGCTGTCCGGGTGTGGGCGAGAAAACCGCACAGAAACTGATTGCCGAATTCGGCAGTATCGAAAACCTGCTGGAACATACCGACCAGCTGAAAGGCGCACTGAAAACGAAAGTGGAAACCAACCGCGAGATGATAACCTTCTCCAAATTCCTTGCCACCATCAAAACAGATGTTCCCATTCAGCTCGACATGGATTCGCTCGTCCGCGAAGAACCGAACGAAGAAGAACTCCGCAAGATTTTCGAGGAGTTGGAATTCCGCACACTCATCGACCGGGTACTCAAAAAGGGAAGCGGCAATTCGTCCTCCCCTACTCCAACCTCTCCGGTACCCGACCTCTTTGCCGGGACTCTGTTTGCCCAGCCGCAAACCTCCACTCCCGAAAACAGCGCCCCGATTCAAGGCGATTTGTTTGCAAATTTTGCGGGCGAGGGGACGGGCGTTTCTGAAAATTCAAACCTGACGCGGTTAGAAATGCTCGATATAGACTACCAACTCATTGATACAGAAGATAAAAGAGCAGAAATTATTCAAAAGTTACTTACAAGCGAAATTCTCTCAATAGATACCGAGACTACCGGAACCGAGCCAATGGACGCCGAACTTGTAGGAATGAGCTTCAGTGATGCCGAAAACCGTGCATACTACGTACCCGTTCCCGCCGAACGAGAGGAAGTCTTAAAAATTGTAAACGAGTTCCGTCCCCTCTTCGAAAACGAGAAATCCATGAAGGTGGGACAAAATATCAAGTACGATATGATTATCCTCCAAAATTACGGCGTCCAGGTGAAAGGCAAACTTTTCGACACCATGCTTGCCCACTACGTGCTTCAACCCGAACTGCGACACAACATGGACTATCTGGCGGAAATCTACCTGCACTACCAGACCATCCACATCGATGAGCTAATTGGAGCGCGAGGCAAAAACCAAAAGAACATGCGCGACCTTCCACCTGAAGATGTCTACCGTTATGCCTGCGAGGATGCGGACGTCACCCTCAAACTGAAAAACGTGCTGGAAAAGGAACTGAAGGAGCAAGGTGCCGAACATCTGTTCTACGAAATAGAGATGCCGCTCGTCCCCGTACTTGTTAATATAGAGAGCAACGGAGTGCTGCTCGACACGGAAGCCTTGAAGCAATCGTCCCAACACTTCACCGTCCGTCTGCAGGAGATTGAGAAGGAAATCTACGAGATGGCTGGCGAGACATTCAATATCAGCTCCGCCAAGCAGGTAGGCGAAGTGCTGTTCGACAAGCTGAAAATCGTGGAGAAAGCGAAAAAGACCAAGACCGGACAATACGTCACCTCCGAAGAGGTGCTGCAAAGCTACCGCAGCAAGCACGACATCATCGGGAAGATACTGGAATACCGCGGACTGAAGAAACTGCTGAGCACCTATATAGATGCCCTGCCCCAGCTCATCAACCCACGTACGGGCCGCATACACACCTCCTTCAACCAGGCGGTGACCGCTACCGGACGCCTCAGCTCCAGCAATCCCAACCTGCAGAACATCCCCATCCGCGACGAAGACGGAAAGGAAATCCGCAAGGCGTTCATCCCCGACACCGGCTGCGAGTTCTTCTCTGCCGACTACTCGCAGATAGAGCTGCGCATCATGGCACACCTCAGCGAAGATAAGAACATGATAGACGCCTTCCTCAGCGGACACGACATCCACGCCGCCACCGCTGCCAAGATATATAAGATAGATATAAACGACGTAACCGCCGACATGCGCCGCAAGGCAAAAACGGCAAACTTCGGCATCATCTACGGCATCTCCGTCTTTGGGCTTGCCGAACGCATGGGCGTTTCCCGCCAGGAAGCCAAAGAGCTGATAGACGGCTACTTTGAAACCTACTCACAAGTGAAGGAGTATATGGACAAAAGCATCCAGGTGGCACGCGAGCAGGGCTACGTGGAAACCATCTTCCACCGCAAGCGCTTCCTGCCGGACATCAACTCAAGAAACGGGGTGGTACGGGGCTATGCCGAACGGAATGCCATCAACGCCCCCATCCAGGGAAGTGCCGCCGACATCATAAAAGTAGCGATGGCACACATCTATCAGCGCTTCCAAACTTACAATCTGAAAGCAAAGATGATTTTACAGGTCCATGACGAACTAAATTTCAGCGTTCCAGAGGCTGAAAAGGAACTTGTACAGAAAATCGTAATCGAAGAGATGGAGCAGGCATATCGCATGCACGTACCCCTGAAAGCCGATTGTGGGTGGGGAAACAACTGGTTGCAGGCACACTAAACAGCCCAATAACTTTATTTAACTTACAATCAGAAAGCAACAGAAGCAATCCTTTCCAAATACAGTTTGCTCATCAGAATATCCGGCAACCTCACTGCCGGATATTTTTTATTCACCAATCTTGCCAAAAGGAAAGCATACCGAAGCCCTCACTACTGACATATTGATAAAATTTAATCCGATATTTATATTTATGTCAATTTAATACGTACCTTTGCAGCGAAATCAATGACATATTGATAGAAAACAGAAAGTTGAACTAAAAAAGACATAAAACCATGAAAGCAAAAGTATCTTTAAAAACAGTGATTGTTTCAGCACTTCTCTTAGTTTGCGGATTAAATGCCTCAGCCGACAATAAGAGCAACCTCATTTACAATTCGGAAGAAGTAAATGGCATGAAGGTGGCAGAGACCGTATACAAAATGGACGGAAACACGCTCGCCAACTATATGAAGTACAATTACAAGTACGACGACCAGAACCGCATGACCGAAAGCGAAGCCCTGAAATGGAACAGCACCAAGAATACATGGAGCAACGACATGTGCATCCGCTATGCATACCAGGGCAAGACGGTGACTACCACGTACTATAAATGGAACAGCAAGAAAGGCGAATACATACTGGTTCCCGAGATGACAGTAATCATGGACAACCCTAACATGTAATTGATAAACTCTCTCTTAAAGTAAGAAATCTTATTCCTAACAACAATAACCGAAACCTTTCATAAAAGAGCCGGAATGATTCGCACATTCCGGCTCTTTTATTATATCTTGAAAAACAAATCCTTTCCGTCAGATACCAATAACCTTACACGATTAGTATCCTGGATTGTTTTCTATAATGGCACTGTTTGTATCAATCTCACTTTGGGGAAGCGGCCAAAGTTCATCCTTTCCTTCGATATACTTCATCGTGTTATACACACGGAGATTCAGTGCTTTCCCATCCCAAGAACTACCTTCTGAATATGCCGGATGCCAGTTGTCATCAAATGAAGGCTTGGCATTGGACATAAGCCCTTTTTGATTGGGAGCATAAATCTTACCTGTCATCACTGTAGAAGCCATACCCCAACGACGGAGATCAAACCAACGAAAACCTTCATTACAAAGTTCAACAGTACGTTCGTAACGTAATGCCTTTCGGAGTCCGCTCTGCGAAGTAACTACCACATCGGGCATTCCTACACGATTACGAATTATATTGATGTCCGTTCGTGCTAACTCCAGATTGCCATCAGCCATTTCAATATTGGCTTCTGCCTCTATTAGATAAACCTCTGCTAAACGCATCAAGCCGCAATTAAGATCACTGGTTTCATGGTTGGAGATTGCAGCTCTTTCCAACTCGGCTATATCCAAATATTTCCTCCAGAGATATCCAGCAGGACCTTTAGTGCCATTGGCACCGTATACGCCCTTGGTACCCTGTGACTCCATGTTTGTCACGTCCTTGCCCGTGCTATAGTCGTGAATCTTTTTACTGGTAGTGGAAGTCTGGAATTCCAGATTGAATATGCGTGAACCAGGTCGCAAACAGAAAAGATCCAGACGAGGGTCCCGGTTTTGCCAAGGGTTCTGCCAGTCATACAGAGAAGATTCCGTAATCGATTTGCCATCCTTGCATTGAAACATATCAACAAATGTTTGTGTAGGACCAAAATAGGCGCATCCTCCCAGTGTACGTGGAGCCATGTAATATGCCTCCTTGGTTTTATTACTGGATATTACCGCATCATACTGCACGGACCAGAGCCACTCATTGCTTGCCTCACCGTCATAACCAAACAGAGCCGTCTGACCGGTTGGCTCTCCTGCCTCATGACTTTCTCCACAATACTGTGTATTGATGGATTCCAATTCAAAGCCTGCCTCCTTAGCCAAATTCAAGGCTTGTTTGGCCGAACTGGCAGCCAAGTCATACTTTTTCCAATTCAAGGCAATACGGGCACGTAACGCATACGCTGCTACCCGTCCGATGCGTGCACTGCCATAGCTTTCTGCTTTATGGCGGAGTGGAAGGTTAGCCAAACACTCGTCGCTAAGATCCGAAAGCAGATTCTCTACAATGGTCTCTCTCGGTGTACGTGGGGTCTGGCTGTCATTTATACCCGCTGTGTGGACCACATACGGCAAGTCTCCATAGTGCTGGCAAGCTTGATCATAACAGAATGCCCGTATGCACAGCAGCTCTGCCCGTATACTCTCTATATCCGTATCAGAGGCTGTGCCATGCAGATTATCCAGCGCATCGAGAAGCTGGTTGATACGTGCCACGGTCTTATACACGCAATTATAAAGCTTGTTTGCCACCGCGTTTTCAGCAGAAGCTCCGGAGGTGATTAATTCCGTATACATAGCCGTGTTGACACGTGTAGCACCAATATCTGTAATATTGTCTGTCACCTTCCACCAGGTGGTGGTGCTGGCACTATAAGCTGTCAGAGATGAGTAAACAGCGTTCAAACCGAAATTCGCCTCTTCCATACTCGAAGGATAAGAGGCAGAAGACGGTGAAGTGAGTGGTTCAAGGCCGAGTGAACAAGCACCGAGGCCTAATAGAAACAGCGAAAGGAGTGCTGTATAAATATTGTTTCGTTTCATATCATTTTTTCTTTTTATGTCTTCTTGAATACAGACGGTTTCCCTATTCCGACTAATCAGAATTTGATGTCAACGCCAAAAGTGAAGGCTTTCGTCTGGGGATAATTGTTTGCCGCACCCAGAGATACCCCATCTGTTGCTGATGCGTTATAGTTGACTTCGGGGTCATAGCCATCCCAAAAGTCAGTAAAAGTCAAGAGATTCTCAGCATTGGCATAAATGTAGGCAGACTTCAGTCCGATGGCTTTCATCCATTTGGAGGGCAGGTCGTAACCCAGCTGCAGGTTCTTCAGACGCAGGTAAGCAGCACTCTTCATCCAGAAGGATGATGTATAGGTGTTGTTACTGCTCTTATAGGAGAGGCGAGGCGTGGATGCATCATGATTCTGCTCCGTCCAATAGTCAAGGTGTTCCTTGCGGTAGGTTCCTCCCTGATAGCAAGGCATCACGTAGTAGGAATTGAGATAACCGTCGGCCTTGCCAACTCCTTGCAAGAAAGCCGAAAGACGAATTCCTTTGTATCCTACTCCTAAATTAAAGCTATAACTATAGCGTGGAACTGTACTTCCGATAATCGTCTTGTCATCTGTAGTAATTTTGTTGTCTCCGCTGACATTCCGGTATTTCAGGTCACCGGGATATACGGTTGTACCGAATTGGAGACAGTTGGCATTGATTTCGTCCGCTTCTTCTTGTGAATTGATGAAACCGTCGCATATCAATCCGTAAATGGAGTTAATGGAAGACCCCTCTTGGTTACGAATATCACCGCTTGTGCTGCTTGTGCCCCGCATGTCGGTGATGGTGTTTTTCACGTCGCTCAGCGTAAGGGCGGCATCCAGCGAAAAGTCCCTCGTCAGCTTCTTGCTGTAGCCTACGCTTAGCTCCCATCCCTGGTTTCTTACCTTGCCGGCATTCTGGAAGGGAGCACCCATACCAATGTGGTTGGGGATGTCCAGCTTCATCAGGATACCATCCGTTATCTTCCTATACCAGTCGGCAGTGATGTTGATACAGCCGAACAGTGAAAGATCTATGCCTAAGTCAGTCATGGTAGAAGTCTCCCATGTAAGGTCCCTATTGGAGAGCGAGGTAACAGCAGAGGTCGTGTAAAGATTACCTCCCATAGATATAGAGCCCGTAGAGAGTTGCTGAGTAGTGGGATAATAGGAACTTCCGATATTCTGGTTGCCCAGTTTGCCCCAAGAGGCACGTAATTTCAGATTATCCACTCTATCGCGTATAGATTCCATAAAGGGTTCCTCGCTGATGCGCCATGCTGCAGAGAATGAAGGGAACACGCCATATCGGTTACCCTCTGCAAATCTGGAAGAACCGTCGGTACGGATATTGGCCTCCACAAGGTAGCGTTCCTTGTAGTTGTAATTCAAGCGGCCAAAGAAGGAGTTGATGGCCCATTGGTACTCCCCTCCTCCATTGTTCATGTTCTCAATGTTACCGGCATCAATTTGGTCATATTGAGGGAAGTTGAATACTTGACGATAGGCAGAAAGAGTCTTTTCTGTATAGGTCTGACACTCCATACCTGCCATTACTTTGAAGTAGTGGTCATCCAGCTGTTTCTCATAGTTGGTCAGTGCCTGTGTGTTCCAGTAGAAGTAACGGTAGGCCGATTCTGTAAGCGAGTTGTAGGTTTCGCCGCTCTTGAAGCTGGTAGTACCTTCCGGGTCACCATACGTGGTGACAGAATTCTTATAGTTATGGTTATTCTTGGTGATATAACGTGGAGTGGCTTGAACTGACACATTCCATCCATCGAGAATCTTATAGGTCAGAGCCATCGCCATGGTAGCACGGATAACATTGTTTTTCACAATACCGCCTTCACGCAACAACAGCACGGGGTTATTGCCCATCAGACCATTTGCCCCATTATAAAGACCAGTAGTAAATTGATTGACAATGTTCGGGGTTCGGGTGTTCATATAATTGAAGGCATGTCCTTCGTAGGGAGAACTATTTTTATTGGCATTGCTTACTTGTATGTCAAACTTCATGTCCAGACGGTCGCTAAGCTTGATGTCCATATTGTTGCGTACAGAGATTTTACGGTAAGAGGAATTGACCACTATACCCGTCTGGTCCAGATACCCTATAGAAGTAAGTGTCTTGATACGTTCTGATGAAGAAGTCAGAGTAAGCGTATGCCCATGGTTGAATCCGTTTTCTGTAAGAATCAAGTCCTGCCAGTCTGTATTAGGATAGATGTCCGGGTCAGTAGCCATGCCAGCCACATATTCCCTTATATATTCATCACTATAGGGCAGGTCGGATCCGTCGTTACCTGCTGCCACATTTTCCAATTGCATATATTCCAATGCATCCACTTTTTGAGGAAGCATCGTTGCGCCTTGGAATCCAAAATATCCTTTATAGGATATGCTGAACTTGTCTTGACTGCCACCCCGTTTGGTAGTCACCAGAATGACACCATTGGCAGCACGTGAACCATAGAT
Organism: Bacteroides sp. AF39-16AC; assembly: GCF_003602735.1. Lineage (NCBI taxonomy): Bacteria > Pseudomonadati > Bacteroidota > Bacteroidia > Bacteroidales > Bacteroidaceae > Bacteroides > Bacteroides sp. AF39-16AC. Next base: position 92,502 of record NZ_QTLN01000003.1, on the reverse strand, counting down.
GGATGCAGATGCAGCATCTTTCAAGACGGACACTGACTCGATGATGTTAGGATCCACTTCATCTATGGTTCCTTCTACGCCATCGACCAACACCAACGGGGCGGCACTATCACCACCGAAGGTTCCGATACCACGTATACGTATATGACCGCCATTGCCGCCTGGCTCACCGCTCTGTGTAGTGACAGTTACACCTGCAGCCATGCCTTGCAGAGCCGAAGATACGTTTGATACTCGACGGCTTGCAAGCTTCTCGCTGTTAAGCGAAGAAACCGAGCCTGACAGATTAACCTTCTTGTTAGTGCTATAACCTACCACTACCACGTCGTTAAGCAATTGTGAGTCTTCATCCAGTACCACATGAATGAAGTTCTCCCCTGCAGTCTTCAGCTTGAGGGTACGGAAGCCGATGTAGGATACGATGAGTTCCGCGTCTTCGATGGTTTCAAAATTGAAGTTGCCGTCCACATCGGTAATGGTTTTCTCGGGAGAATGGGTCACTTGAATTGTAGCACCGGGAAGTGGATTATTGAACCGGTCCACCACTTTACCTTTGATGGGTTTCAGTGAAGCTGCGACTACATTCAACGAAACAAGCAGCCCACAGACACACACAAAGGATTTAATCATTCTTGTTTTCATTAGTTTCTATGATGATTTTAATTTCGGCTGCAAAAGAATGGATGCTGTATTACAGACTTGTGTCACTTCTGTGATTTTGATATGACACCGGATGAGAGCCCGACATATGTAACTTGAACGTAACCCCATAGAAACGACGAAGTAATTTCACTCACCTATTTTTGCTCTCAATTCAAACAACAAATAATTGAAAGAGAAAAGCAATGAACAAAAAGAACATTTTTTACGCCGCATTGCTGCTTATGGCAATAGGGGCAGAAGCTAAAGAGATTAAAGGCAAAGTCATGGCCGACGGCAAGGGGCTGGCCAAAGTTGTAGTAACCGATGGCACCGCATTCGCTCTTACCAGTGAAGACGGAAGCTATATGATTGATGCTGATGAGAAGGCCCACTTTATCTATGTAGTGACACCTTCAGGCTATATGGCACCTTGCAACGGGGGTACTCCCGTCTTCTATAAGACTCTGAACGAGAACAGCCACGATTTCCAGCTCCATCGCTGGGGAACAGTAGGAGGCAAATACGCCATGATGGCAGCAGCCGATACACAACCGCGCGGAGAGAACGCATTCCATCGGCTTGAAACGGAAGCTTTCCCCGACCTCAAGCAAGTGGGCTTTGAATATATGAGCCAGAATATTCCTGCTTTCGCCATCTTCTTGGGCGACATCTTATGGGATAACCTGGAAATGTTTCCCCACATCAAGCAAGAGATAGCAAAGATCCAAATTCCCATCTATCCGGTTATCGGCAACCACGACCACGACAAGGAGGTGAGCGACGATGATGCCAGTGCACATCTTTATCGGCATTTCTTTGGACCCACTTACTATGCGTTCAATGCTGGAAAAGACTATTATATCGTTTTGGACAATATCCTTTATAAAGGAAACAAGAAGTATGAGGTGGGGCTCAATGATCAGCAGCTCAATTGGGTGAAGAGCTATCTGCAGTACGTCCCCAAAGGGGCTCATCTGTTTGTTTGCATGCATGCTCCGGCATACTTCTATAACGAGAACTACAAGTTGGGACGCGTAGCCGAGTTACTCGACCTTTTCGAGGGTTATAAGGTAGATATTCTCAGTGGTCACACCCATGTACAATGCAACACACAAATCAGAAACAACATTCGTGAGTACAATATCGCCTCCATCGGAGGCGCGTGGTGGTTATGGGACGGCATCTATAGCAAAGACGGTACCCCTATTGGCTACCAAGTATTCGAATCCGGCAAGAACGGAATTGCAAATTATTTCAAGTCATTAGGACATGACCGTGACTATCAGTTCCGTTACTATCCCGTGGGTACAGTACCCGGCCATGAAGACGAACTCTGTGTCAAGGTATGGAATTGGGATAACCGCTGGAAAGTGGAATACTACGAAGACGGGAAGTTGAAAGGCGAAATGAAGCAGTATAAAGGCATGGATCCTGATTATGATTTCTTCCTGCAGCGCAAAGCTGTCACAGAGGGAAAGGATATGAAGGAACGTGGTCGCCAAGCTAACAAGAATGCTTATTTCTTTTTCTCTACAAAACCGAGCGATAAAGCAAAGAAAATAAAAATCGTGGTGACTGACGCCAACGGGAAAAGCTACGAGCAGTCTTTGGAACATTAAGTAAACAGACAGATAGTAATCGGTACCTAATTATGAGCCATTCCCTGCTCCTCGTTATTCAGCTATCGGTTATTATTCGTACCTTTACCCGAAAAAGGAATGCCACATGATACCCAAGCCCCTCATTACCTACATCGAGACAGCAATCATCCCCCGTTACAAGGAGTTTGACAAGGCACACAACCTCTCCCACGTCCGTACCGTCATCGAAGAAAGTCTTGCCCTCGCCCGGCAACATCCCGAAGCGGACGAACGCCTGGCATACGTCATTGCCGCCTACCATGATACGGGACTGTGCCGCGACCGCACCACCCACCACCTTGTCTCCGGCGAGATACTGATGGCGGACTCCACCCTGCGGCAATGGTTCTCCGATACGGAAATCCTCCTCATGAAAGAAGCCGTAGAAGACCACCGCGCCTCCACCGACCACGAGCCGCGCAGCATCTACGGCAAGATTGTTGCCGAAGCAGACCGTATCATCGACCCGGACATCACCCTGCGCCGCACCGTCCAATACGGCTTGAAACAGAATCCTGCCGCAGACAAGGAGTGGCACTACCAACGGTTCCATCAGCATCTCATGGCAAAGTATGCACCCGGCGGTTATCTGAAGCTTTGGTTTCCCGAGGGGAAGAATGCGGAACAGCTGAAGAAGCTCCAAGCCATTATCGCAGACGAAGGACGACTGCGGCAAGTTTTCAACCGAATATTCGAGGAGGAAAAGTAATAGCGGTATCAATGAAACATATGCCCCATTTCATTTCCGACTATGGAAACGGTTTGTTTCCTATAATGGAACAGAGTGTTCTCTATAAGGAAACAAAGTGTTTCCTATAACGGAACAAATCGTTTTATCCCGTCGAAACAAGTCGTTTCATACAAGAGAAACAATCTGTTCCGACGGGGTGTAACAAAGTGTTCAGTACTGTGAACTAATACAATAGCTCTATTTAGAAGGTCTCACAAGATAAGTATCCGCCTCCATAAGTATAAAGACTTATGGGCGTGCCAACATGAGGAAATCATAAAACTCACAGATGGACTGGCCTTCGGTCTCTGATTCGAAGACAAAGAAGAGCGGCTGCTTTCCCTTATGCAGCTTTGCCGGAATAGAGAGCGAAGCATAGAACTCCCTGCAAGTGCTGCCAGCCTTCACATTCACAAGTCCTATCTCTACACCGCCTTTTGTTGTCCAAGGGCTACCCAGCATGATGCGGATGCGCCCGTCGGTATCTTCAGCCTTCAACCTTAACTGCATCTGCAAAGACTTATCTCGCGGAACGGCACTCATATTCAAGTATTTATATCCTACAATCGACCCACTTGTGTTATTCACCACCGGAGCGAACGGGATTTTGTGGTTGTTATCGCCGGCATAGGGATTATTATCCCGGTACACAGGCCGGATATAAGACCCCGTATACACATAATGGGGATAGACCTCTTTGATTCCTCCGGGATTGGTGTGCCAACAAGCCAGCCCGGCCGAGATGCGCTGCATAGGATTGAGCCCTTCAAGAAGGAAGCCTTCAGAATTGAACTCTCCGCGTGAAATCACGACTTTCCCGCCTTTTCCTTTTTCCACCTTTACATCAATGGCCGACACCATAGCTTGGCGTGCATAGCAATCGGTACCTATCTGGCGATGATAGAACACGTACCATTGCTCGCCTATCTTGCAGATACTGCCATGCGTATTTCCACCGGGCATGGCCGAAGCTATCACGTTGCCTTTTTCGTCATACTCACGCGCCCGCGCATCGATGATTGTCCCACCATAAGTCCACGGGCCCAAGGGATGCTCGCTGTAGGCATAGGCCAACGTATAGTTGCTGGCGTTTGGCAGGCCATCTTCACCCTCAGCGGTAGTACGGCTATAGATAAACACATACTTATCCTCAATCTTGCGGATAGAAGATGCCTCAAAGAAGCGGAATATACCTTCCTGCCGATAGCCCGAAATCATGTTCTCCACCACTTCGGTACCGGGCTTTACCGTGCACATGGTAGCAGGGTCCAACTCCGCGCCATGCGAAATGCCAAATCCCCAATAACCATACACGCGTCCATCATCGTCAACAAACACTGCGGGGTCGAATCCCAAGCAACCGAAAGTCTCACGAGGACGTTCCTTGTTCCAATTGCATACTGTAAACGGACCATCGGGACGGTCGCTTTTGGCAATCATGGAATTGCGCCCGCCACCTTGATTATTCGGAAAGAGGTAATAAGTTTTCTTACCATCGGCATCGGTAGTTACTGTCACGTCAGGGGCAAAAAGCACGTCGTCGGTCCCATCAGCATTCAGTTTATACAGCTCGGGCGACTCATTGACTTTAAATATCACGCCGTCATATCTCCAACGGGTCAAGTCCTCTACGGGTGCCGACCACACCACTTGGTCACGTCCACAATACATCCACTTGAGATTATCGTGCGAGCCATAAATATAGACACGGTACTTGCCGGGGCAGTCAGGATCCTCAAACACATAGGGCTCACCGTCAGGAATAAACTCCCAAAGCGGCAGATAAGGATTCTGTGCAGATAATGTAAAAGACAGACCGATGAGACATGAGAAAATCATCAGAATTTTTCTTACTTTGTTTTTCATAATCGCATTGATTTATAGAATGATACTTAAATTTATAATTGCGACAAAACTATCAATTTATCATTTTACTCTCGTGCTTTTAATGCAAATTAACATACCCACTTTCCCCGGTAAGTACTATCTTTGCTTAAAAAAGTGAAGATAGGCTGCACCTCAGCATAAAAAATGAACGAGTTCATTTTATTCTGCATTCGGTTTGCACTATCTTTGCATCCAATTAACTGAACAATAACTAAAAAACAAGATAACACTATGGCATTAAAAGCTGGTATCGTGGGCCTTCCCAACGTAGGAAAATCCACTCTTTTCAACTGCTTGAGCAGCGCAAAGGCACAAGCGGCAAACTTCCCGTTCTGTACAATCGACGCCCAAATGGGACAAGTGTCCGTACCCGACGAACGACTGACCCGTCTCGCCGAGCTGGTTCACCCGGGGCGTATCGTACCCGCCGTGTGCGACATCGTCGACATTGCCGGACTGGTGAAGGGCGCCAGCAAAGGTGAAGGACTCGGCAACCAGTTCTTGGGCAACATCCGCGAGTGCGACGCCATCATCCACGTGCTGCGCTGCTTCGACAATGGCAACATCGTCCACGTGGACGGCTCGGTGAACCCCGTACGCGACAAAGAAATCATCGACACAGAGCTGCAACTGAAGGACCTCGACACGGTGGAAAACCGCATCAAGCGTGTAGAGAAGATTGCCAAAGTGGGTGGCGACAAGGCGGCAAAGATAGAGTACGAACTCCTGCTCCGCTACAAGGATGCCCTGGAACAAGGACAAAGCGCCCGCACCGTCATTCCGCAGAACGACGACGAGGAACAATGTGCCAAGCAGATGTTCCTGCTCACCACCAAACCCGTGCTCTACGTCTGCAACGTGGATGACGTCAGTGCCGCCAGCGGCAACCAGTACGTAGAGCAGGTGCGTGAAGCCATCAAGGGCGAGGATGCGGAACTCATCATCATCTCCGCCCAGACCGAAGCCGACATCGCCGAACTGGAGACATACGAAGAAAAGCAGATGTTCCTCGAAGACCTGGGACTGAAAGAAAGCGGCTGCAACCGTTTGATTAAAGCTATCTACAGCCTGCTGAACCTCGAAACCTTCATCACTGCCGGAGAGATGGAAGTAAAAGCATGGACCTATCGCAAGGGCTGGAAGGCTCCACAATGCGCCGGCGTTATCCATACGGATTTTGAAAAGGGATTCATCCGGGCAGAGGTCATCAAGTATGAGGATTATATCAAGTATGGCAGCGAAGCAGCCGTGCGCGAAGCCGGAAAGTTGGGTGTGGAAGGTAAGGAATACGTGGTGCAGGATGGGGACATCATGCACTTCAGGTTCAATGTGTAATGATATTCATTCCAGATGGCAATGTACTTTCTTTGTACATTGCCATTTTCTAATAAACTCCATACAATAACAATACTGTGAAACAGATTATCTTCCTTTTATTCTTATTGTCCTGTACTGCCGTTTATGCACAACAGCAAGACTCGGTAACCATTCACGGACGGGTGACTGATTACAACGGACAGCCGATAGACAGTGCCAGCGTCTGGTGGCAAAACCCGCAGTTCAATGACATCATAGAAGCCATAACCGACAAAGACGGGCATTACACGGCCCGTATACCCAAAGGGAAATATCAAAGTGCAGCCTCTATTTATCTGCCCTCCTATGCGCACATTGCCATGAAAAGCGGGCTGCCCGAGACTGAACACCGCCTGGAGTTCTGGGCCTGGGATTTCATCGCCGACCGCGACACTACACTCGACATACGTTATCATCGTATGGAAGCTTATGGCCTGCGTGCTTTCTGCATCCCCGGAGCCATGCCTACTTATCAGATATACGTCCGTCCCATGAGCTTGACACGTACCTACCAATGGATGAAAGAAACAAAGCCCGAGTCATTGGTACACGGTGAAAACCTGAGTGACATTGAGCAACAAGAACAAAACAAAGAAGCCAGAGAATGCCAGATGGCTCCCCGGCCCGGGCAACTGAAAGTCACCGTCTGGATAGACGGCGAGAAAGTCCCCGTGCTGATGAAGCAGGAAATAAAAGAATATTTCGACAGCAACGAATATGGCAACGCCTATCTATTGACAGTAGACATGCCCAAGCATCCCAAAAAAGACCTTCCCTACCGTATCTTCAAAGTAGAGCTGGAAGACATGGAAAACGGTGACCGGGGCGAAGGGCTTTACTATATGGAAAAGGAAAACTACGTTCAATAAACCATACACAACAAATGGCAAACAGTAATCTGAAATACCTCATAGCAGGTACCGGCGGCGTAGGCGGAAGCATCGCCGCCTTTCTTTCATTATCCGGCAAAGACGTCACTTGCATTGCACGTGGCGAACACCTTGCCGCCATACGCGGGAACGGTCTGCAACTGCACTCCGATTTGAAAGGTGAACATTGTCTGAAAGTGGCGGCATTTACCGCAGAAGAATTCCAAGGCAAAGCGGATGTTATCTTCGTCTGCGTCAAAGGTTATTCCGTAGACTCCATTACGGAACTCATCAAACGTGCCTCACACGAGCGTACAGTGGTAATCCCCATCCTGAATGTTTACGGAACCGGTCCCCGTATCCAGCGGTTGGTCCCCGGCGTCACGGTGCTCGACGGCTGCATCTACATCGTAGGATTCGTATCCGGACGGGGAGAAATCACGCAGATGGGAAAGATTTTCCGGCTCGTCTACGGAGCACACCGCAGCACGATTGTTTCCCGTGAAACATTGGAAGCCGTGCAACGCGATTTGCAGGAAAGCGGCATCAAAGCCGAAATCTCCGACGACATCAACCGGGACACATTCGTCAAGTGGTCCTTCATTTCTGCTATGGCCGTCACCGGAGCCTATTACGACGTACCTATGGGCGAAGTCCAGAAACCGGGCAAAGTGCGCGACACCTTTATCGGACTGTCACAAGAGAGTGCAGCTTTGGGCAGGAAGTTGGGTATAGAATTCAAGGAAGACATCGTGCAGTATAACCTCAAAGTAATAGACAAACTCGCCCCTGAAAGTACCGCCTCCATGCAGAAAGATATGGCCAAAGGACATCAGAGCGAAGTACAAGGCTTGTTGTTCGACATGATTACGGCTGCAGAGGAACAAGGGATTGAGGTGCCGACGTATAGGATGGTGGCGGAGAAATTCAAATAAACTGCCACGAAGAACTGCCAAACGAGATAATTTCATACCTTTGTCCCGAACAACCCCGTAATTCAGTAATTTAATTCTTCATAAATATGTTATCACTACTCACCATCAACTGGAACCCCGACCCCGAACTATTCAACTTCTTCGGCATATCCATCCGCTACTACGGTTTGTTATGGATTATCGGCCTCGCTTTTGCCTACCTTATCGTGCAACACCAGTACCGCGACCGCAAAATAGACGAAAAGAAATTCGAACCTCTTTTCTTCTATTGCTTCTTCGGCATACTGATAGGCGCACGACTGGGCCACTGCATATTTTACGACTGGGCATACTACCAAGACCACTTCGTTGAAATGATTCTCCCCATCAAGCAGACCGCCGCAGGATGGAAAATGACGGGTTACACCGGCCTTGCCAGCCACGGCGGCACGCTGGGCCTGATTATCGCCCTCTGGATGTACTGCCGCAAGACGAAGATGCACTACATGGACGTGCTCGACATGATAGCCGTTGCCACTCCCATCACCGCCTGCTGCATCCGCCTTGCCAACCTGATGAACTCCGAAATCATCGGCAAACCGACCGACGTGCCCTGGGCATTCATCTTCGAGCGCGAAGACATGCTGCCCCGCCATCCGGCACAGCTCTACGAAGCCATCGCCTACTTCATCTTCTTCCTGGGGATGGTCTGGCTATACAAACGCGGACAGAAGAAACAAGAGACCAAGCTCGAAACAGATTTCAGCACCACCAAGCGGAAATCAACCACCGTGCAGGCCGAAGCCTCCCTGCCCTATCACCGCGGTTTCTTCTTCGGACTCTGCCTGACGGAGATTTTCACCTTCCGTTTCTTCATCGAGTTCCTGAAAGAAAACCAGGTGAACTTTGAGGACAGCATGACGCTGAACATGGGCCAGTGGCTCAGTATCCCGTTTGTGATTATCGGGGTATATTTCATGTGTTTCTACGGGAAGAAAGCTTCCAAATAAACATTTCAGCCCTACATAAGCAACATACCCACCCCTTTCATCTGTGTGGATTTCTCTACTTTTACGGCATCGAAACAGTAACCGTAAATCATATATTTATCATGAAAGAGAAACAACTGATGAAAGGGGCAGCTTTTATGCTGCTAGCAGCAACTGCCATCCCGCCCGCACATGCCCAACTGAAAACAAATGCCGGCGTGCAATACCTGCTTTCCCAGTCGAAAGACATGAGCCAGGATTTTCTGGACCTCAGCAACACCTATTTCTTTGCCGACAGCCTGGTATCGTTCGACACCTCCACCGGCAAGGGGACTGTCCAGTGGAAACGCCAGCAACTGATGCCCCGCCAGGCATTCAATGCAAACACCTACCTGCACCAGCCCCTCCAGTCGCTGGACTTCCCGGAGACGGCCTACGACAACAATCCACAACTGACGTTCACCGTCGAACCGGTCAGCGAACGTACCCTCCGCATCCATATGCTTACCTCGCCCATCGTACCGAAAGAAGATGCCGATGACCCCATGCTCATAGGAAAGCCTGCCGACGGACGCTCCTTCTGGAAAGCCGAGAAGACGGATAAAGGTACCCTGTACACCTCCCGATACGGCAGCCTGCTCATCGAGAATTACCCCTGGCGCCTGGTGCTGAAAGATGCCGACGGACGCCTGCTGACACAGACTCGTTGCTGGAGCGACAACGACTCCACACAGGTCAAGGTACCTCCATTCAGCTTCATCAAGCGCGGCTCGGACAACTCACGCAGCATCAATCCCGTATTCAGCCTCGCGCCAAACGAGAAAATCTACGGTTGCGGCGAGTCCGCCACCGCACTGAACAAGGCCGGGCAGAAGGTCAACCTCTTTGTCACCGACCCGCAGGGCCCCGAAACCCCGGACATGTACAAGCCTATCCCCTTCTTTTTCAGTAACCGCGGCTACGGCATGTTCATGCACACTTCCGCCCCCGTGACCTGCGACTTCGGCTGTTCCTACATCGGAGCCACCAAACTCTTCATGGCAGACGAAGCGATGGACATCTTCATCTTCCTGGGTTCGCCGAAGGAGATGCTGAGCGAATACACCGCACTGGTAGGACGGCCCGAAATGCCCCCCTTGTGGAGCTTCGGCACCTGGATGAGCCGCATCACCTACTTCAGCGAAGCAGAGGGCCGCGATGTAGCCCGGAAACTGCGTGAGAACAAGATACCGAGCGACGTCATCCACTTCGATACCGGTTGGTTCGGCGTGGACTGGCAGTGCGACTACGCCTTTGCCGCCGACCGCTTCGACAATCCCCGGCAGATGCTCACCGACCTAAGGTCACAAGGCTTCCGCACCTGCCTCTGGCAACTCCCCTACTTCACTCCGAAAAACAAGTTCTTCCCCGAGCTAGTGGAACGCGGTCTGTACGTACGCAACGGTAAGGGGCAGCTCCCCTACGAGGACGTGGTGCTGGACTTCACCAACCCCGAAACCGTACAGTGGTATCAAGAGAAGCTCGGCAACCTGATTGAAATGGGTGTAGGCGCCATCAAAGTAGACTTCGGTGAAGGTGCTCCGCTGGATGCCATCTATGCCAACGGCCGTAGCGGACTATACGAACACAACCTCTATCCCCTGCGCTACAACAAGACCGTGGCCGAGGTAATCAAGAAGATACACGGTGAAAACATTATCTGGGCACGTTCCGCATGGGCAGGCTCACAACGCTATCCATTGCACTGGGGCGGTGACGCCGCAACCACCGAAACCGGTTTCGAGGGAACCATCCGCAGCGGCCTCTCCATCGGACTGAGCGGATTCTGCTTCTGGAGCAATGACATAGGCGGCTTCGTGACCCAAAGCCCCGAAAGCCTCTACCGCCGCTGGCTGCCCTTCGGCTTCCTCACCAGCCACAGCCGCGTGCACGGAGCACCTCCCACCGAGCCGTGGTACTACGGGAAAGAGTTCACAGACTATTTCCGCCGTTGTGCCGAACTGAAGTACAAACTGATGCCCTACGTATATGCACAATCCAAAGAGTGCACCGAAAACGGCTGGCCGATGCTCCGCGCCCTGCTGCTGGAGTATCCCGACGACCCGGGTGCATGGCTGGTAGAGGACGAGTACATGTTCGGTTCCAATCTCCTCGTGGCACCCATGCTCGAAGAGGGCAGCGGACGGGATGTCTACCTCCCCGGACGGCAGAAATGGATAGACTACCAGACCGGAAAGGTGTATGCTCCGGGATGGAACCATATCGAGTGCGGCACCCTGCCTATCGTCATTCTTGTAAAGGACGGTTCGGCCATCCCCCATATCCCCGTGGCACAATGCACAGACCAGATGAAATGGGACAAGATTACGTGGAAGAAGTATCTGGCAGACGAAAAGAAAGCTGAAGGATTGCTCTGCCTGCCGCAGGACGGACGGTTACAACGGATATCAATCCCATAACCGGTATATCAAACACATTAAACCCTAATACCCCATGCGAAACAAGTTATTGTTCCTCGCCTTGCCCCTGCTATTCGGCTTACAGGCAAGCGCACAACACATACAAGCCTTTCAAGATACCACGCTCACCGACGAACAGCGCGTGGAACATCTTCTTTCCATCCTGACATTGGATGAAAAGATAAACCTTCTTTCCACCGACCTCGGTGTCCCTCGCTTCAACATTCCCCGTTGCGGACACTACGAAGGACTGCACGGGCTGACCCTCGGCGGGCCTGCCATGTGGGGCGGACGCCAAAGAACGAAAGACGGGAAAGTAGTCCCCACAGACTGCCCCACCACCATATTCCCCCAATCCTACGGTCTGGGCTCCACATGGGACACCGATTTGGTGCGGAAAGTAGCGGAACAAGCCGCTGAAGAAGCCCGCTACTACATGCAGACCACCGGCAACAAGCGTCATGCCCTCGTGATGCGCGCTCCGAATGCCGACCTTGCCCGCGACCCACGCTGGGGACGCACCGAGGAGAGTTTCGGAGAAGATGCTTTCCTCACCGCCCAACTCACCATTGCCAGCGTACGCGGCCTGCAAGGCAATCATCCCCGCTACTGGAAAACCGCCTCTCTGATGAAGCATTTCCTTGCCAACAGCAACGAGGACGGACGGGACAGCACTTCCTCCGACTTCGACACGCGCTTGTTCCATGAATACTATGCTTATCCTTTCTATAAAGGCATCACCGAGGGAGGCAGCCGTGCCTTCATGGCCGCCTACAACAGTTGGAACGGCATCCCCATGTCCATCCATCCCTGCCTCGAAGAGATTACCCGCAAGCAGTGGGGCAACAACGGTATCATCTGTACGGACGGCGGTGCCCTGAAACTGCTGATTGAAGCGCACAAGAGTTTTCCGAGCTTTGCGGAGGGTGCTGCTGCCGTAGTAAAAGCCACCACAGGACAATTTCTCGACGCATACGTTCCTTACGTCAAGGAAGCTCTGGAAAAGGGATTACTGACCGAAGTCGACATCGACAAGGCTATCCGCGGGAACATCTTCGTCGCCCTCAAGCTCGGCTTGCTGGACGGGGACAACTCCCGTAACCCTTATCTCTCTATCGGAAAGAACAGTACGGAGACACCGCCTTTCATGACAGCAGAAGCCCGCAGGCTGGCACGGGAAGTCACCGCCAAGTCCGTGGTGTTATTGAAAAACAAAAAACTCCTGCCACTCGATGCCGGAAAGCTGCGTAAAATAGCCGTTATAGGCCCGTATTCGGACAAAATCGTGCAAGACTGGTATAGTGGTACCCCGCCTTACGAAACAACGATTCTGAGTGGCATACGCAATGCTGTGAAAGAAGGAACCGAAATCATCCACGCCGAAGACAACCGCATGGGCCAGGCAGAAAAGGCTGCTGCAGCCGCCGACGTTGCCATCGTGTGTGTAGGAAACCATCCTTACGGCACGCGTGCGGACTGGAAGTTCTCTCCCGTCCCCAGTGACGGCCGCGAAGCCGTGGACCGCAAATCGCTGATGCTGCCCGATGAAGACTTGGTGAAGCTGGTGCTCAAGGCCAATCCCAATACCATACTGGTGCTCGTCAGCAGCTTCCCCTACACCATCAACTGGAGCCAGGAGCACGTGCCTGCCATCGTCCACATCACCCACTGCAGTCAGGAGCAGGGCAACGGACTGGCCGACGTACTCTTCGGCAAGGTGAATCCAGCCGGACGTACCGTACAGACGTGGGTGAAAGACATCACTGACCTACCCGACATAATGGACTACGACATCCGCAACGGACGTACGTATATGTACCACCAAGGCCCTGTGCTCTATCCTTTCGGCTATGGTCTGAGCTATTCCGACTTTACGTACGAGAAGATTGAATCCGTCAAGCAAGACAAGAAGAACATCCGCGTGACGGTATCAGTGAAGAATACCAGCGGACGCGACGGAGAAGAAGTCGTACAGCTCTATGCCAGCTATCCGGACTCCAAAGTGGAACGTCCTTCCAAGCAGTTGCGCGCCTTCAGGCGTATCCCCATCAAGGCCGGCGAAACCCGGAAAGTGACGCTTACCGTGCCCAAAGAAGAGCTCGGCTATTGGAACGAAGGAAAGCAGATGTTCGTTGTAGAACCCGGAACGGTGAAGCTGCTGATAGGGGCTTCATCGGAAGATATACGGTTGGAGGGAAAGATCAGGCTATAAGAATGAAAAAGCCATCCCTTAACATACCGACTATAAAAATTAGCGAGTTATGCCACAACAACGTGGCAAACCCGCTAATTACATATTTGCAAGCATAAATGAAAAGTACAGGGTCACTTTACAATAAACTCATATCTTCCTGCCGCCAGTTCCACCACCCGTACATTCTCGGCCTTGTCAGGTAAAGTGAGTGTAGCTGTACTGTTAGCGGGCACTGTAACTTCATAATGCACACATTTCCCTTTCCATTCCCAGCGAGAAACAATTTCACCGTAAGGCGACCGATGACGAGCTTCAAACCGTTTCAATCCCTTTATGAAATGGGGACGGAGCAGAATGTTTTGAAAACCAGGTTGCACGGGATCAGGGAAAATACCTCCCAGCCCCTTGTAGAACCAAGCACCTATTTCACCGAACATCATATGATTGTCCGAGATGTCACGAGTAGCCTGCAAATCCCAGTTCTCGAGCAGCGTAGTGGCACCGTTCACCATCCACCAACCCCATGAAGGATAAGTGTCCTGTACAGCCACCTTATAAGCTGTTTCAGCATAACCATTTTCGCTGAGTGCATTCAGAATAGCTTTAGCTCCTAATACACCCACATCCAAGTGAAAACCGTCCTCCTCTACCTTATGTGCCAAGTTAGCTGCCACTTTTCCTATCAACTCTTCGGGCACAATCTTCCATTGCAAGGGAACACTCAATTCGGTTTGTGAACCTTCGGCATAGATGCCTGTTTCTCGATTCAGGAACTTATCATTGACAGCTTGCTTTATCTCCTCCGACAAGGCATTATAATATTCGTAATCGGCCTGTTTGCCGAAGAGTTTGGCAGCAGCGGCCAAAATCTTGGTATCTACATAAAAGTAGACCGAGGAAGTCAGCTCTTTATTGGATTTTGACTTCACCGGCACCCAGTCTCCGCGCCCCCACGTAGTGAGATGATTGTTAGAGATACGCTCCACATAATCCACATAACGTTTGATGCTCTCGTAACAATCGCTCAAGGGCTTGCTATCACCGTAGAAGAGGTAGATATTCCAAGGGATGATGGCAATAGTACTAGTCCAGTCCAGCCCGTTGTCTGTACCATATCCCCATCCACCAGTTGGAATAATATCGGGCAGCACTCCGTTGGGCTGCTGTTCGTCACGATGGTCGGCCAACCATTTTTCGTAAACGGTAATTCCATCAAAGTTATAAAATGCTGCCTCAATGGCAAAATGACCGTCACCAGTCCAACCGTTCTTCTCGCGCTGAGGGCAATCGGTGGGGTAGCCCATCAGATTGGAAAGGTAAGAGTGATTGGCAGCATGGAGCAGCTTGCCTATCAGTGGGCTCGAAGATTCCAAGCTACCTACTGCCGGCACATCACTGTGCATGAAGTAAGCAATCAAGCTGTTTTGGTCAAGCTCAATAGGCTTATCTGCCACTACCTCCACATAACGAAATCCCTTGTAATTAAATCGGGGCATGAACTCATCCTCTTCTCCACTCAGAATGAGAATGTCCGTCTGAAAAGGGTCTTTCTCCTTATCGCCTCGAAAGTAGACATCAATGTTCGAGAGATCGAGGCGGCCATTTGGATGTAAGCGTTCGCCATGTTTGATTCTGACCTCCGTTCCCCGTTCACCCGAAACATGAATACAAGTCACACCGGACATATTTTGCCCGAAATCATAGATGTATGTTTTCTCGTCCACTTTGCGGAAAGAGACGGCGGGGAAAATCTTTACATTACGGATGGGATGTACTTGCTGGGCAGTGACATTGGAAGAAGGTACACTCCGATAGGCTACTCCGCGCCACTTGGAATCATCGAATTCCGGAGTGCTCCATCCTTTCTGCTCCAGACGTGCATCGTAGTGCTCGCCAGTATAGATACTATTAAAAGTGATTGCACCCGACGCTGTCCGCCAACTGAGATCGGTGGGAATAGTCTCCACGCTTCCATCGGTGTAGGTAATGCGCAAGTCCAGACAGAAAGTGGGACGGTTGCGCCAAGGGGCACGGTCGAAGTCCCACACTGCTTTGGATTGATGGTTATACCAGCCGTTACCCAAAAGTACGCCAATAGCGTTGTCACCATTCTGTAATTGTGAAGTCACATCATAAGCCACATACAAGTTGCGGCGATCAAAGCGGGTATAGAGAGGGGCAAGGCAGTGGTCTCCTATCTTCTCGCCATTGATGTAAAGCTCATATAGTCCAGCAGCGGCAATATAAGCACGCGCTGACTTTACCTTTTTGCCGGTCTTGAACTCTTTTCGGAAGTAAGGGGCAGGCCCATAATGAATATCCTTGCCATCGCCAATCCAAGCACCTTGCCAATGTTGCATCCCCATCATGCCCGTTTCAAAGTAAGAGACAGGAGAAGCAGTCTCCTTATATTCCATGTCGCTGCAGATTACTTTCCAATAATATCTAGTGAAAGGCTGCAGTTTTTTGCCCGCATAGGCCACAAGCTGATTACGGGAATCGTTCTTTCCACTATCCCACATCCTGCCACAGCCATTGACCACATTCAACGAGTCTTCGTCTACCACAATCCGCCAGGAAGTCTGCACAGCTCCCTGCCTACCATCTTCCATCCGCCAAGAAAGGCGTGGAACGGGATTATCCAAACCTATAGGTCTGTCAAGATGTTCGCTCCTCAGATCAACCAAACGAACCGGAGTCTGCCCTTGTACAGTAATGCAAGCAAAGAATGTGAATAGAAGCAGTATATTTCTTTTCATAACTCCATTGTTTATCTATTCCGTAGTAATCACCAGTTCCTTGCCCTCCCTCAGTTGGTCATGGGTGATAAAGTAACCGTCAATCTTCTTACCGTCATAAGTAATGTCAATAATCTTCTTGCCGCTTCCTTTCTTCACAATCGTAAAGGGACGACCATTCAGATTGAACGTCACTTTATCGAACAAGGGAACAGTAACAATATATTCAGGATCGGCAGGCGAATAAGTGTAAAGTCCAATAGCATTGAGCACATACCACGAAGACATCTCGCCGGCATCATCCATCCCTGCATAAGCCAGCTTGTCGGCACCCATGTCATAGTAGTGGTTCATCAGGCTGTCGAGAATGCATTGGGCTTTCTCTTGTTTGTCTATGAAATAATAGGTGTAAGGAATGCTGTGTCCCGGCTGGTTTCCGTGACAATAGTTTCCGATGAATCCGGTCAGGTTGTGGGCCTCGTAACCTCTCCACGGTTCGCTGAATAAGGAATCCAGTTTAGCCTCCACCGCCTCTTTACTGGGATAGAGCTTAATCATGCCTTCGGGGTCGTGGGGGGCGAAGAAGAGGGCGTTCCATGCATTGGCCTCACGGTACATGTACTGGTAATAGGGATAATACGGATCGAAATCCTGAATCCAGCTACCATCGTCAATCTTACCTCTCCAAAAGCCGGTAGAGGGGTCGAATAGCGTCTTGTAGTTGTTGGAGCGTTCCATCATCAGCTTGTAGTTGGCTTCATCTCCCAGCTCCTTGGCTACCAAGGCTACGGCATAGTCATCGTAAGCATATTCCTGGGTCTTGGTCACAGCCCCTTTGTATTCGTCCCATGTGGGTACATTCACTGTGTCTTTTTCAGCAATCCAACCTCGCTCCATATACTCATCCAAATAGCGACGTCCTCCTTTACCGGGCACCGTAGCATTTTTCAGAATCAACTTATAAGCACGCTCCAGATCGAAATCATGCAAACCACGCAACCAAGAACCAGAAATAAAAGTGGAAGCGTGATCACCATGGAAGAAGGTGGGCATGTAGCCGTCACGCTTCTCGCCTTTGTCAATAATAGACCTAATGATGTCAGTAGTCACATCGGGAGAAATCATACCTATGAGTACCAGTTTGTTGCGATAATCGTCCCAAAAAGAAGGGTCAGTGTAATAGTGGAAGCCGTTATTCACTACTTCGCCACGGACATCAGTATATTCATGATTCACATCGCTACGCAAAGCCGGCCATTTAAAAGCATGGAAGAAAGTAGAATAAAACAATCTCTTTTCACGTTCCGTGCCACCTGCAACTTGAATCTTGGAGAGGAGTGCTTCCCAAGCCGCATCGGCTTCTTCTGCCACTTGTGCAAAACTTTTGTTCAACATTTCGGCCTTCAAATTCATTTGAGCATTCTCTATACTCACAAACGAGAAACCAGCCTTCACTTCCAAAGGTTCAACACCTTTGCTGTCGATAAAACGCAGCACAGCCACCTCATGTTTGTCGTCTTTTACCATTTCCACTTGGCCTATTTTATAGTTGGTCTTAGCGTAAAAGTAGATTTTACCATCGCCATCTTGATAACCCGTGAACGTATTATCGTCAACCTTCTCAATCTTCCAATCACGGACATCATTATTAGAACGGCGGATGTCTACCAATAATGACTTATCGTCGCCCTTGCCGAAAGTATATTTATGGTAGGCACAACGCAAGGTACTGGTCAACTCGGCGTTCACTTTATAGCGTTCCAGATAAACTTGGTAATACCCCGGATGCGCAGATTCCTTCTCGTGACTAAACCCGGAGCAATAATTACCCGGAGCGATAGTTCCCACCACTGGCAACATGGGGACATGCAACAAGTTCCAATGCCCTTTAGCAGTATGTGAAAAACCATAAATCACAGTGTCCTCATATTGATAGCCCGCACCGCTACGAAACTGTGTAACGGGGCTGAGCTGCACCATTGCGTTGGGCAAGGTAGCACCCGGATAAGTTTCCGCACCCCATGTACGTGACTTTATTTTGCGCGTATACCCTAAGTCCTCAGGCTCCCACAAAGTAGCCGTACCCAAGAAAGGATTGACATATTCGGTTAATTTCTTCTGCGTACCGCCACAGCCCGTCAGAACAATCAGGGCGAACAGTAGAAATAAATATTGATTCTGTTTCATCTTTTGTGTTTATTTTATATAAAAAACTGTTGTCTCTAAAAACATTATTTCCAAAATAACTGCCAATTAAAACTGGCTCTAAAAAAAAATGTGCCGAAACCCAATAACCAGATTGAGTTTCGACACACTTTTAATTGCTAACTTATTTCAGGCTCTTTTCAAAGAGAGCTTTGGCTTCAATCAAAGTACAACCACTTGTCTGCGTAGTCAAATGGTTGTTACCGCTATTGTTCATTGCCCAGTTAGTATTATACAGCAAATCAAGTTTATTGATTCCCTTTCGCCACAAGATTTCAGCATTATTGTTAAAGAAAGTGATGAATTTCTTCTTATATATGGGGTCCAAATTCGGTTCCATAATCAACTGCACATAATAACGCATGAAAATACCCTTAAACAAACCTCCGTCACCATCGCCTTCATCACGAAGTAAATTGTTTCCAGTATCTATCATGCTGCTATTACTGATACCGAAATTGGCAGCCTTACGAGCATCTTTCAAATAGGACTCTTCTCCTGTGATCTTATACAGTTCGTAAGCAGCACCCAAGAATGTACCTTGGTTATAAGAAAGAGAAAGTGTACTCAACTCACCCGTTTCACCGTTCACATTATCATAGATGGCGCCGGTAGCAGGGTTAAATAAATTTTCACGCTCCCATTTATAAATATTGACAGCCCAATCCAAATCCTCCTGATTCCCGTTAATACGGTAAAGACGAGCAGCAATCAAAGCAGCAGGACCGTTGGAACAAGCATTTTTGCTCCATAGCCGGTCGTGAGTCCAAGCAATGCCACCACCTGCGTAATCGTTCCAACCGGTCTTGATTTCATTCCACATCTCTTGAGAAGTTTCCAGATACTTGTTTTCATCAGTAACTTCGTACAAGCGAATCATGGTGAGAGCAATCCACTCCATATCATCATAAAAGTTGTTCCAATAACTGCCACCGTTCTTTGCCTTGATACCGACATACCATTTGTCGAACAAGTCGCTGTACTTGCTATCTCCGGTACGATTGTAAGCATCTATCATCACATCCATAGCATGAGCCTGCGGCCAATAATGGAAATCCTTGATTGAACCGTCATTCCCGTAGTTGAAATAATTCTCTTCCGTATTCCAGAAACGATCTATCAGGGTCACAGAACTGCTGTCGGCAGCCGCATCCCAATCTATGGTGTAAAGCCCCTTATCATACATATACTCATCTTCTATCTCGCACGATTGAAGTGCCAAAAGAAGCAGGGGCAGACAAAATAATATTTTTTTCATAATCTCTCCTTAAATTAGTTGGCCAATTCCACTTTATGAGTATAGTTCTCCACATTGAATATCACACTAATCTTGGTGATGGCACCCGGATTGTGGCCATCGGCCGCACCATCGAATTCATTGTTCAGTTTCCACTTCTGATCCCATTGGTTATCAGGAGTCTCCATAATGTAGAAATAAGGATCTTCGGGAGTAGCCGCACCAGGATTAGAGTCTGTAGTATTCTTGGTTCCCCAATACTGTATACTACCATCAGCATAAGTCATCAAGAACTTATAGCGTTGGTCGCGCCCCCATCCTTCTTGCTTGAACTCAATTTTATCCTGACCGCAGAACACACCGTTTCCAACATAAGGCAATTCAAAAGTTGCGGCACCACTCGGACAGAAGTAGAATTCCATCTTACTTACTTCCCTGACGGTTACAGATGCAATGGAGAAATCCATCTCAATGCGGTAAACTCCCGTCTTTTCTACGGTTGTCTCGCCTTCGCCTTCCATAATCTTATTGCCATTGATATAAAACACCTTGGCACCTTCGGCTGCTCTATCTACCAGTTTGTAAGTCTTTCCGCCTTCCAACTTCGTAAAGACTTCGAATTTATCCTTTTCGGGTGAAGCACACGCCACAGCCTTAGAAGCATCCATACCACCTTCAGTAGCACTTCCGGTCAAGTAAAGCTGTGCCGGAATCTCTTCAAATCCCACCAAGCGAGTGATGGTGAGCTTCTTGCTTTCCTTTGCCATTACAGAATTCAAACCTCTGGAAGCCATTACTGTCCAAACAAGTGTACCCGTCTCACCACTGTTCAATCCGGCAGCCGCACCAACCTTGTTCAATGTCTTGTGGCTGATGGTAGCATAGCTCAAAGAACCGCCATTGTCAGAAAGCACTTTGTAAATAGGCTTAGAAAAATCTCCACCTTCTTTATCGAATACCACTTCATAAAGAGGGGCACCGCTATCTTCAGCCTTGGCCGACTCCCATTCAAAGAACAGGCTGGCGCTGGCCGACGATTGCAAGACTACTTCCTTGCCGTCAGTGGGTTCATACAACTGATTTACTGAGGAAACTTTGGAATCCTTGTATTCCATGTCTTCCGTACAAGACGTAGCAAAGAGGACTGCCGAAAAAAGAGCTATTGTTGAGAATATTGTTTTCATTGTTCTATTGTTTTTAATGAGTTTAGATACACGTTAATTTCCATATCCCGGATTGTTAGGCGCCAGATTGGGATTCAAATTGATTTCACTGATAGGAACTGCCCAAAGATAATCTCTTGCCTCTTCGAACTTGCGAGTGTCAAGCTTGTTCTCGTCCACGAAGCTTGCACCGCGCACCTTGCCCGACAAGTATTCGTTGCCAGCCTTCCAACGCTTAATATCATACCAGCGCAAACCTTCCATCGCCATTTCTACACGACGTTCGTCGCGAATAATCTGCCTCATCTCTTCCTTGCTCTTTCCGGCAGGAAAGTTCAAGGCTGCATCGGCAGTGAATCCGGCACGTTCGCGGATGGGACGGATGGTCTTGTTCCATACCGCTTCAGTCATACCGCTTGTTTCGTGAACAGCCTCAGCATACATCAGCAAGATGTCAGCATAGCGCATAGTGATGATGTTCATACCGGAATTCTGATCACCGGAAGCCTGCGGATTATAATACTTACGGGTGAAATAACCGGTAGAAGTGCCGTTTCCACCACCATCGTAGGCATCGGTTCCCGAACCCGGACGAATGTTGATGACTACGTCTTTACTGCCATCGTCCACATTGCCACTCCAGTCATAGCCATCATAAATGATAGTAGCGGTGAGACGTGGGTCACGGTTGTCGTAAGGATAAGCAGGGTTATAATCTGTCCCGGCTTCACTGATAGTCTTTCCACTAAGCATCAGATAAGTATCTACCAATGATTGTTGCGGCACACGGTTCACGGCACGTCCGCCTCTTGACAAAGGAATCATGTCTACCATCTCACCCCAAGTAATCAAATTGGGTACATAAGAACGGTCCATGATAATCTCTTCATTATACTCATTGGCTTCATCAAAAAGCCCGGCATAATCAGGAAATAAGGCATAAGTACCATATTCGCCCTGTTTGTTCATCAGATTGTCGCAATAAAGCATCACATTGTTCCAGTCGCTATCCATCAAGTAGACACGAGCCTGCAAAGCACAAACGGCACCTTTAGTAATTTTGCCCTTGTCTTCTTCGGGCAATTGGTCGCGAGTGGGAAGCGCATCCTTGATGTCTTCCAATTCTTGGTGAATGAAGCTGATAATGGTTTCGCGGTCTGTACGACTTACACTCCGCGATTCTTCCAGCGTGATGTCCTCCGTAAAGAAAGGTACTGCACCATAAAGGTTAGTCAGACGGAAGTAGAGGCTTGCACGGATATAGCGTATCTCGGCAATCATACGTGCTTTAACAGATGCGTCCATGTTGGGTACCAGATCCACCTTTTCAAGGAACACGTGGCAGGTCTTTATGCCTCCGTAAAGGTCTTTCCATTCATTCTTGAAGATGTCGAGCGAGGGAGTAGCCATACCTTTGCGAATGGCACGTTGGTCGTCCACACTGCGACCGTCGTAAGCATTGTCACTCAAACTTTCATCGCTCCACATACGGCCTGCATTGTACATCTGGCTGTAAGCCATGTTCACCACATACTGGGCTTTGGTGGTGGAAGTCCAATAAGAGTTATCCGTAAATTTGTTTGTCGGTGCGTTCTCCATCTCGTTGCAACTGCAAAGCATCAGAACAGCCATTCCGGCAAAAGCTATATATTTTCTTAGTCTCATAGTTATCTGTTGTTTTTAGAATTCAATGTCTATACCGAAACCATAGTAACGGAGCGTCGGGTAGTTTCTACCAGAATTGGCGCCACTATTACCCATCTTAGAGTCGAACTCAGAAGATTCAGGGTCAATAAACGAGTTATTACTGAAAGTCAGCAAGTTTTGTCCGTTGACATAGATACGTGCCTTTTCCATGCCCACCTTGCGGCTCCATGTTTTGGGGAATGTGTAACCAATCTGCAAGTTCTTCAGACGCAGGTATTTTCCATCCATCAAGAATAGGTCGGAACCTTGTCCGTTTCCGTAGTTGTTTCTGTTGGAAGTAGAACCCGGAGCAGTAAGTCTCGGCCAACGTGCATCGGTGTTGGTAGGAGTCCAGAAATCCAGTTGATGCTTATAGATATTATAAGAGTAATTGGCGTGGAACGGTTCAATCAATTCACCACGAAGCATCATGTCACGCTTGCCCACACCCTGCCAGAACATACCGAAATCGAATCCTTTCCATTCTACATTGTAGTTGAAACCGAAAGTAAGACGAGGGAAGGCATTACCCAAGATAAACTTATCCTTCGAGTCGATGACACCATCTTCGTTACGGTCTACAAACTTCACGTCACCCGGCTGTACCTTTCCACCTACAGGAATAGCCGATGCCTCAATCTCCTCGTAGCTTTGGAAAAAGCCGTCCATCTTGTAACCGTAGTAAGACTCCAACGGACATCCTTCACGGGTGATACGGCTCAACTCCTCTATTTGTGAGATTCTTTCGTGACCAGGGTACTTCAGCACTTCATTCCAAGAGTCACCAAGATTGAAGTTGAAGTTATGATTTGCAGCTCCCGTTTTCAAACGATAGTTGATAGAGAGGTCCCAACCTTGATTCTGCATCTCACCAATGTTGTCCATCGCCATATCCGTACCGAATACCGAAGGCACAAGGGGCTTCATTAAAATGTCGCTCGTACGCTTGTAGAAATAGTCGAACGTCACATTCAAAGCGTTATTGAAGAACGAAGCGTCTACACCCACGTTGAAGGTTTTGGTCTTTTCCCAAGTCAAATTATCCTTACCTAACTTAAAACCTGCGCCCGATACTGTCTGGTTGTTGTATGCGTAAGAGTTGTTGTACAGTTCGTAAACAGTAAAACGGTCATAAGTACCAATAGACTGGTTACCCAAGATACCAAAAGAAGTACGCAGTTTCAAGTCACCCACACGTTCCTTGTAAGCCTGCATAAAGTTCTCCTCGCTCAAACGCCAGCCTAATGAAACAGAAGGGAAGAAACCCCATCGGTAGTCTTTATGAAACTTGGAAGAAGCGTCATAACGGAAGCTGAATTCTGTATAATATCTGTCAGCGTAAGAATACCCCACACGTCCCAACAGAGAAGTCAGACTGGTACGGTTGGATTCATCTACAAATGTTTTTCCTGTGATGTTTCCCACAGTACTATTGGTAATGTCTGTACCGATACCCAAGTCGGGATCTACCCCTTTCTTCTCAATCTCATTGCTAGACGAAGTAAACGATTCATTGGTTACTCCAAAAAGCCCGCTGACATTGTGTTTACCGAATGTCTTGTTGTAATCCAACAAAAGTTGGCTATTAATAAGGTAAGCCGTATGATTCCAGTTACTGGTCCGATAGTCAGTATCTTTCACTGGACGTGGTTCGGTAGCCTCTTCATTCAAGTAATAGGATACGCCCAAATTGCGGGTAGAACGCATGTCGTTTATCACATCCGCACCCAACACTCCACGCAACTTCAATCCGTCAATAAGCCGGAATTCAGCATTGACATTAGCGTTCAGATAATTGTTACGATACTTGTTACGGCCACCAGCTTCCAATGCTCCCAATGGGTTAAATTCAGTCAATACATCATTTAACAAATATCTTCCATCTTCCGATTTCATTTTGTAATAATAATAAGTAGGTACACGGGCGGCATCCACTTCCAAACTCCCACCGGTGGTACTTACACTATTATTACGTGTATAAGCCAAAATAGCATTCAGTTTCAAACGTCCCACTTCCGTGCTAACATTGGTACGAAAATTATAACGCTGCACGCCAAAATCACTGTTGCCCACATAATTACTTTCCTGGTCATAATAACCCATGGACACCATGTAAGTAGTTTTATCACTACCTCCAGATACGCTTAGATTGTAATTCTGCTGTAAGGCTGTGCGGACTATCTGATCAAAAAACCAGCTTTCTTCATTTTGATGGGCAGCCAGGTCACGGATTTGATCGGGTGTATACAAAGGAGCCTCTCCAGCATTGGTGGCAGCTAAATTGCGCAAAGTAGCGTTCTGATAGCCTTTCACCGGAGAAAACAAGATATCCGGATTCTGCCATCCCATCATACCACTTAACCGAACTGTCGCACGCTGGTTCTTCTTACCTTTCTTAGTAGTAACCAAAACTACACCATTGGAAGAACGTGAACCATAAATAGCAGCTGTACCGGCATCTTTCAAGATGGAAATGTTCTCAATATCATTGGGATTCAATTTATCGAAACTACCGCCATCAGCTACCAATCCGTCTATGACAAAAAGCGGACTATTGTCATTCACAGTGCTGATACCACGAATATTAAAGTTAGTCTTACGATCATTAGGATTGCTACTGCGCTGCTGGATAACCACGTTGGGCGCAGCCCCTTGCAAAGCATCTGTCATGTTAGCCACGGGACGGTCTTCGATCATGGAAGCCTTTACCTGGTCTACAGCACCTACGGCACTCTTGCGGGTAGTAGTACCATAACCGATGACAATAACTTCATCCAGCACCTTGGTATCCTCCTTTAAGACAACATTCAATTGTTTTTGATTTTTCACAGCAATTTCCTGAGTGGCATATCCCACATAGGAAAAGACGAGAACATCTTGGGCACTACAAACAATGGAATAGTTTCCATCCACATCTGTAATGGTACCCACACCTTCTTTACCCTTAACAGTAACACTCACTCCAATCAGGCTTTCACCTGTGGCATCCTTAACGGAACCTCTCACCGTGGCATTGTTTTGCTGCACCACAGTAATAGTCTCCGCATGTGCATAAACCGCAGGAGCCTGCGCCAGCATAGTCACAGCAGGCAAGGCAATAAGCCAGAACTTATAGTTCCCACCTATCCGAGCCAGCAATGAATTTACTGTGTACACTCGATTCTTTTTCATATTCTTTAAGATTAAACATTATAATAAATCACGATAAAAAAAGGAAAAGAACACAAATAATACCAACGAACAACCAATTCATGCAATTTGTATCCTAATCCTCCTTCCAGCGCACTTTATTGATTTTAAATAATTCCTGTTTTTACAAGCTGTTCAGCAAATCCACTTTACCCTCGTTCACTAATTTCAAAATCAATTCTCCAAACAGCGTATTCTGCCAAGCAAACCATGCACGGGTAAAGTTAGTGGGGTCATCCTTGTGGAAAGACTCGTGCATGAATCCCGTACCGGCATCCGTATCCATCAGCATTTTGATACAAATCTTTATCTCCTCATCATTCTGGCTGGTGAATGCCTTCATCATGATACTCATAGGCCATACCATATCATAACCAATGTGCGGACCTCCGATACCTTCACCGGCTTTACCTTTAAAAAAGTAAGGGTTGCTGCCACTCCACACAAAGCGGCGTGTATTCTGATAGATAGGATCGTTTACGTCCACATCACCCAAATAAGGCATAGCAAGAAGGCTGGGTACATTGGCATCGTCCATTAACAGATGATTGCCGAATCCATCTACTTCAAATGCATAGATTGTCCCAAACTCAGGATGATTGTAAGTGGCATATTTCTTCAGGGCTGCCTCCACTTCGGCTGCCAAATCGGTGCATTCTTTGGCCAAGGATGTTTCCTTGTTTACTTCCGTCAGAATTTCAGCAGCCTTTCTCAGAGAAGAGACAGCGAAAAAGTTGGAAGGGACCAGGTACTGAAGCGTAGTGGCATCGTCCGATGGGCGGAAAGCGGAAACAATCAGTCCCACCGGTTTGACCGGAGCACCCAAGCCGTCGTTATTCAGCGTATCCAGAGCACGTTCCGTCTTACGTTGGAAACGGTAAGGGCCTACACCGTCCTTACGCTGCTGTTCCTTGAAAGTCTTCAGGATAGCAGTAATTGCCTTCATCCATTCACCGTCGAAGATACTGCTGTCACCAGTTACTTTCCAATACTGGTAAGCCAGACGAAGCGGGTAACAAAGAGAGTCTATCTCCCATTTGCGCTCGTGCAGTTCGGGCTTCATATCTGTCAAGTCAGTCATCCAGTTGCCACCCGTAGGTCCGTCGTTGAAAGCATTGGCGTACGGATCAATGTTGATGCAAAGGAACTGACGGCGAATGACACCTTCGAGCATCTCTTTCAATTGCGCATCATTGTTGGCTAACTGCACATATGGCCACACCTGCGCACCGGAGTCACGCAGCCACATAGCATGGATGTCACCGGTATAAACAAAAGTATCGGGTTTACCGTCCAGCATGCGAAAGTGTACAGTAGTGTCAAGCGTATTAGGAAAGCAATTCTCAAACATCCACGCCAACTTAGGATTGGTAAGCAGTTTCTTCACGCGAACAATCTCAGCTTCCACCGCTTTTGAGGTGAAAAGGCGTTTCTTCATTTTTGGACGATTGCTCTTGTAAGCAGCAGTCATCTGAGCATAGTTCTCCACACAAGTGTTGTCACCTTTCAGGATAAAAGTGTCTGCCTTAGCATAGCCTTGCATACAGAGCATGGCAACAGCGCACAAGGTAATGTTTCTCTTTTTCATTTGGTCTGATTCGTTTTAATTATAAAGACTGATTAGCGAACACGGCCAAACGCGCGTACATCTCTACCATGGCGGCTTGTGTCAGCAGCCATTTACGATTGTCGCGGCTCTTGCCGGTGAAATCAGTATTGAAAAGGCCGTTATCTTCACGGGCATGCGTCCAAGCATAGTCCAGACTGCGGGCAAAGGAATCAAGATAAACCTTGTTACCGTCCACCTGATAGAGTTCCATAAAACCACGCAACATAACGGCGGTGAACCACACATCACCCTTCTTCAGCATATGGAACGGTTCTCCTTGTCCGGGGGTGAATTCCATGAAGAAATAATTATGACAAGCAGCAGCAATCGCTTGCGCATCCTTCAGATACTGCCCATTACCGGTAAGCTGATAGAGCAAAGCAGCCGACTGCATCATCTGACCGCTGTTATAGGCAAATTTGGCACGTCCTATCTCACCGTCCAAACGCATGTTGTCGAAGTAAAGGCAGTCTGTTGTGTCCTGCAATGTTGCTTTAGTCCACTCGTACAAACTCTTCCCTTTCTCAAAATAGGAGCTGTCTTGCGTAGCCTTGAAAAGTTTCAGGGCAAAGACGGAACCAGGGGCGTTGGAACAAGTGTTCTTTGATTCCTTCTTCTGTTCGCACCAATAGATACCTCCTCCCAAACAATCGTCCATACCGCTTTCTATAAACTTCCAGATAAGCTTGGCGCTCTGCAGATAGTTCTCTTGGCTAGTCATCAGATAGACGTCTGTGAAGTCAATGCCGAGCCACACGTTGTCATCGTAAAAGCGGTCGGACAACGGAGCGTCCTTGATGTAAGAAGCATACGCTTTGGGCATACGACGAGTATCGAAATATTCAGCAAGTCCCGGAAGCACTTTCTCATCAAGCAACTTCTGATAGTTCCCGAAATCTTTCTTGTTATCTTTAGTGGCCTCCATCAACGCATTCACTGCGGAGAAGGTACCGGAATAAGGCCACAAATAAGAGTAGAGATTGGGACGGTTCTTCTGTTCCTCGGAAGCCAGATAAGTAGCGGTATAGCCTTCCACGTCCGAAGGATAATTCTCACGCAACAGACAAGTGCCCGGTGCGGAATAGTGAGCATATAAGGAATCAAGTGTTTGTGTAGATCTGACCAGCATTGCGTTGTCTGCCACAGCCGGTTCTTTCTGTGTCTTGCATCCGGTTACTGCCAAGGCGCATGCCAATAGGCAGAGGAGTGCTTTCTTGGAATTTTTCATCTTTTTTCTACGGCATTAAATTGTTCGACTTGTTTTTCACTCCGTTGCAGGAGTCTTCTTTTATATAATATATAAACCCTATTAAAAACGATTGCAAAAATAGACAGTAAGGTTAAAAGCCAACTATAAATCCGTGACATAACCGTCCACATTCCGGACATGGCAGAATTCTAAAACAAGTTTGTCACAAAACAGACACACCGTTTCCCCCATACTTCGGAAACATCATTTCCCAACAACTGGAAATTCTGAAATACGCAGGGTTGTACAACCGTAGGGTATCAGCGTGATTTCTTGCTCTCCTCCTTCGGCACTGCCACAGAAAGAGAAAGGCTGGGGCCCTGCCATTTCATTATATACTGTCCAAGTAGGGATAAGACGAGCCTTCATCTTTATTTCAACCGGTGCATTTTCCTGATTCCAAGGAAAGTCCAATTGCTGTTTTTGGCTATTGATACTTACTTGGGCCACCTCGTTCATTCTGTTACGGTCAAAATCCACCAATCCGTAGTTCCATGGATCCGAAGAAGTCACCTGATAATAATAAGAACCATACCAACTATCCTTAAACTCTTTCTTTTCCCAATTTTCTTCCATTTTCAGGGCATATACCAACGGACCTCTTTCAATAGATACTGCGTTTTCATACCAAGTGCTAGTAAAGACCTCCATGGGCAGATACAGTTCAATCTTATCATTCCGCTTCCATATACGGTCTACGATAGCTATTTTCCCACCTTTGACAGTTTGCTCCATCTTTCCATTTACCCGTATTTCAGCTTGCTTGCACCACTTCGGAACACGCAGGTGAAATGGAAATTTCACTTGTTTCACCTTATTCCTCACCTCTTTAATGGTAAAAGTTATCTGATGATCCATCGGATAGTAAGTATCTTCACTGATAACCACCGGTACATTATCACCCACATTGGCTGTTACTTCCGACGGAGAATAGACAATGGCTGCAATGCCGTTATCAGGTGTGGCATACCATAGGTGCTGTGTAAATTTTGGCCAACCTTGGTGCATATTCGAAAAACAACATGGGTATCCGGTCAGAGTGCCAAAAGCAAGGTCTGTCCCTTCATGATCCTGGTCGAAGTTGCGACGATGGCGTGTTACCATCACCTGATTCGGTTGCTGGAAATATTGCTTAGTCATAAAGTCATCGGATATTTGGGCTGGTAAAGCATTAAAAGCAATGCGTTCCAAATGGTCGGCAAAGTCTATGTCTCCTGTAATCTCCACCATTTTTTCCAGCGAGTACATCAACTCTACGGCCGAACACAACTCCGAGCCTTGTGTAGGATTGTTTCCATGCAAAGCCTCATCGCCTCCATACATGCCTTGCGGCTGTCCGTGGAACCGGCGAATATCTCGAAAGCCTTCCTTGACAGCATCAATATATTTCCGGTCGGTATCTTGCTGATAATAAATAATCGGTTCTTTGATGCCTTGTGCCAAATTAACACAGTGTATAGTGCAGGGTCTGCGCAAGTCTCCCCTATCTACCATATCTATGAAACTGAAACTCTGCCGGTGCAGCAAATGCCCCAATTCAAGCAAAAAATCCTCCCCCGTAAGATTATAAAGCCAATATACAGCTTGCAAATTGTCACAAGCACGGAATTCTGCCCAACTGCTCCAGTGTCCTAAAGGTTTTTGCGGCAAGGTATTCAGTTGATAACGGAAATATTTTGTCATAAAAGCGACGACTCTCTTATCGTTCGTTGCCGAATAATACTGCTGTAGGATTTTCAGCACGACCATACGCGGCCACCAGTCTTGCGAGTTATCACGTTGCAGTCCAGGCTCTCCCGGATAATCTTTTTCAGGACCGAAGAATCCGTCCTCACGCTGGCTCTGCAAAGCCCATTCTATCCAAGGTTGCACTTTGGCTTTCAAGACATCATCATCCAGTATATACGCCAAAGGAAGTAGACCGTCTATCCAGTATGGACCGCGTTCCCACTGGTCTCCATCACCACCTAACCAACCATTGCGTTTGCCCATAACCGAAGGGTAAAGAACATCCATCTGACCACTGGCGCCATTTTTCTGACGAACCAGCATTTCGTGCAACCAGCCTTTAGGTTTGATACTGCCTAAAGGAAGTTCCATTAAGGGCTTACGGAGTAGAGGATAGCGATTATTCTTGTAGTTTCCTTCTACTACCTGGCTCAAAAGAGCATCCACTTGTTTCTCCGCCTCAGGCGTAAACCACTTTTGAGCAGATATTGTAAAGAGATTAGCAGCTAATAAACATACAACAGCAAATATTTTAATTTTCATTTTTCAAGGTATTTGTTATTTCCAATAAATTTACTTCAATAGAGTTGTTAACTTACTCACATTAAGCACTTACACCTGAGAATCATCAGATCCTTGTGTCTGTGGTGACAGACACAAAGATCTGAAAAATGGGAATATAATAACTGTTTATTCGTATACTTCCATTTCATAAATGCGCACATCTTTACCAGAAGCCGATTGCATGGGCTGTGTCACTAAAAGACGCAGGTAGCGAAC
Organism: Bacteroides sp. AF39-16AC; assembly: GCF_003602735.1. NCBI lineage: Bacteria > Pseudomonadati > Bacteroidota > Bacteroidia > Bacteroidales > Bacteroidaceae > Bacteroides > Bacteroides sp. AF39-16AC. Next base: position 61,238 of record NZ_QTLN01000003.1, on the reverse strand, counting down.
ACTTTCAGACTTATTTAGCGTGCGATTCAGTACATTCTTACCATTACCAGAAACATAGTCCAGTGTGCGCCATTCACCATTCTTGTCGCTCTTACCTTGCAGAAAGCAGGAGGAAGTGACGTAGGAATGGTTTTCGCCGGCAGCGTTCAGTAACTTCCAGCCATTAATGCTTCTTTCACCGCCCAAATCAAAGTCTACGTAGTGGGGCATTTCAGCAATAGCACACCACTTTGTGTTTTCGTCGCCATCTACCATGAAAGCCGGCTTCTCTTTCTCGTTCACATAGCTTGAATAGCCCATTACCATGTCCTGCTTCAGAATGTTCACTCTCTCTGTGGAGCTTTCCGTCTGATAGCGATTGCACTTGTTTGCCGTACGGAACAGTTCGGAAGCGGGACAAACAGAAGTAGCAGCAACATCAGTCAAAGTGGCGGCAAAAATAACAATATCCTTATTATCGGGCAATACCACCTCAGTAGCCTTTTCTGGCAGGTCTATTGCGAACTTAAACATGTAAGTGAACTCATACGGCTGATCGCCTTCACCGGAATGGCGGTGCGTACCCACATAGGCAACTTCAGCATCTTTCAGATAACCTTCCGTATGTCCGGTGTGCCCCCACTGACCGATGAAGCCAGTATAAGAAGGAACAATGACTTCCTGCACATACTTGCCTACGCGGAATATCCCCTTCACATCTTTATCAGAAGCGGCAGCAGCAAGGATATAGAGTCTGTTATAAGTACAGTCGGCGGGCAGTTTCAGTACATTGCCCTTGCAAGCCATACCATTCAGCTCTTCACGTGTCTCCAATTCGAAAGGCACTCCATGCACATTCATCTCGGCAGGTATCAATTCAGCAGCATAAGAATAACCAGACTCAAAGTTGGCAGCAGCCTTGAACTCGTTCCAACTGAAGCACTTCTTATCATAAACAAGGGGCAATGGTTCGGCCACCGTCTGCACCTTTTTATTGGAAGCAAAACGTACCTTGTAGGTCTTAATGCTGTTTGGATTGACTGACACTTCCAAGCGATTTCCACTGAATGTAGCCTTACCGATGGTCTTTTCCGTACCATCTGCTTCTACAGCAGCCACAAGGTTGTCGGCAAAGACAATCGAGGCTTTCTGCGCCTGCTTGCCTGCGGCTTCATACACGCGTACCACATATTCATCTGAACTTTCGGCTTTCTTTAAGGCTTTAATAAGTACATTCCGGTTATCGGAAAAAGCCAATGAATAGCTCTTACCTAATTCGCCGCGATGCTTTCCAACAACGAACGCCTTGATGCGCTGGTTCAGCAACTCAGCATTCTCGCGGGTTTGAACTACGTCCAAAGCGCCCACATGACCTACCAAGCTGTAAGTAAAGGTATGGTGACCGAAGTCCTGACGATCTTGATAAGCATAGTTCTTTTTTGTCTTCGGAGTGTGCAGCAAAGTGAGACGCAGGGTGTTGTTATCAGGCTTGTCCCAGCCATATTTGCTGTCGTTCATGATGGAAACGCCATAAGAACCGTTAGCGTCCGTTAAATCTGCCCAATATTGAGCATATACTTCGTAAGCGGTCAAGATGTTGTTTCCTCTCTGCACGCTGCCTACGCCCAAGTCGTAAGTGGCCACCTCATTATTCAAATTGAGGGGAAACTCAGCCTTCAACAGAGCGTTGGTAGACTGCCAGTCCACTTCGTTAGTAAAGTCAATGCGGTGGGCCAATACACCTTCATACAAATGGATGTACTGGCGGAAAAAAGAATCATCGTGACGTTTCTCCACGCAGAGAGTCTTACGTAATGCACCGTTTTCGCAAAGAGTCACTTTCACATCCTCGGTGATGGAGATAGGAGTAGCGTCCACAGTCTCTTTCAATATCTCCCATGCCGGCCATTCGAATGACTTGTTTTCAGTGAAGAGGGCTAAACGAATAGCCTTACCAGCCTTTACCAATTCCTTGTTGATTCTCTTGTCGAACAGTGAAGTAATGTCACCGTTCTCATTCAATGTCAGTTTGTAGAACGAATTTTCAACACTTGCAGCTTCAACAGCAGACATCTCTTTTCCTTCGCCGGAGAGGCGGACATCGTAAACTGCGTATCCATTGGCGGGTACAGTGGCTTCTACTAACAAGCGGACCTTTCCATCAGTATATGAAACCAACTGAGAAACCACCAACTTGCCTTGTTCGTTATATACAGCTACACTTTTGGGAAAACGGGAAGCCTCCACTTCGATGGTCACCACATCTGTAGCCTTGAAGCCCGAAGCGTTATAGAGCACTACGGGAATCCCCTTGACACGAGTATCAAACTTGCCTGCCACACTTCCCACAGAATGAGTCAGGATACTGGAGAACTGTTTCAGAGAGAGAAGTTCATCGTTCCAAGAAAATTCATAGGCACGGGGAATGCTGGTACCAGTCAAATCATCGTGGAATTGGTGGAATATGAAGCGCTGCCAAGACTCCGTCAGACTCTTGCCAGGATATTCGGCAACCCCCAAAAGGGCAGCAGCCACAGAAGCACGTTCAGCGGCATCACCCAAAAGTTCATTTTGACGATTATAGAGTTTCATAGCAGCCTGTGAAGTGTAGCAGCCGGTTCCATGAACGTCCATCAGCAATTCACCGTCAAATACGGGGAGCTCGGGATGGCTGCCATAGGGCTGGTAATCCTTGAACAACTGGTCACTGGCTGCACTGATAATCTTCAACGGACCGTCTCCCTTGATACCTTTCTCCACGGAAGCCACAGAAGCGATGGTAGGTGAACCGCCCACATCACCTGTTCCATAGTAGCGGTAAACGGTATTCAGGGGAGTGCATTTGGAGAGTTCCATCAAATATTTATTTTCTGAAAGGTCTTCATTATCCCAACGACGACCGTAATCATATCCGTGAGCCAGCATGACGGACGCTCCATCCACTCCTTTCCACAGTCCGATGGTAAAGGGATGCTTGCTCTTACCGTAGAAAGGATTGTTACGCCAATCCAGCTTCTGTGAAGAGAAACCTATCAGTCCACAATGGGCAGCAACAGTAGGCAATGTCCAACCGAATCCGAAGCAATCGGGAAGGAAGATGTCGGTACTTTCTACCCCCAGCTCCTTACGATAGAACTCCTGCCCCAGCATAATGTTGCGAATAAACGATTCAACAGACGGCACCAAAGTGTCGGTAGCATCCCAACTGGCCCCACTCACATGCCATCGACCTGCCTTTACAAAAGCCTTCATCAGTTCATATTCACGAGGATAATATTCCTTCATCCAAGCATATTTCACTCCACCTTCAAAATTAAAGATATAGTCGGGGTACTGGTTCAAAAGGAAAAGGTTCTGATTCAAGGTATTCCAAACATAATCCTTAATAGTAGTCTGAATGTCCCAGTTCCACTGCGTGTCCAAGTGGGCATCTGCCACCATGTACGCTTTTGCTTTCTTCGGTGCAACGGTCTGAGCCGATAATTGTCCTCCTGCAACGGCCAACATCACGGCTCCCGCTATCAGATGGGTCTTCCCCATCAGTATTCGTCTCTTTTTCATGGTTTTGTTATTATTGTTTTTTCGTAAAAGATAATGTCAATTCGATATAAACCACCGCATTCTTTGTTATAAATGTGCTGCCTCCTCTAGCCGCAAACCGCTCTTTCACCTTCTCTCTTTAGCCTCCATCCGGCAACAATAGTTTTCTGACATGTGGAATGTTGGTAACAAAAATAGCCCATCCTTCACTCTCATACTGTACAGATTCGCGACATAGATATGTAAAAAGTCGTCTGTGGCATGATTTTATATATTTATGTCATAAATAGCATACATTTCCTACAGAATACAAACTACTTTTGTATATTGTAAAAATCCAAAAGCTAAGAACATGAAAAAACAATTCCTACTCTCGGCAGTTCTCTGCCTCTCACTGACCGCTTTCGGACAGAAAGTACATCAACTGGCCTCACCCAGCGGAAACATCCGCATCTCAGTGGAGCTGACCGATCAAATCCAATATGATGTAACCCAAGGAAATCAAACACTGATGGACAACTGTGTCATTGGTCTGGAAACTGCCAACCACCAGCTGGGCATCCATCCTAAACTAAACAAAGTAGTACGCCAAAATGTAAACGAGGAACTGACTCCCATCGTACCCCTGAAATTCTCTACTATAACCAACCGCTACAACCAATTGCTACTGAAGTTTAAAGGAGGCTATTCAGTAGAGTTCCGTGCCTTTGATGACGGATTCGCCTACCGCTTCCTTACTGACCTGAAAGGCGAGCAAGAAATAATGAATGAAATCCTCCGCCTGAACTTTGTGGATGATTGCCTGCTACATCTTCAGCAACCTGACGGCTTTAAGACTTCCTATGAAGAAGAATATCGCCACCAAACAAGCAGCGAGTGGAAAAACTCCAATCGCATGGCTCTGCTTCCCCTTTTAGCCAGCACACCCAAAGGTGACAAAATCCTCATGAGTGAAACCAATCTGACAGACTATCCCGCCATGTTTCTGAAAAACGATGGACAAGGCGGCATTACCGCCGTCTTCCCCCGTCTGCCTCTTGAATTCGGAGAAGACGGTGACCGCAGTCTCAAGATTCTGAAAGAAGCCAACTGCATAGCCCGTACCGCAGGCAAGCGCAGTTATCCATGGCGTTACTTCGTCATTACCAACGATGACCGCAAACTTATAGAAAACACTCTATCCTATCGCCTCGCTGAAAAGAATGTCATAGAAAACACCTCTTGGATTAAACCAGGACTAGCCAGCTGGGAATGGTGGAACGGAGCCACACCCTACGGCCCCGACGTGGACTTCAAAGCAGGTTGCAACCTTGACACCTACAAATACTTCATCGACTTCGCATCCCACTACGGCGTAGAATATATAGTAATGGACGAAGGCTGGGCCATGAACACCCGCAACCCCTATAAACCCAATCCCTCGGTAGACATACACGAACTCATCCGCTACGGCAAAGAAAAAAACGTAGGCATTGTGTTATGGCTCACTTGGCTTACGGTAGAAAACCACTTTGACCTATTCGAAACTTTCGAAAAGTGGGGTGTGAAAGGCGTAAAGATAGATTTCATGGATCGTAGCGACCAATGGATGGTAAACTTCTATGAACGCGTAGCACATGAAGCCGCCAAACACCATCTCTTCGTTGACTTTCACGGTGCTTTCAAACCTGCCGGATTAGAATACAAATACCCAAACGTACTCTCCTACGAAGGCGTAAGAGGTATGGAGCAAATGGGCGGATGCCGTCCCGACAACAGTGTCTATTTCCCCTTCATACGCAACGCAGTAGGAGCCATGGACTATACTCCCGGCGCCATGCTTAGCATGCAGCCTGAAATCTACCATTCCGAACGTCCCAATTCTGCCAGCATCGGCACACGTGCCTATCAGATGGCACTCTTTGTTCTTTTTGAAACCGGCCTGCAGATGATGGCAGACAATCCTACCCTCTATTATCGCAACGACGAGTGTACACGTTTCATCACCCAAGTACCCCAAACATGGGACGAAACCATCGCTCTCGAAGCCAAAGCAGGAGAATATGCCATCGTGGCCAAACGCAAAGGAGAACAATGGTATATAGGAGGCATGACCAACAACCGCGAACGTGAACGGGTCTTTAACATCTCCCTTGATTTCCTGCAAGAAGGAAAAAATTATCTCATGACCTCTTTTGAAGACGGCATCAACGCTGACCACCAAGCCATGGACTACCGCAAGCAAGAACAATCCTTGAAGAAAGGCGACCATATCACAGTCCGTTTGGCACGCAACGGTGGATTCGCTGCGGTCATTCGCTAATCATATCCATACCTATCTGCTCCGTACAAATACATTTCTAAGGATACGGAGCAGATACAAAGCAAACTGTAAGCCTACAACTAAAGAAATATATTGCAAATATTGACTGTTTCCACCTTAAAATATATCTTTGCAACTCAAAATCAATACAACAAGCCACATGAAAGACATATACTGGAAAGGCCATACGATTTTATTGCTTATCAGCCTCTTATGCTGTTTTCCGGATTTTGTGTACGCTTACAGCCTACGGCAATTCTCCAATAAAAACGGTCTTTCCAATAGTGCCATCCAATCCCTTTACCAAGATAGCCAAGGTGTACTATGGATAGGAACATGCGACGGACTGAACGTGTTTGACGGCAACAATATCCACCTATATACGCCCGTTGATGCGTCACGCAACCTATTGTCAGGCAACATTATCAGCCAGATCGTAGAATCAGAGCCAGGCATACTGTGGTTACAAACCAACTACGGGTTAGACAGATTGGATACATACCGACAGACCTGCCGGACCTTTACCGAATTCAAGGACAACATCTTCTTGGCACGAAGCAACAACAAGTGCATGTTAGTGCTGAAAGATGACGGAAATCTGTATCACTACCAACAAGAGAACCAGAAATTTCTCCAGTTAAACATCTCTTCCATGGATTTTAATAAAGTACTGTCCATGACCATTGATTCCAACAACCTGCTTTGGATATTCGCAACTGGAAACAACACTCGTTGCTATCGTCTGAACCACACGGGAAAAAGCGTGACACTGATTCCGGAAAAGCCATTTGGACATCACGGCTTGAAGCATGCCTTCATCGGAGAAGATTCAGCCTACTTCATTGATGAAACCTATGCCCTCTACGAATATAGTTTCAGCAACCGACAGTGTTACTACATTGCCGACCTGAAAGACGAAATAGAAAAACGAGGTGAAGTATCTTCCATCATCAAACGAGAAAATGACTTCTGTATCGGTTTCAAAAGCAGCGGCTTGATAGTACTGAAATATGAAGCAAACCAAAAGATTAAATACCGTATAGAATACACTGAAATACAGTCGGGCATCTTCTGTCTGATGAAAGACAAATTTCAAGATATCGTATGGGTAGCTACCGACGGAGAAGGGTTATACATGCTTTACAATGACACATTCACCATGACCAACACCCTGCTCAACACTCCCGCATATCAGGTGAACAACCCGGTACGCAGCCTTTACCTCGACCCACAGCAAACCTTATGGATAGGAACCAAAGGCAGTGGCATATTGCGTATACCGAATTATCTTGTCAACAATACACCCGAAAAACATGATCGTCTCATCACCGGTAACAGCACATTGACCGACAACTCCGTCTACTGTTTTGCACCCGGTGGAAAAGACCGACTTTGGATAGGTACGGAAAACGGAATCAATTATTATTCCTACTCTACCCACCAATTGAAAGAACTGGCGGTACAAGCCAATGGAACCAAAGTGAAATATGTGCACTCCATTGATCAAACCAATGACAGTACACTTTGGATTTCCACCGTGGGCGAAGGAATCGTAAAGGTGACATTAGAAAATCAGAGAAAAGATCCTATTGTGAAGCATGCTACACGGACTTTGGTGAGTAACGGACATATGGCATCAAACTATTTTTTCACCTCCTACCGTGAAAGCAGCTCTACGCTGTGGTTCGGGAACAGAGGGCTCGGAGCCTACCGCATTGATGTACGTACTGGAGAAATGGCACAGTTCCGCTTCAACAACTTGGTAAACAGCCAAACCGCCAACGATGTGTTCGCCATACACAAAAACGAGCAAGGCTACTGGCTGGGCACTGGATCAGGGCTTCTCCGCTTCTACTCAAACGAAGACGGAAACCCAGACAGCATCAGTGCAAAGCTCTACACCAACAGCACCGTACATGGTATCTTGGAGGACAACCGAGGCAATCTCTGGGTGAGTACCAATCAAGGATTAATGAGACTCAATCCCCAAGAACAGACCAAGCAGACCTACAACAACGGAAACGGACTGGCCGTGACCGAATTTAGTGATGGAGCCTTCTACAAAGACAATGCTACGGGAATCCTTTTCTTTGGAGGTGTAAACGGCTTCGTCACCGTGAAGCCCGATTCTTACATCACCACGGACTATATGCCCGAAATCAGCCTGAAAGGACTTTCCATCTTCGGTAAGGAATACAACCTGCATGACTTTTTACATTACAAAGACGGGAAGCCCGTGCTACAACTGGACTACAAACACAACTTCTTCCAGCTCAACTTCCGGATAACAGACTACATTAACGGAAACGACTATTTCTACTCCTATAAACTAAAGGAAGCAAGCGACCAATGGATAGAAAACGGAGTTTCACCCAATGCCATCTTCTCCAACCTTTCCCCCGGAGAATATACTCTGTTTGTGAAATACCGCAACAACATCAACGGTAAAGAAAGCCATCCGCAAGCCTTCACCATTTACATCGCTCCTCCCTGGTATCTCAGTACCTGGGCCTATGTGGGCTACTTTTTGTTAGGGTTACTATTATGTACAGGCATAGTCGCCTATGCATTCTATACCTACCGCCTGAAGCGGCAGCACATGATGAAGAAAATGGAACGACAGAAAAAAGAGGAAGTCTATGAATCAAAACTACGCTTCTTCACCAACATCACCCACGAGTTTTGCACCCCCCTCACCCTGATTCAGGGACCGTGCGAGAAGATACTCACCCACAAGGAGACAGATATCTACACGCACCGCTACGCCAAGATGATTCAGCAAAATGTGGAAAAGCTGAATGGTCTCATTGTGGAATTGCTGGAGTTCAGAAGACTGGAAACGGAAAACAAAATGCTCTCCATACAGCCGCAACCTGTTTCCGAAAAGTTAAGGGACATCGCCGAATCCTTCGGTGACATGGCGGAAAACAGAGAAATGAACTACTGCCTTGACATAGCCCCCGAACTGACATGGAACACCGACCTGAGCTGCTTCAACAAAATAGCCGGAAACCTCATATCCAACGCTTTCAAGTACACACCCGACAAGGGGAACATCAGCGTAACATTGTACACGAAAAACGAACGTCTTATTTTGAAGATAGCCAATACCGGCAAAGGCATCACACCGGAAAATCTCGGAAAGATATTCGACCGCTATAAGATTCTCGACTCCGTGGAGATGAACGGCAAAAACTCAAGAAACGGACTGGGGTTGGCCATCTGCAAAAACATGGTGACACTGTTGGAAGGAGACATAAACATCGAAAGCACACCGGGCGAACTGACCACCTTCACTGTAAGCCTTCCCTCGCTCCCCCCCAACGGACAAGAAGTACCGCAAACAGCATACGAAGCGGCTTCTCCAAGCATTCCCACCGAAGAAGTGCAAGAATTGCCCGAAAAATACACCCAAGAATTCGACGCAAACAAGCAGACGGTCATGGTGATAGATGATGACCCTTCCATGCTGTGGTTCGTATCCGAAATATTCACAGAGAAATACAACGTACTCTCTTTCAATAATGCCCAAAAGGCATTAGACAGCCTGGAGCAACGACAGCCAGATCTCATCATCTCAGACGTGATGATGCCCGATATAGATGGGTTATCCTTCACCTCCACCATCAAGCAACACAAGCTGTGGAGCCATATTCCCCTAATCCTGCTCTCAGCACTGCATCACGAAGACGACCAAGTAAAAGGACTGGAATCGGGGGCGGATGCCTATGTCACCAAGCCTTTCAATGTGAAATATTTGGAAAAGATGGTCTATCATCTCATCCGCCGCGAAGAAAACCTGAAGGAATATTATAGTTCGGCACTCAGCACCTTTACCTGGAAAGAAGGAAGCTGCTTGCACAAAGAAGAACAAGAATTCTTAGAGAAAATGACAGAAGTCATTGAAAAGAACTTAGCCAATCCAGACCTGCAAGTAGAACTTTTGAGTAAGGAAATGGGCTACAGCAGCCGGCAGTTCTACCGCAAACTGAAACCACTTACTGACAAATCGCCTGCCGACATCATCAAAGAATACCGCCTCTCCACGGCGGAACGCTTGTTAGTCTCCAGCAACTTCACCATCGAAGAGCTGATGGACCGCACGGGATTCACCAACCGAAGCACTTTCTATAAAGCTTTTTCACAACGTTACGGAATGCCGCCCCGTCAATACTGCGAACGGCAAAAGAAGAACGTGAGGGAAGGACAGGAAATCACTAATACTTAATCATCTTATACCATCTGCATTTATGAAAAGAAGCTCTTTTTTGAGTATCGCATTCACCGGGCTGCTTGCTACCGCAGCCGCAACAGCACAAACTCACGAACAGCCCGAATGGAATGACCTGAACATTTCGGGAGTGAACAAAGAAACGGCATGCCAAACCGCCATTCCCTTTGCCGACGAAGGACAAGCCCTACGCCTGAGCATCGAGGAATCCCCCTATTATCAAACTCTGAACGGTACATGGAAATTCCATTGGGTGGCCGACCCCGAAAAACGGCCGAAGGATTTCTTCAAGCCCGACTACGACGTAAGTGACTGGGATAACATCAAAGTGCCCGCCACATGGCAGATAGAGGCTGTACGCCATAACAAGCCCTGGGACAAGCCTTTGTATTGTAATACCATTTACCCTTTCTGTGATTACAGTAAAGGAGTACAATGGCCCAACGTCATCCAACCTCGCCCGGCAGACTATACTTTTGCCAACATGCCCAATCCCGTAGGCAGTTACCGACGTGAATTCACTTTGCCCACATCTTGGAAGGGCAGAGATGTATTTATTCGCTTCAATGGAGTGGAAGCAGGTTTCTATCTTTGGTTGAACGGTAAAAAAGTGGGCTATTCAGAAGACAGCTACTTACCTGCCGAGTTCAATCTGACTCCCTATTTACAAGAAGGAAAAAACACATTGGCAGTTGAAGTGTACCGTTTCACCGATGGAAGTTTTCTTGAATGTCAAGATTTCTGGCGGTTCAGCGGTATCTTCCGCGATGTATTCCTATGGTCAGCACCACGCACGCAAATTAGGGACTTCTTCTTCCGAACCGACTTGGACGGAGATTATCGTAATGCTACAGTTTTTTTGGACGTGGAAATCACCGGTAAGAAAAGTTCTGCCGAACTCATAGTGAAGCTCTCCGACACAGAAGGAAAGGAAGTGCTATCACGCACTATCCACGCCACAAAAACAGGTAGTACCCATCTGGAATTCGATGTGGAGAACCCACTGAAATGGACAGCCGAAACACCCAGCCTCTACAACCTGACCCTGACCCTAAAACAGAAGGGAAAAGTGACAGACCTACGTAGTGTAAAGGTAGGCTTCCGCGAAATAGAGTTTGCCAAAAACGGACAACTGCTGATTAACGGCAAACCCACTCTTTTCAAAGGTGTCAACCGCCACGATCACAGCCCATTGAATGGCCGTACCGTCTCCAAAGAAGAGATGGAAAAGGACGTACAACTAATGAAAGCGCTGAACGTAAACGCCGTCCGTACCTCCCATTACCCCAACAACCCTTACTTTTACGACCTATGCGACCGCTATGGCATCTATGTATTGGCAGAAGCCAATGTAGAGTGTCACGGCGAAATGCGTCTCTCACACGAGCCACAATGGGAAAAATCATTCACCGAGCGCAACGAGAACCAAGTGAAACGTTTCCGTAACCACGCTTCCATCGTAATGTGGTCCATGGGCAACGAATCGGGAAACGGAAACAACTTCTCCACTGCTGAAAAGGCCATCAAACGTTTGGATACTACCCGCCCCACCCACTACGAGGGAAACAGTTCTTTCTGCGACGTGACCAGTTGCATGTACCCAAGTGTGGACTGGCTGGAAAACGTAGGCCGTGAACGATTGGAGAAAATACAAAAGGGCGAGATCGTGAAACCGCACGTAGTATGCGAGTATGCCCATGCCATGGGAAATTCCATAGGAAACTTCAAGGAATACTGGGAAACCTACGAACGCTATCCGGCACTCATCGGAGGTTTCATCTGGGATTGGGTAGACCAAAGCCTGCGTATGCCCACTCCCGACGGCAAAGGCTTCTACATGGCCGTAGGCGGTGACTTTGGTGACAAGCCCAACGACGGTAACTTCTGTACCAACGGCGTCATCTTCTCCGACCGTACATTATCTGCCAAATCCTATGAAATGAAGAAGATACATCAACCCATCCGCATAGAAGCATTAGGGAATGGCAAATATAGAATCAGCAACAAGCGATTCCATGCCAATATGGAAGACCTCTACGGGAGATACGAAATAACGGAAGATGGAAGGACCGTCTGCTCAGGCAATCTGGAAGATTTGAAGCTGGAAGCACAGGCAAGCAAAGTCATCACCCTGCCAGACATACCCGCAACGAAGGTACCCGGAGCAGAATACTTTATCAATTTCAGTTTCTGCCAAAAAAGAGATACCGAATGGGCAAAAGCCGACTACGAGGTAGCCACCGAACAATTCAAGCTATCAAGCAGCGAGAAACCTATATTCGTACCCGAAAAAGGAAACATCAATCTAAACGAAACTGCCGACGCATTGGTGGTGAAAGGTGAACGTTTTGAAGCTGTCTTCTCCAAGGAAGAAGGAACTTTATCGGCATATACATTGAATAATATCCCCCTGATAAGTAAAGGACTCGAACTGAACCTCTTCCGTGCTCCCACCGACAACGATAAACAGGTAAGTGGCGATTGGCAACGCAAAGGCCTTTACCAGCTGCAAGCGGAAACCGGCAAATGGGAAACCCACCAAGAAGAGGACAGAATAACCCTGCACATCCGGAACTGCCACAAAGGTAAACTCGGTTTTGAGTATCGCACAGAAATAGAATACACCGTAAATGCCGATGGTTCCATCATGGTGAACAGTGTCATCATCCCGGTATCCGACAGCGAAATCATTCCGCGTGTGGGCTATCGAATGGAACTGCCCGAAGGCTTCGAGCGTATGCGTTGGTATGGACGTGGCCCATGGGAAAACTACGTAGACCGCAAGGATGCCACCCCAATAGGCGTATACGAAAGTACAGTATCCGACCAATGGGTGAACTATGTAAAGCCTCAGGAGATGGGTAACCATGAAGAGGTACGCTGGATTTCCATCACCAACGCCGACGGTATGGGCTTCGTTTTCGTGGCAGGCGACCAAATGGCGGCTTCTGCCCTGCATGTCAGAGCACAAGACATGGCAGATCCCGACCATCTGCAAAAACTGATTCACAAATACGACATCCCGATGCGCAAGGAGACAGTTCTTTGTCTTGATGCCCACAATCGTCCTCTGGGCAACGCAAGCTGCGGTCCGGGCCCGATGAAAAAATACGAACTGCAAGCAACTCCCGTAGCATTCAGCTTCATCATGATGCCTTTGGAAAGAAGCTACACGCAAAGTGAGCTTACCAAGAAAGCACGCGTACAGATGCCTGCATGCATGCCCGTAATGGTAGAACGCGATAACAACGGTTACCTGCAAATGAGTACTGGAACTCCGGACGCGACCATCTTCTACAGCCTTAACGGTAACGAATACCGGGAATACACAGCTCCATTCGAGTTCATTGACGGTGGAAAGATACAAACATACGCTGTTTCCGGAAAATTAGGCAAGAGCCTGGTCACTACTATGGAACTACCCATATTCGTAGACCACTCGGCATGGAAGGTGGTCTCCTCCAGCAGCGACAGCCAAGGAGAAGAGGCGCAAAACGCCATCGACGGAGACCCTTCCACGTATTGGCACACCCGTTGGCACGAACCCATTCCAGAGTTTCCACACAGCATTGTGGTAGACATGGCTTCCCTACTGGTAGTGGACAAATTCATCTACACAGCACGACATTCCAATGATAACGGACACGTCAAAGACTACGAGCTAAGCTTCAGCAAAGACGGAAAAAATTGGGAAAGCACCGTCAAAGGTACATTCTCCAATCTGACGTCTGCCCAAACCATAACATTGGAAACACCCGTCACTGCCCGTTACTTCAAATTCGTTCCCTTGTCCGAAATGCACGGCAGGAAATGGGCTTCGGCAGCCGAACTGAATGTGAGCATCCTGAAAAACATCAGCGGAGCATCCCAGAGACAAATAGTGGTCTCCGTAGACAGCGATGCAGACAACAGCATGAAGCTGGCGGCAGACGGTAACATAAACACCTATTGGCACACGGTACACAACCAATTCTACATAGCTCCCTACCCTCATGAGATACATCTTTCCCTATCCAAAGAGGCCACTATAAAGGGTATCCGCTACACTCCGCGACAAGATAGCGAAGAAGGACGGATAGCTTCCTATGAAGTATATGCAAGCAAAGATGGAAAAAATTGGGGGCAGCCCATTATCTATGGCACCTTCCATATAGGTACAGCAACGCAAACTATAGAATTTACTCCTTGCCGGGCACGTTATGTGAAACTATTGGGATTATCGGCCCATGACAAAGGAAAGAAAGCTGCCATAGCAGAATTAGAGATAATCTTGGAAGAATAATTTTAGAGGAAAAACTATTAACCATGGAGTTTCAGGGCTTGTGCAAAAACTTGTACAAGTCCTGAAATTCCACGTTTTCTCCTATAAGTAAAAATCACTTTCCCTTCACTATCCGCTTAATATCATTCAGCTTGTTCAGCGCCTCCAGCGGCGTCAAGTTATTCACATCCAGATTCAGTATCTCATCGCGTATCTGGCACAGCACCGGGTCGTCGAGCTGAAAGAAGCTGAGCTGCATACCACCGCGTGTCTCTCCCACTTCCACCATCGGTTTGCTGGAAATCCCCTGCTGGCGGTTGTCTGTTTCCAGTTGTTTCAGAATGTCATTGGCACGTTTCACGATGCTTTTGGGCATACCCGCCATTTTGGCTACATGAATACCGAAGGAGTGTTCGCTGCCACCGCGCTCCAATTTGCGCAGGAAGATGACTTTGTTATCTATCTCCTTCACCGAAACGTTGTAGTTCTTAATACGCTTGAAGCTTTTCTCCATCTCGTTCAACTCATGGTAGTGCGTGGCAAACAAGGTGCGTGCCTTCGCCTTTGGATGCTCATGGATATGCTCCACAATCGCCCAGGCGATGGAAATACCATCATATGTAGAAGTACCGCGCCCCAGCTCGTCGAACAGCACCAGGCTGCGGGGAGAAAGGTTGTTCAGGATATCCGCCGCCTCGTTCATCTCCACCATAAAGGTAGACTCGCCCACGGAAATATTATCGCTGGCACCCACACGGGTGAATATCTTATCCACCAACCCGATATGGGCACTCTCCGCAGGCACAAAACTGCCGATTTGAGCCAGCAGCGTAATCAGCGCCGTCTGCCTCAGCAAAGCAGACTTACCCGCCATGTTGGGACCCGTAATGATGATAATCTGCTGCGTCTGGCTATCCAGCATCACATCATTGGCAATATACTTCTCGCCGATGGGGAGCTGCTTCTCAATCACCGGGTGGCGCCCCTGGCAGATTTCCAGCACATCGTCGTCGGCAATGACGGGGCGTATATAGTTGTTCTCGCGCGCTGCCGTGGCAAAGGAGAGTAGGCAGTCCAGACGCGCTATCTGGTTCGCATTGATTTGAATGGCGGGGATGAACTCGCTCAATGATTGCACCAATTCTGCATAGAGTTGTGTTTCCAGTACCAGTATCTTGTCCTCCGCACCGAGAATCTTCTCCTCGTACTCCTTCAATTCCTGGGTAATATAGCGCTCGGCATTGGCAAGGGTCTGCTTGCGTATCCACTCTGCCGGCACCTTGTCCTTATGCGTGTTGCGCACCTCGATGTAGTAGCCGAAAACATTGTTGTAGCCTATCTTCAAACTGGGAATCTCTGTCAGTTCGCTCTCGCGCTGCTGTATCTGCAACAGATAATCCTTGCCGGAGTAGGCAATCCGGCGCAACTCGTCCAGCTCGGCACTGACACCGGATTTGATGACACCTCCCTTATTAATCAATAACGGCGGGTCATTGTCTATCTCCCGGTCAATACGGTCGCGGATAGACTGGCAGATATTCAACTGCTCGCCTATATGATTCAAGCTGGCATTATCGGCATCCATGCAAGCTGCCTTGATGGGTTCTATCGCCTGCAAAGCCACCTTCAACGCCACCACCTCACGCGGAGAGACACGCCCTACCGCCACTTTGGAGATGATGCGTTCCAAGTCGCCAATCAAATGCAACTGCTCTTCTATCAACTCTTTGAAATCGGGCTGGCGGAAAAAGTATTCCACCACATTCAGCCGCTCGTTAATCGGCTGCACGTCCTTCAACGGGAATACCAGCCAGCGTTTCAGCAGGCGGGCACCCATCGGGCTGATGGTCTTGTCTATCACATTCAGCAGACTACTGCCACCGTCGTTCATCGACCCCATCAACTCCAGGCTGCGCACCGTGAACTTATCCAGGCGGACATACTTATTCTCCTCGATGCGTGCCAGCGAAGTGACATGCCCTATCTGCGTATGCTGCGTCATGATGAGGTATTGCAGGATGGCTCCCGAAGCGATGATACCGTTCTTGAGATGCTCCACACCGAAGCCTTTCAAGTTCTTCACCTCGAAATGCTTCAGCAGCTTTTCGCGGGCAGATGTCTCGGTAAACACCCAGTCGTCCAACTCGAAGGTGAAGAACTTGCTGCCGAAGTTTCCTTCGAACATCAGCCGCTTGCCACGCTCGAAAAGCACCTCTTTGGGGGCAAAGTTGTTCAGCAGCTTGTCCACATAGTCGAAAGGTCCTTCCGCCGTCAGAAATTCGCCCGTAGATATGTCCAGGAAAGCCACACCGCAGGCACCCTTACCGAAATGCACGGCAGCCAGGAAGTTGTTCTCCCGGTAGTTCAGCACATTGTCGTTGATGGAAACTCCCGGCGTCACCAGCTCCGTGATGCCGCGCTTCACCAGTTTCTTCGTCAGCTTCGGGTCCTCCAACTGGTCGCAGATGGCCACACGCTTGCCGGCACGTATCAGCTTGGGCAGATAGGTGTCGAGCGCATGATGCGGGAAACCCGCCATTTCGATGGTTTTCCCCTTGCCATTGGCACGTTTGGTCAAGGTAATACCGAGGATTTCGGACGCGACGACGGCATCGGTGGAATAGGTTTCATAGAAGTCACCACAACGAAACAGCATGACAGCATCGGGATGCTTTGCCTTCAAATCGAGGAACTGCTTCATCATCGGGGTAAGGACAATATCTTCGTGCATACAAGTCTTTAATTTTTAATTTCCAAAGCTTTGAGCCAAGAGAGCAGGAAATCGTCAAGTAAGACCCAAAACTTAATGTGACAAAGATAATTCTTTTTTAGAAAACAGCCACGGAGAGGCTTCAAAACCTTAGCAAGCCTTAACAAAGAGACGCATTTTCCTAAAACATGTTATAAAACAGTCTTTTTTATTTGCTTTATTTGGAGATAAGCAAAAAGTTCGTACCTTTGCAATGTGTTTTTCATAGTATTAGATTTAAGGTTAACAAAGGTTGGAGTACAGCGGTACTCCTTTTTTTATGCCCATACCTTTCGTATCTTTCCCCTTTTCCCTTACAAAAGTACATATTCACTCGGCGAAACGCCCTTTATCTTCTTGAAAACCTTGTTCATGCGATCCCAACAAGGATGAGCAACAGTTGTCTCCCATTTACTACATTCCCTATTTAAGCAACAATTCCTGCAATACTGCATTTTAAATTCTTGCTTACTAAAACTTATTCGTCCGACAGCCGTTGAATTATCGTCCGACAATTGTCGGACGATAATTCAACGGCTGTCGGACGATAATTCAACAAGTATCGGACGAATAAATCTTAGCAAATAGAGAGATAGATGGCTTACCGCTTGATTTATTTGTGATTATCCGCGCACACAATCAGTACCTCCCCAAAAGAATCAAGTTGCCAATGGGGTCTCATAGAGATTGTCATTGCAACTTCAGGAATGGCAACGTATTTCCACCGGTAGACAACGGCAATTTCCCGTCCCATTTCTCCACAGCCTTTAGTTGAATCAATTCCGGCGTGATGCTTTGTTGAAGGATACGGTTGGCATCTGCCTTACCCTTGGCGGCAGCTACTACCTTTTCCGCCTCGGCTATAGCGGCTTTCTTTTCATTCTCCACCTTCAAGGCATTCTGCACAGCAGTATTCTTTTCGTCAATGGCAGCTTGCAGCACATCGTTGGGTTTCACGGACGACTGTATGTTGGTAAACGTAAAGCCACGGGTACTGAGACGCTCCTTCAGTAATGCCTCCACCTCCTTCTCGAAAGCCGGACGGTTGTTGATGAGCGAATCCGTCTCATAGAGTCCTGCCACGTCCTTATAAGCGTTCTTCACTTCCGTCAGGATAACACTCTGTTCCAATTCTTCGGTAGTCTTGCGATAGCGTAGAAAAACTACTTTGGCATCCTCCCGCTCAATGAAGTATTCTATAGTAGGGTCTGTCTTGAAGATGGTTCCCTTCTTGTCCTGAATGTCGAAAGGTTCGTAGTCTACAATCTGCGCAAATGCAGGATATTCGAATAGCTGCTTGGCAAAACGGTTGTAAACCACCCATCCGGTCTCCACCTTGGCATCATCTACTCCACGCTCACTACCGGCCAGATTGACGATGATGCCCGTCTGTCCCGAATCAATACGCTCCACGGCAAACATGACCAAGAACAATACTATAATTCCAATGACTGCGACTCCTGCCGCGCCTACTCTCACTGTTGATTTGTTTGTGACTTTCATGGTGTTTTCTGTTAGTTTAATGAGTGAATAATGCTCCAAAGATATTTATAATTGTTTGTTCAAGAAAGGCAATCCGTTATTTTTGGAAGAGAAGAAGGCCTCCCTCCCGCACACAGTGTAGAAAGGAGGCCCATAGTCTCTATATTTTCAGAATTTACTCAGTCACGATACGACCTGCCAACAGTGATTTCTTCAGATAACTTTCAGCACACTATAGGAATTACCCTCACTCCCACTGGACATGGTGCTGATTTCCTTTGCCACTTCTTTCAGTCTTGCCGGATTGCTGTATTTATATATAATTGTAGGATATACCTTTTTACAGAATTCTGTGCCAAATTACTTAAACGTTCGTGTTTGCGAAATAATATTGCCATAATGTCTTGGTTTTTAAAATAAATAGAATAGAAATCGTGTTTTCTTATTTCTCTGCCAATAGCTGCACAGATTCATCCGTCATGTGATGGTCTGCTGTCAAGCTCCAGTCATTGTTCTTTTCGTCCCATTCGTAACTGAGGTAGCGCAAGACACTGCTGTCGGTCTGCCGATAGACGGCTTTCTGCTTGATGTCGGTGTAGGCATTGCTTTGCTCGTTCCAGAGGGCGTATTCCACAGTGACGTCGTCCGTATAGAAGAAGTTAAGACTGTGGTGCTTCTCAAAGCTTTGCGTGGATTCGTTCCATTTCAGCACTTCTTTTTGGGAGATGCGACCGGAGTTGTCGTAAATGTAATTGTACTTCAGGTGGCGGTGCAGGAATTTCTGATTCTCCACTTTGAATACGGTTTGTGTTTCCACACGGCCGTCGTTGGTTTCGGTATTATAGGCAAAGTTGTCTGTACGGTTAACGGCTGCTGCGCTTACTACGTTTACTAAAGAGGTCATTGCGATGATTGCTGAAATTACTAAAGTCTTCATAATGGTTCTATTTTTTAAGTTATACATTTTGTTTCAAGTTCTTGTCTTTGGGGGAGTTGTTCCCTTTCGACATTGCAAAGATAGGAGGTGGTAAAAAGCTTTTAGGTTATCGTTACGTTAATGTTAGGTTAACGGAGATATTTATTACTTTTGCGCCCAAAACAAGAACAAAATGAAAACACGTTTCCTCTTATATCTTTCCTTTTCCAATCTATCGGAGACGTAACTGGATAGGCATACAGCAGACTGTCACCACATCTACTATTGAGAAGTACCATCTTTCTTCTATGTCGTCCCAAACGGTTCGGACTTTCTTCGCTTCGAAAAGCTTGATGGCATTATGCTGGGTCATGATATTATGTTTTCAATTCTTAGTTTTAAGCTCTTTGATTGGGTCCTCGTTATGTGACAGAAACAATGCTCTTTCTTCAATTTAATCATAATTTCTGTTTTATTGCATCAGTTGACATAGTCTGTTTTCTTAGGTATAGTACAAAATATATGATTATTTTGACTTAAAACAAATCGCAGTCAATAAATCACTGCACATCATATGACAATAGGGAATAGCCTGCACCACAGACCATCCCCTATCACCTTAATTTTACTTGTGTGACTTCCTCTTACTTCACCACACCGTCCGTCATCGTAAAGCCTTCCAGAGAGCCGGCTTTCACCTGAATACAAATCACACTGATGGCGCTGTCTGCCGCAGCCGACAATTGGCGTTCTCCTGCCGGAGCCACGCGAAGCCAGTCACCCGCCTGCAGTTCTACGGTTTCTCCGTCAACCACCATGGTGCCGCGTCCGGAGAGGACGGCATAAATTTCTTCATTTTGCTTGTGCGAATGCACAAAAGGTACTCCTGCACCAGCCGGCAAATTGCTGATAGATACTTCTGCACCAGTCAGATTCAATGAATCGTGCAACTCGACACGTGCCTCGCCTGCGGGCACATTTACTTTCTGATAGTTCTTCATAATCACTTCTCCTTAGTATGTTTTGATTTACGGCTGCAAAGTTAGCCAACTACCAGACATCGTACAAGAAGGCACTTGAAGCTCAGCTAGTTACCTCCATGTTACCATTATTGGCAAATAAGGAGTTAGAAAAATAAGATTAACGAAAATTATTACTATTTTTACCGAAAAAGCAAATATCGACTAAACTCTATAAAACATGAAGATTCTGAAAAAAATTTCAAAAGTAATAGTCATCGTAATGGCTGTACTGGCAACCATTTGGTGTGGTTTGTATGTTTATGCCAACTATTTCTATAATGACAAGCAGATTGATGTAGAAAACTTCTACATCGCGGAACTACCGTTACCCCCCTCGCAGTTTGAAGAAGATTTCAAAGAAATACACCAGATTGTCATGGAGAATTATTCATTATACCAAGCCAAGCATCTGAATATGGATTCATTGTATCAAGCTTGTGACGCCCGCGTTCGCCAGGCGCAGACCACCACAGACTACGGACTGATAGTGCAGGAATACATCTCTGCCTTACAATGCGCCCACGCCATTACCTGCTACAAGAGGTACACAGCCAATCAGCGCGTAGCCTTTATAGAGGATTCCTTGTTCGTTGACAAACCCAGTGACTATCTGACAGAATACGGCTTCCAGGACAAAGACCGAATTATAGCTATCAACGGACTCCCCTATAAACAATGGATTGAACAGAACGAAAAATATACCGAAGCATCTACCGTCCCCCACAGACGGCTCCGTACAGCCTATGATGCGTTCCGTAGTTATGCAGACACCCTAAGAAACTATACACTGCTGAGAGGGGGCGATACTCTGACCGTCACCCTTCCCTTGAAACAAAGGGACTATTTTCCGGATAACGAAGAACAAACTGTGGAGAGCAGGATATTACAAGACAGCATTGGTTACCTTACCATCAAAACCATGATGAACCCCGTCATGGAAGATTTCAAGGCGGTCTATCCCAAAGTCAAGGATTTACCATACCTCATTATAGACGTACGTAGAAACGGAGGAGGAAACAGCATGAATGGAGTAAACATCTGCAAGTACTTCATCCGCGAAACACAACCACACTGCGTCAGCAAGAACTACTTCATGCAGCCCGAAGCCGACGCCTATAAGGGTAAAATCTATCTGCTGACCGACACATATACGCTCTCTGCTGCCGAGAGCTTCACACTCGACATGAAGGAAAGCGGAAATGTCACCCTCATCGGCGAAGCTACCGGAGGGGATACCGGCAATGGCCCCCGTCCTTTCTGTACCAAACAGCGGACCTATTTCCGTATCCCTACCCGCCAGCCGGACGTCTCTTCTAAAGGTTTCCCCATGGAAGGTATAGGCATACCGCCCCATCATCAAGTATCCCAAACCGTAGCAGATTTCATGAAGGATGAAGATACAGTGCTGAATTATGCTGTCGGACTGATAACAGAGAAACAATAATACATTTCCTCAACGAAAAAGAGCCAAGTATCAAAGGTGTGTCACCTCACGATACTTGGCTCTTTTGTATTTGATATATTATCCTTTATTTGGTACTTGCCAACATCAAAGCCGCATTGCTGTCATTCAGTTCGTAAACGGTAGTTTGCGTATAGCTGTCGTAACCATTAGTTCTACTGTTCCAACGGGCATAGCTCAACTCAACTTCACTGTCAGTGTATTCAACATCCAGCTTGAAATAAGGCACCCAGGCTTCCTTTACGCTATCCCACTTGAAAGCTTCCTTGCTCGTCACACGGTTCTCACTGTCATAAGTGTAAGTGTAGCGGAGGTGACGGAAAAGGTGTCCGTCCTCATTGCGGAAGATAGTCTTGGCGGTCATCAGTTCTCCGGTCATCTCCTCGTTTTTCACATAATCGGCAGGAGTTGTCGCGCTTGCAGAAAAGTTCATTACACTTGCCATTACCACTGCCATCATTACCACTGCTTTTGAAAATATTGTTGCTTTCATAATCGTTATTTTTTATTGTTATTACTTCTTTCTCTGAGGAGGTTGTTGTTTCATAACCGCCTTCGCCTATATATAGTCAATCTGCGTGCCAAAGAATTAAATCACTGATTATCAAAGAATAACTATTTTATAGTAATGTCCATTTTCGGACAACTGTCCGCACAAAAACGAACAGCAAAACAAAAAATAAACGAAATATCATGAAAGTATTTCTACATTAGCAATAATATTATGTAACAGTAGTAAACTGTTTGATGATTGTCCCTACAAAAAGCTGATTTATACTTATCTTATCTCAATGGCGGCATCTGAAAACGTGGTGGGGCAATAGTCGCTCCGCCACTGCCCCCTCTATTATCAAAGACGGTGTTACGCAGAATCTCATACAAGATTCCACCTACATCCAGACTTAATTTAAACTTGTCGAAATTATAATAGGGAATCACAACGGGAACCGTCTCCCAACGACCGCGATAAGCATCGTAATAACGTTGTACTCCAACTTCCATACCAAAACGTTCGGACATATCCAGAGACATGGTGGCACCGTAGCGGTGGGTATCCATCCCGTAAGTATTTCCTATGGCATACGAACCGAAAACCTTAAAAGCTACACGGTCCGAAGCCTGATACCGCAAAGCTCCCGAAGTACTGAAAGCCTGCCCGGTGGAATGAATCATATTTATCTTCATGGCATCTACGCCAAGCTGGAGCGTCAGCCTTTGGTTAAAGGCATGCTGATATCCCAGGGAAGCATTGTTGAAACGTCCGATACCCGGTACGCTGGTCTGCCCACCGGAACCGAATAACATACCGTGAGGAAACTGTCTTAATACACCGCTTGTACTGTAATCTCCCCGAAATAGCAGGGAAGGATTGGTCTGATAAGGCAGACGAAGAGACTCTTTCAGTGAAAAATCGGGCAGGGAATAGGAGTGCTCCGGATGAAACATGGAAGAAGGGGCAGAGTTTTCAGAAGGAAGCTCAAAAGGAGAGAATAGAGATTCATTGAATTCCGGCTGTATCTGTATACTGTCACGAATGAAACGTACACTGTCTTCCTGCGCAAAAAGCAATTGCGGCACAAAAGCCAACAGCAGGCAGATTCCCAAACGGCCACCAAGACAAGAGATACTGACTTTCCGTTTTATACGCATATACCCTCCTTCTTTATATTCATATAATACTGCTATACAAAAATAACGAAAATAAACCAGAAGAACAGTACATGTACTGCTAAATTATTGCAATATAGAAGGATACATTATTAATTTTCTATCAGTATCAATCCTACTCCTTTCACTGTTTTAATGGTTACCGACTCGTCTTCCGAAAGAAATTTCCGAAGTCTCGTCACAAATACATCCAGGCTGCGGGAAGCAAAGTAATCATCTTCCGTATTCCAGAATTTATCCAAGATAGCTTCCCGGCGGATAACGTCTCCCCGCTTCTCACAAAGCATCTGCAACAAACCTGTCTCGCGCACAGTCAAAGTCTTGTTTACACCCGAAGCATGTTTCAAAGTGGCATGTGTGGCATCCAACACATATTCCTTGCCTATCTTGTAGCATTGACTCGTGTCTTTCGATTTTTCGCCTTTGGAAAGCTTCAATAAGGCGTGGACATGTGCATCCAGTTCTTCGGGAATGAACGGTTTCTTTATATAGTTATTGGCACCGATTTCATAACCTTTTACCACATCTTTAGGAGATATCAGGGCAGAGGAGAACAGAATCGGAGTTTCCCCATCTGTCTCGCGGATACGCTTCACCATCTCGTAACCGTTCATAACGGGCATTTCTATATCAGATACTATCACATCAGGATGTTGTTCTTTCCACTGTTTCAAGCCCTCCTCGCCATTGGCGGCAACAATCACTTCATAACCGCCTATCATATCTTCCAACCCGCCCTGAACTATATATCTCAAGCTTGCATCGTCTTCTACCAACAATAACTTTATCATAATGCGTTTATTATATATTGCAAAAATAAGGAAAAGAATGAATGCAACAGTCATATTGCTATAAAATAAACGAGGAAAACAACGCCTCTTAACCTAATATTAACGTAGCGATAACTTATGAAGCATGTGCCCCACTCTACCTTTGCAACATCAATACAAAAAATCCACACTATGAAAGCAGATATTTCAATAACAAAAAGCCGAAAAGGGACAGAGATAGTAGTTTCGGGCAAGAGGATTAATAAATACGGCATCATAGCTGCCATAGTATTTGCAGTACCAATGCTGATTCTGTTTCAGTCGATACATGGAGAAACAACCAGCCATCTATCGCTGGTCAGATTCTTCATGTGTATATTGGCAGCTGTCCTGGTAAATCTATTCCTACATAAACTGTTGTTCAGATTGTTTTCGCCGATACGCATGTGGCAATATCGCACCACATGCCTGCTGCCCTTCCTGCTACTGGGTATATTGCCCCTTATATATGGTATGACAAGTGGCAATTATGATGTCACACGATTTGGAATATTACTGGCTGTCATGAGTTTCGATGACCTTTACATCCTCTGGCAATTACGCTCATTCGGTGGAGGCTCCTATATTACTGACAAATCAGAAGGATTGAATTTCCACGTGTGGTAAATTTATACAGTCTCAATAGGAAAGTAGAGTGTAAATTCACTGAAGCACCCCTCTTCACTTTCCACTTCTACCCTGCCGCCATGTGCCAGCATCACCTGCTGTACATAATTCAGGCCCAGACCAAAACCTGCAGCACCGCCCCTTCCACTTCGCCCGACTGCTGCAGAACGTTCAAAACGGTTGAAGATAAGAGACTGGTCTTTTAAGGGAATACCCAATCCGTTGTCACACACCTTTATCTTGCAGAAGCCTTTCTCCGATTCGCAAATAATATCTATCTTTACCTCTTCATGGGAATATTTAATGGCATTGTCCAGCAGATTGCCCAACACTTCACGCAAACAGAAGGCATCGGCATACACCATTTCACAACGATGATAAACGGTCGTAAATTCTACCCTTTTGCTGGTTTTCAGAGAAATTTTGGCAATCATATCATCAAGTAAAGGCCGCAAAGGCACCTCTTCCTGATGGAGTTCCAAATGTCCCTCATCCAGCTTGGTAAGTACCAGTACACGATTGGAAAGGGTAAGCAGATGCTCACACTCTTCCATCATCGCCTGCCGGTATTTCTCTTCTTTTCCGGGCTTACCGGACAATTTGCCGCTATTCAGAATATGAGCTCCCATCAGGATGGAACTCAGAGGAGACTTCATGTCGTGTATCATAGCATAAGTAAAATCCTTCTGGAATTGCTCCAAATGCCGCTGTGTACGCAAAACTTTCACCTGGCCGAGAATACAGTCCAACACCACCAAAAACATCACCCAAAGAGGCAGAAACAGATACCATACGGAACTTATGACGTAGCGATACGGATTCTTCACCACACCTTGTATACAAAGGATGCTGTCCTCCTTCAACGGTATAAACCGGGAAGAAATATCCTGATATTTTGCCGAGGCATATCCTGCTTCCACCACTGTACTATCGGAGGGAGCGTAGTACTGGCGGATACCACTCTTATAGGTCATTCCCAAGGCTTCCAACCTGGAAGCAAAAGCAGAATCGAGGTACTGCACGGAGAGAGGAAATTCCATTCCGCTTTCATTGATGCTGCGCTGCATAATCAAAGCAGAGCGTAGTCGATAATTCAAATCGACCGGATTGTACATATGTACCACTCCAAAGCGGTTCACCTTATACTTCGACTGCTCTTTCTCCAGAAATTCCCTTTGCTCCTTTGCAAAAGGCGATTCAACACTCTCTTCCCATTCATCCTTTCCATCCCTATCAGTCTGTTCGTAGAGCAAAGAAAGGCGGCGTTTCAAGACCTCGTCATAAAAAGCCGCTTCAAAACAATCATTTACCTGATAGGCAGTTTCTTTGAAAGAAGCACGGTACAAATAGACAAACCAGACTACCATCAGCAGACAGCCGGCAATCAACCCGACAATCGAAAAGACTTTAAAAGAATATTGCTTGCGCACCTGCCGCTGCCGTTCGCTTTGCTTAGCTCCCGTAAGCGTATGTTCTGTCATGTCCAGCAAATGTTGCCCCGAGGCTTCTATATCTGCCCACCGGCTCTCCGATATCTGACTACGTACCTCACCTATCGGCAACCTCATCTTCTCTGCCAGCACATAAAAAGCAGACCGCTGCTTCTCAATATCATTACCTTGTTTAAGTATGGAATCCATTTGCCTGGCCCAACTGTACACCAGAAAAACAACCAAGAGAAGCGTAGGAAGGAACAAAAAGACTATATCCTTGACAAGCGGTATAAAAGGAGAAAACATGACAGCTTCAATGGCCTCTCCTTTCTTCTCATTCAACCAGGCTTTTTCCGAAAGAACAGACTTGAACCGTACATATACCGAACGCTTGCTTCTGTCCGTCGCAGGACGGATATTTACAGTCCGGTCTATATTTTTCCATTTCAGTTTCTTCTCTACCAACCTCGCCATCACATCTAATGGAATGGCGACATGATATACATCTTCGAGAAAGGAAGCTGCCTGCTGATAGTTTAAAAACATCTCATCTTCGAAAGACCTGATACTGTCTTTGGATAGATACGAGTAAAAAGGGATAGTCATGTCAGGAAACGGTAAATTATTAATCTCGTTGTCCACCGTTTCGATAAAAGCCAGACGGAAACATTCGTTCAGTGCGCGTTCCGCCTCTTTCTTGGTATTGTCGTAAGCATACATCATACCACCAATCTGCACCACAATTACCAGTAGCAGCCCTACAATAGAAAGGATATAGAGTGAACGAAGTTTCATCTTACCTATTATTTTGAGGACAAAGATAGCATTTTATCATAGAAAAAGAACTGATACAAAAAAGATAGCCTTGGACTTTTATTTATCCAAAGCTATCCATACAAGTACAATCCCTGCGATAGAGACGTCTACAGAATTATTTGCGAAGAGTCAACTTATCAATCCCAAAAAAACCGGTATCATGTCCCGGAGCCAGTGCAATCGACTCAATCTGCAACTCATTCTTTCCTTTTTTCAAATTGACCCGCCCAAGATTCACCAAAAGCAGAGACACTTCTCCATTGGTCAGACTGACTTCCGGAGTAATCACCTTATCATTTACACGAAGGGCAAATGTACCATAATCAGGCGCCACAGTGAACTGTATTTTCGCATAATAAGTTCCTTCCACTTCACTGTCAAAAACTAATGACAGCTTATCTCCCGGTTTAAACTCTTTCCAGTAGAGCTGCATACCCTCACTCCACAAGGGGTGGAAGTTGGTCTGCAATTCAACGGAGCCCGTATGCCCCGGACAAGGCTGCATGGCTTCGCCTTCCACAACCAGACTCATCCCTGAACCGAAAATATCTGACGGTTGGTTGGCAACCCGTTCGCGTACATCGCTCACAAAGGGTTTCGGCTGTATTTCGCCTCCGGGAAGCATATACCAGAAGGTTATCGGAGCATAATTAAGGTGTATATTCGACCAATCGAATAACTCCATGTCAAAGCGCAGGCTCCGGGTAAACGGAATCGCATCCAAACTACGAACACGGGTATTCTGCGCCAAACCTATGTGAGCATAACAACCATCTCCTATGGGTTGGGCAACAAAAGGATGGTTTATCCACGGTTCATAGCGCCCCCAGGCATAGCCATAATAATCTTCTGTACCCGTTCCAAAGTGTGACGGAAAGGTTTCACCGTCCACATACACCTTTTCATCTCCTTCTCCCCACCAACCCAAGTTGGGGTTATAGACAGTAACCGCATCTCCCACATACACGCCCCTACCTTTAAGATCGGCAAACGTAAGGTCCTGGGCAAACTCATCGCCCCGGGCATGGATATGCGTAAACTGCTGCCATGTGGTACCAAAGTGCATGGAGCGCTCATCCCACTGCCACTTTCCACTAACTGCAGCAGCCTTGGATATCTCCACCGGCTGTTCCCCATAATTGGTCAAGGTAATCGTACAGTTCCGCTCGAAAGGCATCACCCACCATGCACTCATCACATCATCCTGCACGGCCCGCGTATACCACGTACCAGTTGCAACGGGATAATAGCCTACCCCAAAAAACTCACCGACCGGAGCCCAGACAGTTGGTTCCCCATCAAAGGCAATGGACAAGACCGTAGAGCGAAGTGCTTGGCGACGGTCATCGGCATCAATCCGCATCGAAAGACGACGAATGGCACGAGAGCCGTCAATCGTAAAACTACGGCTTTCACCCGGAGCCAGAGAAGCCGCCAGATTGAGCGTACTTTCTCTTCCCGCAAGCGGAGTATCAATACCAGGTGTTCCTTCCAACAGCTTCTTATTGACAGCAGCTATCAGCCGGGCATTCTTCTTCAACTCTTTGGCCGAGAAAGAAATCACCTTGACCGGAGAAGTATAAGTGCGGTAATTGATAGCATAGTATACAATGGTCTTACTCTCAATTTTCCCCTCCGGAGTAATCTTCAAGTCCGGCGATTCGATAGTCACCTTGCACCGCTTGGCATAAGGTATGGGCAAATATAAATTATGCCCTCTTTCTTCCATCGGAGCCTCATCGGGTACTGAAGTTGAAAGAGGTTCTCCACAAAGGACTTGTCCGCTCAATATATCACGTACATTGCCTTCAATTACCGGTTTTTCCTCATTGTCTATGTAGATACGCAGAGTCCCTTGTCCCCGATTTATGCCGGAGAAAGTCATCCAGAAACGAACTATGGCACCGGGGCCTTCGGCATCCATCATCACATATTCCGTCCTCCCTCCGTTCTCTTCCTGGCGGATAAACTGTCCTTGGTCGAAATTACCAAACCAGGCACGCTTATCCGTCATGTTATGCGAACTACGGTCGTAGCTGCTGAACTGCTTACACGTATAGGCATTTTCGGGCCAACGCGCCAGCACGGAACGGTCTGTCATCTCATGCAACAATGTCTTAAGAGAGATAACCGGGTCGGCCATAGCCAAACCGCTATAGAGAAATATCAACTGAATTACAAAAACTAGTTTTTTCATCATAACCGATTATTTTAGTAAATCTCCATCTCATTGATGCGTAACACCTTTCCTCCTGCATGCTGCATAGGACGGGTTATCATCAAGCGTACATAGCGTACCTGCGCCGGAGTGTCAATCATACGTGATACGACATTCTGCCGGTTTCCATCTATATTGTCAAGTGTCTTCCATTCTTCAGTCTGGCTGTTTCTGCCTTGCAGGAAGCAAGCGGAAGTAATGTACCCTTTGTCCTCACGGCCTGCATTCACCAGTTTCCAACCGCTCACAGTTTTCGCCTCACCCAAATCAAAATCCACATAATTCAACGCACTTCCCACTTCACACCATTTGGTATCGACATCCCCGTCAACGATACGTTCGGGCTTCTCATTATCATTAAAATAGCCGGAATAGGCGATAATCTTCGCACCCTTCAACAGGTTTTCTTTTTCCACCTCCACACTGTTCAACTCCATCTCATTGTCACGGATGGCTGTATGGAACAAGCTAGTGGCAACCTGGACGGGTTTCAGAGTTTCCTCCACCAATGTGGCAGCAAAAAGAACAACCTTTTCACTCTTCGGAAGTATAAGGCTGGCAGCACCTGCCGGAATATCGACACCGAACTTGAACATATAGGTAAACTCATAGGCCTCATCGGCTGTAGGAGAGTGGCGGTGAGTTCCCACATAAGCCACTTCGGCATCCTTCAGATAACCTTTGGTATGTCCCGAATGTCCCCACTGTCCGACAAATCCGGTATAGGAAGGTACAATGACCTCACTCTTGTTCCCTCCGCACCGGAAAGTGGCGGCATAGTCCCCGTCCGTAGCGGCAGCCAGAAAATACAGTTTATTATACTTTTTACCTTCCGGTAGAACAATAGTATCACCATTGCACGTCATTCCGTTGGCGGCATCTTTCTCGCCGAGCTGGAAAGGAATTCCGTTTACAGTCAAGGATTCGGGCAACAGTTCTGCCGCAAACGAATAACCCGACTCAAAATCAGCTTCACCGCGGAACTCGTTGAATGAGGAACATTTATAGTTATAGGACAACGGTAAAGAGGCATACTGCAATTGATAAGCGTCCTCGCCCGATGACTTCAAACGTACCTTGAATGTCTTTATAGAATAAGGCTTTATACTTATAGACAGCCCGTTTCCACTAAATTCGGCCGAACCGATACTCTTTTCAGTGCCATCCGCTTCGCAGACACTGGCAATCTCGCCTGCAAAAGAAAGTACCGTATCCTGCACCTTCTCACCGCCCATCTCATAGACACGCACTACATACTCATCCGAGTTCTCGGCTTTCTTCAATGCCTTGATAATGACATTGCGGTTATTGGAAGAGACGAAAGAGAACTCCTTACCCAATGTACCCCTATGTTTATCGGTACGGAAAGCTTTCAGCTTCTGGTTCAATATCTCCGCCTTCTCCATGGTGACAGCCTTGTCAAGTCCGCCGGCATGACCCACCAGACTGTATGTAAAGCAATGATGCCCGAAGTCCTGGCGGTTCTGGTAAGCATAATCCTTGTCTGTTTCGGGGGTATGCAGCAGGGTCAGGCGGAGGGTGTTGTCGTCCGGCTTGTCCCAGCCGTATTTGCTGTCATTCAGGACAGACACGCCATAGTTTCCACTACGGTCAGTCAAATCGGCCCAATACTGTGCATAGACTTCGTAGGCAGTCTCCGTATTGTTGCCCCGCCTCACACTTCCAAGTCCCAAATCGTAGGTGGCTTCCGTATTTGCCATGTTCAAAGGAAATTCGGCCTTCAACAAAGCATTGGACAACTGCCAGTCCACCTCATTGTAAAAGTCTATGCGGTCGGCACGGCTACCCTCATACAAACGGATGTACTGCTTGAAGAGTGACTCTCCATAACGTTTCTCGATGCAGAGTGACTTGCGCAGCTCACCATCCTCCACCAGTGTCATCTTCACATCCTCTGTGATGGAAACCGGTTCCCGGTCTATGGTCTCCTTCAAGATTTCCCAAGCAGGCCACATGTAGGACTTGTTCTGCGTGAAAAGCGCCAAACGAATAGATTTACCGGGTTCCACCAGCTCTTTGCCATTCTTCTTGTCAAACAGTGAAATGATGTCTCCCTTCTTATCCAACGTTATCTTGTAAACAGAATTCTCTAATGTATTGGCATTCACAGATACCCGGGCGTCAGCCGACAGACCGGATGTGCGGACATCATATACCGCATAACCGGTAGCAGGCAAAACAGCTTCCATCAAGAGTCTGGCTTTACCATCGACATAGGACAGTAGTTGGGCGGCCACTTTCCGGCCATTCATATCATATACGGTAATCCCTTTCGGTTTCTTTGGCAAGGCAAGTTCCACCTCTGCCATATCGGCAACCTGGAATCCAAGCGCATTGTAAAGCACCACCGGTATCCCTTTCACCCTGGTATCCATCTTTCTTGCCACAGCGTCAATGGAGGAAGTAAGAATACCGGAGAACTGCTTGAGGGAAATCAACTCGTCATTCCATGAGAATTCATAAGCCCGCGGTATACTTGTTCCCGTAAGGTCATCATGGAACTGATGGAAAATGAAACGCTGCCAGTTCTCAGTCAATGCAGCTCCGGGATAGGAAGCTTGGTTCAGCCATTCGGCTACAACGGAGGAGCGTTCCGCTGCATCCCCCAAAAGATCATTCTGACGGTTGTACAGCTTCATGGCAGCCTGGGAAGTATAACATCCGGTACCGTGAACATCCATCAACAGTTCACCGTTGAACTTGGGCAGTTCCGGATGGCTTGCGTAAGGCTGGAAGTCTTTATATATCCGGTCACTCGTGGCACTGACAATCTGCAGCGGACCATTGCCTTGCAGGCCTTTCTCTATGGCACGTACAGACTCCAATGTAGGTGAACCACCTATGTCTCCCGTACCGTAATAGCGGTAGACCATGTGAAGCGGAGAGTGGGTAGTCAATTCCAACAAATTCTTGTTTTCCGACAAGTCTTCGTCCTCAAAACGCTGGTTATAATCATATCCATGAGCCATCATGATGGTAGAGCCGTCTATACCTTGCCATAGGCCGATAGTGAAAGGATATTTGTCGTTGCCGTAGAACGGCTTGTTGCGCCACTGCAACTTCTGAGAAGAGAAACCAATCAGTCCGCAATGGGACGTAATGGCAGGAAGTGTCCAGCCAAAACCGAAACAATCCGGCAAAAAGATGTCAGTGCTTTCCACACCAAATTCCTTCCGATAATAATTCTGACCAAGCATGATGTTACGAATCGCAGACTCTATGGAAGGAACCAGTGTATCAGTGGCATCCCAGCTGGCTCCGCTGATATGCCAACGGCCGCTCTCTATGAATTTCTTCATCTCTTCGTATTGCGCCGGATAATATTCCTTCATCCAGGCATACTTGACCGCACCTTCAAAATTAAAGATGTATTCCGGATACTGCTTCAGCAGAAACAAATTCTGACTGATCGTGTTCCATACATAATCCTTTATTGTGGTCTAGATATCCCAGTTCCACTGTGTGTCCAAATGTGCATCAGACACCATGTAGGCTTTCGGTCTTTGCGCCTGAGCACCATTCTGAGCATAGGTACCGCCACCCATTAGCAAGGCGGATACCAATACAGCAATCTGTCTTTTCATTTTCTGTTTATTTATTGTTTATTGTGTTTAAAGGTTTTATTTATTGCAGTTCGCTGATCTCGGCGAAAAGCTCAATCATACAGGCATTCTCCAGTAGACTCTTGAACTGCTCTTTTCTGTTTCCCGACCAATCATTACTAAACAAGCCATTCTCATCACGCGCATAGTTCCAAGCATAATCCGCATTCGCAATCATGGTCTTTATGTACGCCTCATTCCTATCAACCAGATATAGCGCCTTCAAACCTCTGAACAAGATTACATTAAACCAAGGAGTTGCCGGAAAGAATTTCATCTCTCCTGTTGCGATAGGCTGTACCTTCAGAAAGAAACGGCAGGCACCCTCGGCTGTCTGCTGCGCTTCCTTCAGGTAACGCTTCTCTCCAGTTACCTGATAGAGAAGTACACCGGCCTGAATCATCTGCCCGCTGTTATAAGTATATTTGGCCGGATCCACTTTTCCCTGCAAATTCTTGTTGTCCCAATATACAAAGTCAGAAGGGTCACAAAGATTGTCACGGGTCCATTGATAGGTCTTCTTAGCTTGCTCAAGGTATTTTGCATCCTTAGTCAACTTAAACAGCCTCATACAGAGAACAGTAGCCGGAGCATTCGAACAAGTGTTTTTTGATTCTTTCTTCTGTTCGCACCAATAGATTCCTCCCCCCAACTCTTCGGACCATCCGGAATAAATATAGTCATGCAGCTGGATGGCTTTTTCCAGATACTCCTTGTCACCAGTCTGTTCATAGTAATCACAGAAATCAATGGCCACCCAGTCATTGTCATCGTAATAACGATCATTATGACCTGCAAAAGCCGGATACGACTGGTAACAATGGGGAATCCGGGTAGAGTCCCAATAAAGGTCCAGTCCCGGCTTTATCTGCCGGTCCATCAGTTTTCTGTACTTCTTTTGCCCGGAAACCTTATACAAAGAGACACAACCGGATACCAAGGCTGAATAAGGCCACAAGAAAGAGACCTCCTGCTGGTTAACAACAGCGCCGGTATTGGCCGTATATGTAATTCTCTGCTCCGGGTTTCTTGGATAAGTTTCCGTCAGCAGGCCATACTTCTCCACTTTATAGAGAGTAAGTATCTGCTGAAGCAAAGAATCGGCTCGTTGCAGATAGATTTGTTTGCTTGTCTGTGCAGACAAGCAAACCGGTAACGAGAGAGCTATTAATAAAAATAAATTCCTAAGCTTCATATCCAATTCAAGTCAAGTGATTATTATTCCAGCTTCATATCGGCACACATCAGGAAAGCATTGTATGGCCCCCACATGGACATGATGAACCAAAGCTGGTCATCATTGTCTTTCAACGGATGTATGTAAGCGCAATACAAAGCTGGATATCTGTCCGCTTCCGCCAATACTTTCGGCTCGCTCCACTGGACGAGATCCTTCGATGTACAATAAAGAATGGCATGCCTTTTGGTCAAAGGAGTCTCGTCATGATTCGGATCATAATTATAAGTCAGAATCCAACGCTCAAACTTCTTGTGCCATATCAGCGACGCTTCTCCTACGGGACCTCTCAATACCGGAGTAGCGGCAGCCTCATTTCCACGTATCCACTCTTTACTTTCACCGTTCCAGTATTCATAGGCCTTCATATCCAGAAGATCTTTCTCAAGGAAACGCGCCAGATACGCAGCATCACCACGTCCGGCCTGTGTGCCGAGCATATAAATCCATCCGTCACATTTGGCATAAGCCACTTGCGAAAAATGACTGTCGGGAGAAAAAGTCACCTCTTCACGCCGCTCCCATGTCCGACCGTCATCATTGGAAGTATAGACAGAAGAAAAATTGGTAAGCCAGCGTCCATGAGGCGCTCCCCAATCATAGATGTTCATAATATGGACACAATCCGTTTTACCGGCCCGAATAGCACTCGTAGGGATGGAAGTCTGGTATACCTCCGGATTCGTCTTACCGCCCGCACATACCTCAAGCGCCTTACCATCGGCATCAAGCAGCATTGAATCTATTTTAAGACCGTCTGTAAGCTCTGTATCCGATGAAAAAGCCAGTACGTTGGAACGCCAGTTGGAACCATTGCCACCATTTTTATTCACGACAAAACCTTCTCCACTGGTATCTCCGAAAAACATGCCCACACGGTTTCCATCCATATGCCACATTAACCCCAAATCCGTTCCATATACATCAAAGTCAGGTCCGGTATTATTGGGATTCAGCAATGTATCTCCCGGCAAAGGATCACCCGTGACACGGGATATCATGCGTACATTATCAATACACAGCGTTTTTTCACTATCAGCATCCTTACAAGCCATATTGCCCGTCAAACTACAGGTAACAAGCCCGAACAGTAAAATTTGTTTAGTTCTCATTCTTATCAATTCCATATACAAGTACACATTCCCACATCTATTCCTTCATTCTTTCCAGGATAATCAGTCCCAGTTCAAACTGGTCCCCACCGTTATTATTTCTCACATGGAAAGTGACCGAATTGGTTTGTTCCGTCAAATTGATGTCTCCTACATGTACTCTGTCTTTAGACACTTCTTTGTCCTTCTTAGTAGAGATCCATCCGGACAGTTGCTTCTGGCGTTGCCAAACCTGGAAGTCGGCACCATTCGGTTTCTCAAAATAGTTTATCAGCACTTTATATTTTCCTTCGGGCACATCGTTCAGCATGATGCGCACTACTCCTCCATGCTGGGTGGTCATACGGATTCCACGCTCATTTGTTACCTGGACACCTCCACCAAGACTCAGCTGCATCAATTGAGGGAAATAAATATGTTCTGTCGGCTGATATACAGTGCGTAATTCAGCAGTAGGCTCTTCTCTGCCTTGCAATGGCTGGGCTGCATAGAAGAATCCAACAGATGTATAATCTACCGGGAAATTATTTTTTACTTCACCATGTTCCATTCCATGATAGATTTCCTTCTCATAGGACATTTTGTCGGCCAAGAAGAAACGGTATCCACCGGTTCTGGCCATCGGAAGTGAATAATCCAGACAACCATGGAGAGGGAGGCTGTTTCCTCTGTCCCAACGATCCAATAAAGCATACCAGCCACCGTTGTAATAGTCTTCGGAACCGGTGCCGTGCAGACGCATTTTATTATCTACGTAAGTGCTGTCGTCCCCTTCGAAGAACAAGGTCATTCCCGGACGCAGGCCTTGTGCCTGATGGATGGTTCCTACATAATGTCCTTTTCCTTTTTGTGCAGCAAACTTATGGAAAATGCCGAGAGGAGTTTTCTCTCTACGCCATACAGAATAGAACTTACCCTCTTCCTTCACATTACGCTTATTACTGTTATAGTACACTTTAACGTTTACAGAAATAGGAGATTGCTGAATACCTTCTCTCTTTTTATAAATCATCTTCATAGAAGCTGACTTGTCAAAAGGCATTGGCAGATAGCAGTAGTTGGAAGTACCTTGCTTACCCATTAAGATACTCCGCATTGCTCCTTTTCCATAGGCATATCCAAAAAAATCAGCAACGGGGGCATAAATAGCCTCCACCTTCTCATTATCCCATTTAGCTGAAAGAATCACATCTTTGTATAAACCTTCGAAAGATGTTCCGCCATCAATCGACATACCTACAATACGTCCCGGTTCTGCCATCTCAAAGAAAGAAACTTCTTCTCCCGGACTCAGTGTAAATACCTTTTCTTCCGTCTGTACACCAGCTGATTTTCCAAAGGTATAATTCGTTACAGCAGGAGACAAGTCAGCCCATATTCTATTCACCTCAGCCAACAAATCCTTATCCTGCTGTGAGAATTCACCGGTATAGGTTTCCACCTTCTTTTCCGGCAAGTTACGGTATTGTATCTGAATGAATTCCAATTTAGGTCCATCGAAAACAATTTTGCAGGACTTTTTGTACGTAATGGGCAGATAACAATAAAAACCACCGATTTCATTACCACAAACGGGCTTTGTAAACGGATAAACCTTACCGGAAAACAAATCCGAGAACTTTATTTTCAGACCGGGCTCTTTCTGTCCATCAAAATAGAAATAGAGCATATTGTCCGTCGGTGTAGGAGTCCAGATTCGGTTGATGACTCCGGGGCCTTCCATCTCAGCAATCACCAACTTATCACCTTCCTTACGAAGGAAAGAATAAGTACCCGCAAAACCATCATCATTGCCTCCGGTACGGTCGTAACTCGAGAACTGCTCCACATAAGAGCCAGTGCGATACTCCGGCAATTTATCCACTCTTTTCAATAACTCCAGCTCATCCGTCCATCTGTATGGGTTCTGAGCCACGGCATACGAGCCTGCCAATAGAATGGCAGACAAGAAAACAGAAACTTCTTTCAAATTAATTTTCATAAACTATTTTACTATATGTTTTTTAAAAAGGCAAGGAGAGAATGCCTGTTTAAACGGTATCTCTCCTCACTGACAGTATTATTTCAATAGAAAGGATTATGGTCTATAAAACCACATCAATTCTCCTCTTCTGAAAGTACCATGGTATTTACGCCAAAGAATTTGGCCCATTGTACATTGTTCGGGCCCGGTTTCATCTCGATATAAACAACACCTTCGTCATTAGGCTCAATACCCTTAATCTCTACCGTTCTATCGAAATTATCGTCATTAACCAAATAAGCAACGCCATCGTTCTTTCCGATTACATGGAACTCGGTTTCAGTTCCACGGTCATTGATGTGACCATAGAAACTGAACGTATATTTTGTTCCTTGAGAGAGACCTGTCACCTTAAATCCACTGAGCGGAATAGCAATACCGTCGCTGAAAAACATATCCTCAGAAGCTGTTTTTGGAAGACCCAAATTATTATTCAAACCGCGAGCCAATTCTCCGGAAAACGGTTTGTCCACCTCGATGCCGAAAGTAGTAGGACGACCTCTATGGTCGAGCATATTTACCAATCCGGGGTCTCTGGGATTCCTATAGTTGTTAAACGGAGCCGGAGAATCAATGACACCAAAGTCAATGTAACACGTCTTAGGAGTCTTGGTAACAGTCAAGTCACTAAAGTAGCACAACTTGCCATCGGCTGTCTCTACCTTGATAACCGTTTTTCCAACGGCAATAGGCGTAATGACGGCTGCGTTGTTTTCTACACCTTCAATGGTCGCTACATCGGAATCGAGCACGCTCCATTTCAACAGATAGGAATCACCCGCCAAAGTGTCAACGGAAGCGGTGACAGTGACATTCTCGTCAATCTCCACATAAACTGCCGATTGATCGATACGGACAAACTTACGATTGGACAAGTCCACCTCATTATCATCCGAGCAAGACATCAATGTGGTAAACGCTAACGCCATCGTACAAAAAATGAATTTTATTGATTTCATACTTGTTCTCTAATTATTTATTAATATCCGGGAGCTTGTCTCAAATTGGGGTTGATGTCCATCTGAGCCTGCGGAACGGGCCATAAATACATTCTTTTGTTGAAGGTACGGCTCTTGTAGTAAGTTCTCTTATAAAAAGCCTTCGGATTGTTCACATCATCGCTCTTCTCAGAACCGTCATGATTCATACCATAAAGCTTGCCGCCCAGGTATTTGTCGGCAATCTTCCAACGACGGAGGTCATGGAAACGGATACCTTCACAATTGAACTCTACCCGACGTTCTTGCTGAATGGCGGCACGCATTTCTTCCTTACTCAGCCCTTCCTTCAAAGCGGGAATTCCGGCACGTTCACGAATCAAGTTCACATACTTATATACATCGGGAGTGGGAGCTGGCGAAGACTCGTTCAATGCTTCCGCATAGCCCAAATACGCTTCAGCCATTCTGTATAAGATACCCGGCTGATATACATACTTTCCATCTCTGGGAAGTACATCCAAAGAGATTCGCTTACGGACATTATAACCGTTCTGCGGAGAGTCGAAAGTCATATCCGTATCACGGCCTCCTTGAAGGAAGTTCACACGACGGTTATCAACTCCCAGCCATGCGCCATTATAGATGACGGAAACATAGAAGCGAGGCTCCCGGTTGCAATACATGTTGTAGGTACCTTCTTCTGTTACCGGGCTTACACCGGTTTCTTTATTGGCAAGGTTCGAAGGTCCACCGCCCGGCCACTTCGTGGTTCTATACTCTGTATTGGTAGAGAATCCGTTTTCCACATACCCCGATTCCGGGTTGATAATGGGCGAACCATCCTCGTTATATCCCAATATAGGCATTTCACCGTTCTTCATATAAAAAGCGTCCACCAGTTCCTGAGTAACACCCATAGCGGCATTTCCACCGATACCTTTCGGCAGATGATGAGCCTGCCAGTTGTTCAGGTCCACATTTTCGGGGCGTCCGAAAAGAATCTCCTTGTTGCCTTCTGAGAAGCGTTTCAACGACATGTTGTAGTAAGACATGAAGGGGTCGATACTTCCATCCACATTATACTCATAGTACAGCTTATGTCCGGCCGCTTCGGCTGCCTTTATCAAGTCGAGATGAGCTTTGGCAGCCTTTTCCCATCTTTCCGGCTTGGCTTCGGCATCAAAGAGGAATTCTCCTTCCGAATTCTTCCAGTCCTTGAGATCCGGATTGCCGTTGAACAATGGACTTGCGGCAAATAACAGTGTTTTGGCACGTATTGCCAAAGCCATGATAGAGGTAGCCCTGCCCCAATCGGTATTATTGGGATAGACAGCGGGCAAATGCTCTGACACTTCCAGCAGCTCTTTGTCAATCCAATCTACCACTTCGGCATAGGGTCTTTGGGGAGTCATCATCTCCGATTCGGGCGCATCGACGGAAACAAGCACACCGGGAGTAAACGGTATGGCACCATACAACTCAATCATCAAAGAGTAATAGTAGGCTATCAGGAAACGGACTTCGTACTTCATCTGGTTGACATAAGATTCCTTCAGGTCTTTTTCCGGAAGTACTTTTGCCTCTTGCAAGAAGATAAGGCCGGAACGTATGCGCTTGTGTAATTCTACCCAATAATAGGGGTCCCATGTTGAGATAGGACTCCAGTTTCCGGTGGTGTAGGCATACACATTGCTCCATCCATACGGCGACCAATCTTGGGGAATAGTGATATCATCGCCCATAATGTTATAACCTTGTGCCTTGAAATACCCCCACATGGGGCTGGGAATGGATGAATAAACACCTGCCAACCAGTCCTCAGTCCTTATCTTGTCCGTGAAAATCATCTCCATGGTAAGCTGGTCGTCGGGAGCCTTGTCCAAGAAATCGTTGCAACTCGTTGTCAATGCCAGGGTGCACGACAATAAGACAGCTTTTGCTATAGATTTATATTTTTTCATTTTCTTCGTATCTTAATTAATTGTTGAAATTGATGCTAAAACCCACTGATACAGATTTCATCTGTGGGTATCTCAATCCATCGGTAGTTTCCAGTTCGGGGTCCCAAAGCTTGAAGTTGGAGAACGTCAGCAGATTGGTTCCTCTTGCAAACAAACGGCAGCCGCGGATGCCAATTTTGGTAGTCCAACGTTGCGGAAGAGTATATCCAAGTTCCAGATTCTTCAAGCGCAGGAAACTCATGTCACGCAACCACCATGTGGAAGCTTGTTCATTGTTTGCCACAGCCTTGTCTCCCATACGGGGCCAGAATACATCTTGCCTCGGATTTTCAGGTGTCCAACGGTCGTCAATGTTCGAATAGATGTTACCAGCACCTAAGGAAGAACCCGGCAACCAGGTCTCTCCGCCCAAGAGCTGGTAGGTTTTACCTGTTCCTTGGAAGAATACTCCCAAATCGAACGACTTATAGCTTACTGTAGCTCCAAAACCATAGACAATCTCGGGAATACGTGTACCACCAATGGCTGTTTTATCTACTGCGGTCACTTCACCATCCCCGTTCAAATCTTTGTATTTAATGTCACCGGGACGTAGGTTACTCATATCACTGAACTTCTGTGCCGGAATTCCTTCCTTAAGCATACCGTTTTCATCGAAATCATCTTCCGTAAAGAGCCTTTCGGCTATCAAGCCAAACAATTGCCCTATAGGCTTACCGGTTTGCGAACGGTATGTACCCAAGATGGCGGCAGGTTCGTCTATTTCCACAACCTTATTGTGTGCGTAGGTATA
Source organism: Bacteroides sp. AF39-16AC (assembly GCF_003602735.1). Lineage (NCBI taxonomy): Bacteria > Pseudomonadati > Bacteroidota > Bacteroidia > Bacteroidales > Bacteroidaceae > Bacteroides > Bacteroides sp. AF39-16AC. Next base: position 20,033 of record NZ_QTLN01000003.1, on the reverse strand, counting down.
GTTTGCCATAGCGGAAATGGCCCAATCGCTATTGAACTTATGGTTGACATTCAAAGACACATCAAATCCCTGATTCTCGACCTTGCCATAATTGGCCCAAACGGGGCGGTTGAATCCGGTAGAACCAGGTACATTGGTACGCTTCATAAAGATATCTTCACGCTTCTCCTTAAACACATCCACAACAATATTCACGCTATTGTTCCATAACCCCAAATCTAGTCCAGCATTCATCTTAGTCACAGTCTCCCAGGTCAGGTCAGATACACCAATCTCACCTTCCGAACGTCCCAAGCGATATATCTCTGCATCCGTACCCCAGCGATAAGAACCCGTATCAACGATAGTGGAAATATATGCAAAACGTCTGTAATCTGCGCGTCCCCTGATTCCCAACTCACTGTTTCCTGCCTTACCCCAAGTAGCCCTCAACTTTAAATTGGAGATGATACCTGAAAGCGGCTCCATAAACTTTTCCTGAGACACAATCCATCCTATCGCCGCTGCCGGGAAAAAGCCGAAGCGTTTGCCCTTGGCAAAGTTCTCGGAACCGTTATAACCGAAATTCAGCTCGGCGATATAACGGCTGTCATAAGTGTACGAGAGTCTTCCAGCTATACCTTGTGTACGATAAGGAAGCGCTTCTCCGTTGTTGTAGTCCTTTTGATTGTACAAAAACATCCCCCCCACATCATGTACGTCACCGAAAACATGATTGTACGAAAGCATTCCTTCCAGATAGATGGACTGGTCGCCCCATTCAGCTCCTTTTGCATAGCCCAGGAACTCTTGTCCGGTGGTCTGCACATCAGTGATGATGTTGCCCTCTGCATCGCGTGCGGTGGCGGGATTGTAGTAATAGGGGTTCTTGGAACGTGTTACGGAAGTTGCCGAGAACTTGTCGAAAGAGAAGGTTCCTTTGAACTTCAATCCCGGTGTAACGAACTTCAAATCTTGTTCCAACGATACTAAGGATTCAATCTTATTATGATTTAGTTTTTCGTATCCACGCTGCGTGGCCCACGCCCAAGGGTTCTCCTTGTACATCACACGTGGAATGCGCCCATCGGCATAGATAGCCGGATGCACGTAGGGAGGTACACGCATGGCTTGATAGAAAATGCCCTGGTTGGTTTCCGTGTCTCCCGGAGGAGCGTTACGAGTTTGCAGGAATACGCCCACATTGGCGCGGAACAAAGTGGTGGGAGTCACATTCACATCTACATTGGAACGCACCGTATATCGGCTCACCTTCAGGGAAGAGTCCCACTCCTGGTTTTTGTCGCGTTCAATGATACCGTTCTCATTGTAATATCCTGCCACCAACGCATAACGAAGAATGTCCGTACCACCGTTGACACTAACGTTCGCCTTTGTGTTGTCTGCATGGTCTTTGGAGATAACATCCCACCAATTCACATCGGGATAGAGTTCCGGGTCGGTCTGGTTCTTGTAGTTCAGCAGGGTGGCTTCGCTTACAAACGGGTTTCTACCCTGCTCGGCATACATTTCGTTAATCAGTTCCAGATACTTCACACTGCCGATGTAGTCGGGTATCTTGATGGGTTGCGTAAAGGAGTGTTCGAAGCGGACGTTCACCTGCGGCTTTCCAATCTTGCCGCGCTTGGTCTCAATCATCACTACACCATTGGCACCGCGCACACCATAGACGGCACTGGCGGCAGCATCCTTCAACACGGAAAAGGAGGCGATTTCTTCAGGGTCGATGTCGTGGAGCGAACGCTCGACGCCGTCCACCAATACCAGCGGATTGGTATTGCCAGTAAAGCTACTGATACCACGAATCCAGAAGTCGGAGTTATTGAACCAAGGGTCACCGCTACGCTGAACCGCAATCACACCGGGAACCATACCCGCCAAGTTGTTACTAAGCGAACGGCTGGGAGCCGCGGCAAGTTTGGCCGGCTCTATATTGGTAATGGAGCCGACCACAGAAGCTTTCTTCTGCGTTCCGAAGCCCACTACCACCACTTCGTCAAGGGCTGCCACATCTTCTTCCAAAGCTACATCAAGCACTCCTTTGGAGCCTACCGCTACCACTTTATCCTTAAAGCCAATATAAGAGAATTTTAATGACGGCTTATTACCTTTCAACGTAATCGTATACGTACCGTTGATGTCCGTCACCACACCATTAGAAGGGTCTGCCGCCTCCGTCACATTCACACCGATGAGTAACTCACCTTGTGCATCCATCACACGTCCGGTCACCTTCTTAGGCGACTGGGCAAATACCGAGATACTGATGCACAACAGTAGCATCAGCATCCAGCCCGCAAATTGCTTTTTGGGAATATTCTTCATTTCGTACCTTTATTAATGATTTATTGAATTTGCTGCTCCGTAGAACTATTTTTCCATAGTCGTGCCAATATATTGGCACAGTTTTGCCAATATAGAGACACAGTTTTGCCAATATAATGGCAAAACCCCGGATATAAATATCAGCCTATGAACGTATAAAAAAAGAGCGTTACAAAAGTTTACTCGTTGCCCCACAGAGTGGCTTTGTTACCCTTGGACTTACGCCAGGCATCCCGCCAACGATGTATATCAACATGGTTGATGAAAGGTTTCGGAGCACGCTGTGCCTTTGTAGGAGCTTCGGGAAGAGCCACAGCCGAATCTTGGTACCAATAAGCCACGGTAGACAAATCCAACGTCAAGTTGTTGTTGGAGCCATGTTCGATGGTTCCCTTCAGGCTCTTTTCAAAGAAAATGGGATCTTCAATGAAGAATCGGTAAACGTGGGTACGACCCAGCCAGCCTATATCATTGTTCACACGGGGATAACCGAAGTAAGGATGCGAGAAGGCTTCTTTAGGACACCAGGCCGTATTGAAGAAGTCTTCCGTACCTGTACCTATCAGCGAGGGAACCTTTTCTCCATCAATGAACCACATGTCGTCACCTTCGCCATACCACATGGGAGTGGGACAATGCACATAGTAATTGATACCTACAAAGTGTCCCTTGCCTTGGGTTTCCATGAACACATAGTTGCGTTCGCCGGTGGTGTTCGGCTTCTGGGCACCGGTAACTCCCCACTCCGTCTCGCCTTCGGGAAGTGCTTCAGTCAGGTTGTGGTTATACCAGGCATGAAAGCGGCCCATGTCCTTGGGAAGCTTCGCCATCTCCAGATAATCCACGTAGAAGTAGAAAGCATCTATGTTGCGGTCGCTCTGGTTCTCAATTTCAATGCGTGCGCCCTTCTCGAAAGGCATAGCGAAATAGCACGACAGACCGGTACCGTTTTCAGGACCGGCCGAAAGAGGCAAGGATGCGTAGTTGTATCTCTCATCCCAGCCTTGTCCGAAGAAAGGGCCGATGGGAGACTCTACCGAAGGATAATCGTTGCCGTCCCAATACATGCGAATGATAATGTCGTTTCTGCTCAAAGTGGGAGGTGGAGGCGCAATCGTCACCCAAATGTGGTTGATGACTCCCGTTCCCTTGATGTCTGCAATGATGCGTTTCTCACCTGGTTTGAAGGGCTCCAAGTGATCTCTGTTACCTCCGGTAGGATCTGTACTGGAGATTCTTTTGTTTTTTACACCCGACTTCAACTTTGCCAAGTCAAACATTTCGTTCGTCATGTTCGACTGTGCAAAAACAGTAGGAAAGTACAATCCCAGAACAAGGGAGAGTAACAAACTGAATTTTGTAATTCTTCTCATAAATTTTTGTTTACATTGATTAATTAGATGATTAATATTCCAATAAATATGGTTTCTCATTGAATGTTTTCCACAGCAATTCTCCAAACAATGTATTGGCCCATGCAAACCAGCTCCTTGTGAATTTCTTGGGGTCATCCTTGTGGAATGACTCGTGCATGAACCCGGTACCGGCATGCGTTTTCTGGAGCATCTGGATACATTGCTGTAACTCTTTATCGTCTTGAGCAGTCAGGGCTTTCATTATCAGGCTCATCGGCCATATCATGTCCGTACCAATATGATGTCCTCCTATCCCTTCAAAATAAGAACCTTTAAAGAAATAAGGATTGTATTCCGACCACACGAATCTTCTGGTATTGGCATAAATTGCATCATCCCTATCAACACCACCCAGATAGGGTAACGCCAGCAGATTAGGGACGTTGGCATCATCACTAAGATAAGCCGATCCAAAGCCATCTATTTCAAAAGCATAGATTTTACCGAACTTCGGATGATTCACCACGGCATAAGTCTGCAAAGCATTATAAACTTCTTTACTCAACGCCAACAGTTCATCAGCCAGTACATTGTCTTTGGTTATCTTTTGAACCATTTCGGAAGCCTGCCTCAAACTGGCCACCGCAAAGAAATTGGACGGGACGAGAAAAGGAAAGATAGTGGCATCATCACTAGGCCTGAAAGTAGAGCAAATCAATCCGACCGGATTTACTTTATAGCCCACTCCACCCATAGGAACAGCATCTATAGCCCATTCCGAAGTTCTGCGAAAGCTATAAGGCCCGTTACCATCTTTTCTCTGCTGTTCCTTGCAGACCCTTAAAACGGTTTCTATCGCCTTCTTCCATTGCGCATCGAAAGGAGAAGCATCATTTGTCTTTTTCCAGTATCCATATGCCAGGCGAATGGGATAGCAAAGCGAATCCAACTCGTATTTACGCTCATGAATACCCGGTTTCATCTCCGTATGGTCGCTGTTCCATCTTGTATACTTCGTATCATCATCATAAAAGGCATTGGCATACGGATCCTTCAATATAAAGGAGGTCTGCTTATTGATAACGCCAATTATCAGTCTTTGCAGGTTCTTATCTTCAGACATGAAATCCAAATACGGATATACTTGGGCAGAACTATCCCTTAACCACATGGCATCAATATCACCGGTAATCACATATGTATCCGGTCGGTCATCCTTTTCTGAATAAAAAACGGTTGTGTCCAACGTATTCGGAAAACAATTCCCAAACAGCCAGCCCAGTTCTTCATTCTTGACCTTCTGTTTAAAAGTAGCAATGGCCTTTTCAATGGCAGGACTTTTGAAGTTCCTTTCCGATATAGGCTTCCTTACTGTTGGAAACGACGAAAAAGAGGCAGCTGTCGAAGCTACGCCTGAATTCGCAAACATCAAGTTTTTATTCAGCGCATATCCTGCCCCCAAAAGGCCCACTCTCTTTATAAAATTTCTTCTGTTCATGTTATAAATCCATTGACTAAAAATATTATCCTGGAACAATCTTCTTATCCTAACAAACTAACAACTGATTGAAATACAATTTCAACTGATAAACATCACCCTTATAACCTTCTGATATGTAATAGCGCTCCTCCATCCTTTGCCAGATTCAGTTCAATGATATCCTTCCTTGTAACTTTCCGTACCTGTCTGTCCAGATGGTTTGGATTCCGGTCCACATCCTCTGCATCGGTATAGATCGTTGCTTGGTAGTCTCCCTCACTAAGGAAGTCCAATTCCAATTTCAGATTCCTTTCCGCACCGTTGTTTAGCGAGCCTACCCACCAGTCCGAACCGCTCCTGCGGGCCACCGTGACATGCTCATTCATCTTTGCCAGCGGAACTCTTATCTCATCCCACGTTCCCGGCACGGTACGGAGCACCTCGAACCCCGGTTGACCTTCATAAGCCTTTGGCGTATCGCACAAAGAGGTGAGATGGTTTTCCAAAACCACATACATGGCCAACATATGGCAGCGTGTGCTCATTACATGAGGATTTACATACTGTATCTTGAACTCCGAGCGCGGCAGTGCCCTGAACCCTCCCAGGTGATAGTCCGTCGCTCCCGCCAGCATCCTGGTGAAGGGTATCGCAATGTCATGGTCCGCATTCACCAGCGTGTCCCATTTGCATACTTCATAGTTGAGTGTCCCCTCCCGTGTGAATTCATTCGGATACGTCCTTACCAGTCCGGAAGGCTTGCTCGACCCATGGAACTGTATGAAGAGCCTGTGTCTTGCCGCACATTCCAGTATCTCTTCTTGGATGCGTATCATCTCTTGGTCATTACGGTCCATGAAGTCCACCATGAGTCCTTTTACCCCCCATCCCTCATAGAGCGCAAAGGCTTCTTCGAGTTTGTCGTACAACGGTCTCCAGTGTACCCACAGATGTATGCCAACCCCCTTGCTCCTTGCATATTCCACAATTCTCGGCATGTTCAGGCACGGTATCGGTTTTGTAACGTCCGCATTGGGTCCCGCCCATCCGAAATTGAAGTTGTCATCATAGTACCAAGGAGTCTCCGCATATCCGTAGATTCCATGTGCATCCAAGCCATTGCGTGCTGCAAAATCGATGTAGTACTTGTTTGTATCGAAGTTGTTTCCCGGAGAGAACGTGCTGTCCGGCACGACATTCCCGTTCCACCATGTGAACGTGGTCCTGCAAGGCTTAATCCATGAAGTGTCTTCAATCCTGCAGGGCTCGTTCAGGCTTGTTAGTATATTCGTCTCCAGCAATCCTCCCACCCGGTCTGCAACGGAGATTACGCGCCACGGGGTACGGTGCGGGAAACTGTCTGTCTCGACCTTTATCTTCTCCTGCCCCAGTTTTGGCGAGAGCTTTCCCACCAGTCCACCCTTCTCCTTCACCAGGTACATTCCCGCATAGTCCCTTATGGCCGCTTCAGTTATAGCCACTGCCACCCCGTTGTCGAACTCGAATGTCGCCGGCATCTCTATCAGCCTTTTCCTTGCCACCTTGTCATATCTTACATGACTGTATACCCCTTCGTGTGTATTCACATACCCGGGCAGGTACATGAGCAACGCCATCGGGTTTCCTTGCAAGTTGAACTGTGTCCTTTCATCATACATCACGTATGAATCCCATGCTTTCTGTTCCGGAAATTCATATCTGAATGCTATCCCGTCATCGAATGCCCTTACAACCAGGTTTATCAGACGGCCGGAATCTGACCGTTCCTGCATGGGAACGGTCATTTCATTGCAACGGCTACGTACACTACTTGTCTTGCCGACAATGAGCTTGTATGTCTCATCAATCTTTTTACGCTGCACCTTTCCTGCTTTAAGATTCCTTCCGAACTCTCCGCTATCAAAGCTGAAACCAAGCAAAGAATTTGTTATAAGAGGCTGCTTCCTATAGTCGATGTCATATGAAACACTCTCCGGCGTTACTTTCAGAGAAAATCTAAGTTTTCCGTCAAGAGACGATACAGACATTCTCTGCTGTGCAGAAACAGCTATAAAACAAAATAGTGCAACACACAAAACAAGAAGTTTCTTCTTCTCTGTCATCTTAATCTGTCTTTGATTGTACATCCCTATCCTAATTGACCTCAATCCACAATCTTGCCTGAAACATTATAGCGTTTCACATCAATGTTGCCATAAACCACGTTCAACACAGGCTTTCCTGCTTTCCATTCAATAGTTCCGAAACCGGTATCAGTACTGATGAAACTTTTGAAATCACCAATCTTAGAATTGATGTACATGGTTTTGTCAACAGCATCATACCGCACTCCTGTAAGCCCCTGCAACATTCCATAGCTTGCCATGGCACGTGCATACCAGTGGCCGCACTCTATCTCATTGAATGGGTTTCTTACTCTTCCATCATATCTCTCACGGCATTCACGGACAATATCCAAGCCCTTTTCCACCTCACCTTTCATCATCAAATGACTGGCAACCTGATATTCGATACCGGTCCAGACTTCATTGCTGTATACAAAAGGCAGTGACAGCATACCACCCTTCGGCCATGTGCAAAGCAATAATCCGCCATCCTTACCACAAGCATACACCGGTCTTTGAGGATTGAAATGGTCTACCAAGTCATGTTTCAGATTGTATTTGTGTACGGCCACCAGATGGCTCCTGACCTTTTCATTGTCCAGCACTTCATCCAGTCCGCATACGGAAGCCATCCACATCCCTAAAATTCCATCGGACAGACAACCGGTACCGTATTGGTATTTTGGCCCTTCTTCCTTCAGCAATTTCAGGGCCTCTTCGGAATAACTTCCCCCGAAAGACATTACATCAACCGGATTGGGAGCCTGAAGCCCTTCCCACTGAATTTTCTGTATGAAATATTCTCCATCGAAGAGTGCAGTTTCCATGTATTTCTTGCCTTTTGACAGCAGGGCCGTATATTCCTTAACGGGTTGCTTCAGCTCCTTGCCCATCTCTATAAACGCAGTCAAAGCTCCCAAATAGAAACTTGTACACATGCCGTCCGGTCCCCAGAACTCGATGTCATAAGTATTGTGGTGCGGCTCTTCAAGATAGCCCTTATGCAAGGGGTCCCATGTACGGATGCAATAGTCAAGACTCTTTTTCACTGCCGGGAAAAGGTCTTTCATCCACTGTGTATCCCCGCTGATACGCCATTCACGGTAAATTTTCATAATCCCACCCAACTGTCCGTCGGCAGCAGCATGGAAGTTGTGAGGCGGTGCCGAAATAGGCAAGTTGACTCTAAAATTCTGGTGTCCTTCCGTATTCTGGCTTACCCTAAATTCCGTTTCACGCAAGGTTCTTTCCAAAGACGGGAACAAATGGGGCAAAGCCTGTGCATAATTCCACACATGCGTACAACTTCCGTGACAAGAGCCAAAAGAATCCTGGCATCCTTCCCAAGCCCAAAATCTTCCATCCCATTGACGCAATACCGTAGGAGATTTCAATATAGTTAAATTAGCAGCAACAGCCTCCAGTACTTCTGCCGGCAAAGAGGAACTATAGAATGCATCACTGAACAGCCGGCTGTTCTTTTCCAGCATCGCCTGATTTGCATCCCAATAGCCGATAACCTCATTCAAACTCTTGAAACGCTCCGAGTACCAAGGTCTGTAGGTAGCTTCGACATCTCCTTCATCTGCCAGGAATTGTTTTTCTTCTTCAGAAGAATCCACAACCTGCCAGTCTCCCCAACTGTTACTTTCAAAATCGGCAAGTAAGGTGGATGTAGAAGACAAGTTGTAAATATCTTCATTCCTATTGTCTGTCAACACAAACTGGTCGGCCAGAATATGTCCCCACGGATAAACATCCAAATCAATGACTTTCACAAAAGCCTTCTTTCCTTGATAAGGTTTCAAATCCCATACGGTTTCACTCAGAGTCTCCGTCTGATTTCCGACCGCCGTCTCTACAATCTTTCCGTCTACTACAAGATTTACAGAAGTACGGTCAGCCTGACTGCCTCCACCTACCAGAAACTTCAGATATCTTTTCCCAATATTGAACTCAGGAGACTGAATAATACCCGTCAGTCCATCTCCACCCTTATCGAACGAGTTCAGCAACTGCTTGCCGACAAAGCCGCTCACAGGTTGCTGACCGGAAGCCGTTCCCTTGCAGGGCATCCCCGTAAATGCCTGTCCTACCTTTCTGGCACCACCGATAGAAAGGTTTGAATCGGGCAGATACCAGCAGAAGTTTACCTTGACTGTTTTTGTCTCTCCCGGCTGCAACGTCAGCGGAACATAAACAGACGCTCCCGGAGCAACACCCTTAACCGGCTGCTTATCAGCGATCCGCCCATAGCGAATATTATCCCAAACCACAGTCTGCGGATCGAACCAGGCACCACGGAACCAACAATGGTCTACAACAGCAGCAGCATTGTCCACATAAATAGCTAGCCCACTGTTGTTCTGATCGGATTCTAAAACAAACCCGTTCTTTACTCCTCGGATAGTACCCTGACCATCAATGAAATTTTTGGTATTATAAGAAAACACGGTTTCGATAGCCTTATCGGAAGTGTTTGTAAACTGATATTCCAGTACTCCAACCGGTAAGCTGGAATTGTCCGCATCCGTCGGAATGAAAGGACTCCAACCCGTAATCTTTGCAGCCAAAGGCATATCCTTGTCTTTCAAATCTACAGTTGCAAAAGGGAAACGTGCCTGGAATACCGCTTCTTCAAAGCGTGGAAGACCGTACGTCTTGTCTCCCCTACCTAAACCACTCTGTGCAGGACCAAATAACTTCCAAGTCGGAACCTGCCCTTCCAATACCTTTGCTCCGTTCTCAACCCCCTTTACATAAATCGCAGCAAAGGTATACGGCTCATTCATCACATCAGGATGGTGTCTGAGAGACACATGCGAAATGGCACCGGTTCCCTCCAAACAGAACATTCCGGCGCCGATTCCCCCTATAGGAAATGCAATCTTATCCAGATATTCCTTTTGATACTTACCGTTAAACTCCCGCCCTTCACTGTTCTGGGACATTGCTTTACCCGGAAACAGTATAGCCACATTAAATAGGGCCAATAAAGTTAAAGTTGATCTTACCATAGTTGAATTATTAATGTTAACGAATCATTATTCTATTTTTCCAAATTTATCAAGGATGCGGTTGTACGCTTCAGCCGCTGCTCCATTTCCCCAATCATAGATTGTAAACTCACCCATACCTTCACCTGCCGGATTTGTACGGCCGCCATGCCCGTAATTTTCCATCATGAATCCATAATCCTCTGAAGCAAAGAACGGATGAACTTTTTCCCATTGCTGTTTGGTTTGAGGATTTTCAGTACAATACATCATTACAAAAGATGCCTTAAGTGCAGCATATCCTCGTTCTATATACTCTGGTTTACCAAGAAGTTTTCCATATTGAATAATGAGTTCGGAAAAAAGACTTTCGCGTGAATCATTCCATTCACCATCGGCATTCAACACACCAAAACCACCCAATACATTTACATACATGTATGGCGGCTGCCACGACGCTTGGGTCATCAGCAATTCATCAAGTGTACGCTGTCCATAATCAAGATATTCTTTATTTGAGGTAAGACGATAGCACTCCAGTAAGGCTTCAGCTGTCCAGAACATTGAAAAATTATTCTGTTTATGCATATTGTTCCGCAAAACTTTTTTACCTACCAAGTTATCCGAACCGTAACGAGAACAAGACCAATAGGTTTCAAAGTCTTCCCACTTCCCAACCGGAATAATTTCATGGATAACTGCATTCATAGCTTTAAACGCTGCCCGTTTATACTCTTCCTTATGTGTAAGCTCATACAGTTTAAGTAAAAAAGTAACTGATAAAGATGTTTCAGGAGAAGCATTCAAATGGTTCATCGGCTGCATTGTCTTTAAGTCAAGCCAGCCAGGGAAAAAACCATTTTCATACTGTATCCCAAGTAAAGCCATCGCATAGTCTTCTGCATAAGCCAAAAGACGGGCATCTTTTTCTAATTCATCATACCACCGAAGCATCAACAATGCTGTCCAACTCATATCAAGAATATGATACGGAGATTCTTTCGGATTCCAGGTATAAGGGTTTCTGTTGGAATTTCCCCAATAATAGGTATTCCACCCCTTGCTCCGATTATACTTTTTACCATCAATCTCTACTTCATGCATTTCCGTACCGATAAGTCCATAGAAAAAACCATTCCTCTGCGGAAATGACAGAGCCAGTTCTTTTGTCAAATTTGCTTTTGCAAGAAGCTCCCTATTACCGGTTCTTCTTGCATATCGATATAACCCACTTGCAGAACGCAATGAACTGAACCATGCCTGATTCCAGATAGAACGAAATTCACGTTCATTAATCTCTCCCGGATAATTGGGACTTTGTGTAACATTCACAATAAATACGGGAGCACCCACTTTTTTCCCATCTAACTCAAATTGCTGCCACACATTTTCTGACCATGAATTAAAAGCCCAATTATAAGTATGTTTCACATACGTTTCTAGGTTCTCCTTCACCGGATTACCTTTCACATATGCAGTATGCCCCCATCGACTCCACATAAATTCTAACGGCTTCTTAAAAGGATTCCGCAATACTTCCTTGCTATCAGAATACATCAAATAAAAGCCTATTTCAATATCGCCTTTTGGGTAAGTAGTTTCTTGATCACGCTCAAACAGAACGTGTTCGGATACATGGTTATTGCACATTCCGAGAATAAGTGTATTAGAGGATGCGTCCATATCCATATACCATCGTACAGGAGTCCCCTTCTGCATAATATCCAAATCGGGAATAAGAATAAGAGTTTGATGATCGTCTGCTACAATAAGGGCAGGAGAACGGAATACATGTTGATCGATGACATTTCTATCAGTAGGAGTAAGATGTGGCGCCCAATGGAATGAAGGTAAAAAATCCGGCTTTACCGCTATACGCCAATCACCTTGTTGAACAGAGTTTTTAAGCGAAAAAGAAAGGTTTATGTACAAAGTGTTATTATCTATCATCTTCACATGGCTTTTTCCTCTCTCAATTCCTAATAAATCATACTGTATAGCATCAATAGCTTTACTAAAATTTTTCGGAAAAACATCCTTATTCAACTCAATTTTCTCTTGTACATCCCAATGCTCTTGAGCACAGATGCCTATGTTGGACATTATCATCCAAACAAAAGTTATAATTAATGTGCGTGTGTTCATGATATTATATTTATCAATATAATTAAAACTCTCCCATATCAGCCAATTCAGCCTTCATTAAAAAAACATTATAAGGCATCCACATTGACATCGTAAAATATAAATTATCACCAGTTACCGACAACGGATGAATGTAAGAACCATACAATTGGGCATACTCTCTACCATTAGCAAGCTCATAGGGTTCACTCCATGGGCCAGTTATGTCTTCTGCCGTACGCATAGTTATATTATATCTATCTGCATTGAAATAAGCAATTATCCATTTCTTATGTGTTTCATTATATATAAAAGAAAGTTCACCAACCTTATCTTCTATTAATACTGTTGCCTCATTTTCATTGCCTTTTATCCATTGATTAGTAGAAGCATTCCAATATTCATAAGCTGTCTTATTCTCAATATCTGTTTCATGAAATCGTGCTAATTTAGCATTGCTATCCCTCCCCGTTTGAGTACCTATCATATAAACATATCCATCTTTCTTAAAGTACCCTACCTGACCAAAAAAACTATAAGATGAGAAGGTTATATCTTTACATTTAGCCCATGTCAAACCATTATCAGCCGACTTATATATTCCCGAATAATTTGTAATCCATCCCGTCCAATTTCTCATATTAAAATAATGCACATAATCTATTCCATTAGCACGAATAGCAGCTGTTGGGATAGAAGTCCAATCACCATTACCTGACGAATCTTTTCCCCCATATACTATCTCGCGGGCATACCCTTTATCATCAGTAGCCATATTGCTGAATGACAATCCATCTTCTAAATTATTATCCTCCGAGAAAGCCAGCACATTACTACGCCAACTCCCTCCGTTAGGTCCAGGATTAGCTGGATTAGGCTTAAAGTCATACCCAAAAGTATCACCAAAGAAAATTCCATATTTTCCGGGCTGCATCTCCCAAATAATGCCAAGATCTGTTCCTCCTACATTCCATTTTGTCGCAGTATTATTAGGACTTGGAAAGTTTTCTCCATTTATTATACTCCCTGTAACACGAGCTATACGAGTAACATTACGAATAAAAAAACCCCAACGGTTATCCACATTCAAAGAGAGCTCTTTCGACATATTACCATCTTTGTAAAAGGCAGCCAATACTAGCCGAAAATTCTGTGGATCTGTTTTTTGGATGGTATAATTGAAAATATAATCAGACGTAAGTTCGCTTTGACTTATCTTAGCTGAATAGCTGTCACCTACACTCTTTCTAACCAGCAAATAATCTATGGCATCAATATCCTTAAAATTCAATGTTGTTGATACAATTTTTGTATCCTTATTTGGAATCAAATGAGTATCCAAAGGTATAATTTCATCAATAGGAATATAAGTTTCAGTTTCTTGTTCAGAAGTACAAGAAACAAATAAAAATATAAACGAAGAGAATACTATAAATAATATGTTTTTCATGTCTATTGATTCATTTTTCAATTTATCGTAACCAGATAACCCATTCGCCTTATATCAAATATTAAAATAGAGAGTGAGCTGACTCAGAAAAATACCAGTAAAAGCCCACTCTCTATCATTAACTACAAAAATCCTTCTCGAAACTATTCGACATTAACTATTACACCCTCAGAAGTAACAGTAGATGTACGCCCTGTTTCTTGATTTTCCTCAGTAAAAGTACCTACCAATTTAACGATATAGCGATACTTCTTAGCAGGATCAATAGTGAAAGTATGAGAGGTTTCCTCATTTACCAAGGTTATTCTATCTCTATAAATATTATTTTCCACTATTTGAATCTGTACTGAAATAGGACGTCTGAAGTCTTCTGGAATTACTGAAGGAATACTCCAAGTCAATGTCACTGTAGTAGCATTATCTTGAATATACTGCACATTCTCAGGCGTAGGCATGAAATAATTCAAGCCCTTGTCATCAAGCACATCTCTGTCATAGCAGCTGGACAGTGATAACACTACCAACAACATTGTAAAAATGGTTACTATCTTTTTCATAATTTTCTTCTTAATAGTTAAACATTAATATCCCGGATTCTGCGTATAGTTACCCTTTGAATAATTCATTTGTGGTTGGGAAATCGGAAAGTACTCATCACGACCGGCAGTAAAACGAGCATCATTGAACCAATCGAAGCGAGTTCTTTCAATAGCAAAATATTCGTTCATTGTCTTTTCCAACAATCCCCAACGCTGCAAATCAAAGAAACGATGACCTTCGCAAGCAAATTCAAGACGATTTTCCCACATTAAGGCTTTCCATGCAAAGTCCTTAGTCCAATTACAGTTAATACCCGGCTGATAAGTAGCAATATGATAATTCATTGTATATGAACCGTCAGCTTGAGTCAAACGAACCAAACTATTGGCAGCACGAGTACGAATCTGGTTAATATATGGCAGGGCTTCCATTTCTCTATCCAATTGAATCAAAATCTCAGCTTTCCACAGCAACACGTCATCGTAACGAATCATCTTCTTATTCATAGAATTAAATTGCCATCCATCATAAGCAATACAACCACAATCAGGATGTGGCATATCTTTGATGGGTTTCAAGAAACTATAAGTAATCGGATCACGAGTAGCAGTTGAATGGAATAATAAATCAGGATCATACTTCCAAGGCTGTCCAGGAGCTACGATAGTATGGCTAAATCGGGGATCCCATGTATACTTATCAAAGTAAGGCTTAGCGCCAGAATTAACGATATCCAAATTATAAGAACCATCTGAATTTTTAATATATTGACCATAATCATCCTCATTATAATCCTCGAAACGGGGTAAACCGTTTTCATCAGTCTTAAACGCATTAGTCAACGTATAGCTAGCATGGTTAAAGTCACAACACTTAAATACAAAATTACCAGGTTGTGTTTCGGGCCACATCCATGGATGATTCAAACCTTCAGCGCGATTAAATCGACCTGCTGTATGAAAATTATTATCAAGAGCAAATTGTAATTCCCAAATGGATTCTTTAGTAGCATTATCATACTCTACCAAAAAGTTATTACCAAAATCAGATTCCAAACCTACACGACCACCTTCTTGATCAATAATTTTATCAATATAAGGCAAAGCTTCTGCAAGTAATTCCTTATTGATATTTATCACCTGATGACGATCATCCTGTTCGTAAGCCATATTTAATATTGTCCTAGCAACCATAGCAGTAGCAGCATTACGGCTTACACGACCTTTATCCATCTGATCCAAAGGCAATAATTCCTCGGCCTTTTTAAAATCATCAAGAATACGTTGCCATAAGTAAAGATCATTCCCCTTATCCAATTCACGGTTAGGTACTGCTTCAAAAGCATCTGACATACCTACTACATTCTCATCAATATAGGGTACATATTTCCAAAGTTTTTTCAAACGATACAACGTAAATGAACGGATAAAGAGCATCTCACCCATAAAACTATTCTTATTAGGTAACTCTTCTTCCGTAAAATTTGCCATTCTTTGAATTGCTGTATTACATCTTTGGATAACTTGATAAGAATTATACCAAGTACCATCCAATGCACCAGTATTAGGATTTACATAAGTAAAAAGTGATATGTTACCAAAAGAACCTACAGCATCAGCAACACCACCACCACCTTTGTAGCAGTCATCCGAACGCATAGAACCACTCCACCAATACATATAAGGAGAGGAATCCAATGACCCCATCTCACACATACGGGCATAGGCTGCTGTGACAAAACCTTCTATATCGCTAGGTTTGTTAAGTATATTTTGGTCCAGAACTTGTTTAGGATTGATATCCAAATATGAATCACAACTGCTGACTCCCAATATAGAGCATAGAGCAATTGATAAAGTTATATATTTGCTTTTCATAATAATTTATTAATTAAGTTTAAAAAGAAACATTGATACCGAAATTGAAAGTAAATGGTGTCAGATAATGATAAGAAGGTCTTTCTGGATCGAAACTTGTATATTTGTCATCTCCCCAAAACTTCTTCAAAGTAAATACATTATATGCAGCAGCATACAAACGCAGATTACTCATATGCATTTTTTTGATAAGCTTAGTCGGAAATGTATAACCCAATTCAATATTTCTCAACTTAATGTATGAACCATCTTCTATGAACCAAGAAGAGAATCTTTGTTCTTGATTGGCAGTATTATTCGAGATAGCCGGAATATCAGAATTCGGATTGTCAGGTGACCAACCGCCCAACATACGAGTTGCATGATTTTTCCATGCAGGATTGGTGAAAAGCCAAATATCACTCTCTTTCTTCCAGTCGCTATTTACATCATTACCGAACATACCCTCAAAAAACAAGTTCAAATCAAAACCCTTATAAGCGAAATCAAAATTAAGACCTCCAAAGAAATCCGGGTCATAGCAACCTATCCAAGTTCTATCATATGTTTCATTGATTACACCATCACCATCTAAGTCCTTGTAGCGAATACGTCCAACTGCTTTACCTGGCTGGTCTGCATGAGCATCAACTTCCTCTTGAGTTTTGAAAATACCATCAGCTACCAAACCATAAGCAGAATTTGGAGAACGTCCTAAAATCAAATCGTGTACACCATCACCAGCATACTTATTGATTACATTGGAAGGAAGGTCAGTCAATTCAGTTTTGTATGTACCAATATTGGCACTAACAGCCCACTGGAATTCACTGGAGGGGTCACTCTTGAAAGATACTGTAAATTCTACACCTTGGTTATTCATACTAGCACCATTAACCCAAGGTTCACCACCTTCACCCATTGCTGCGATATATGGAGTCTGGACCAAGATATCATTTGTTTTCTTATAGTAATAGTCAAAAGAACCAGTCAAACGTTGATTGAAAAATCCAAAGTCAACGCCGAAGTCTGTTTGTTTGGTTGTTTCCCATTTCAAATCAGGGTTACCAATCCAAGTTCTTCTATAGCCAGACTGCAAAGCGCCGGTTGCTTGTCCCTTAATAGGATATGCAGTATCAAAATAATTAGTAGTAAATGGAGTAGTTGTGTAACCACGAGGTAATCCTTGTACACTACCATTCGTACCCCAACTGAAACGAATTTTCAGATCAGACAACCAGTCCGCATCTTCCATAAAAGCTTCATCCTTAATTCTCCAACCAGCAGAAAATGCAGGAAATACACCATAACGATTATTGACACCAAACAAAGAAGAACCATCACGACGTACAGTTGCAGACAACAAATATTTACCAGCATATGAATAATTGGCCTTAGCAAAAAGAGAGAAATAAGTATATTCATCAGCAGAACTACTTACATCAATTTCATCACCGGTAGCAACACTAAGACCGGCAAAATCACGATCTTCCAAATAAAGTCCTTCTCTACTTGCATAAAAACCTTCTTGTACATAACGGGTAAACTCACTACCAAATACAGCATCAATATGGTGTTTTCCAAAACTTTTATTATAGGACAAAGTATTAGTCCATACATAATTTAACGGATGGGACTGGTTATTTCTTACATAATTTTTATCATTGCCTCTAAAACCAGTCTCTACATAAGCCCCATCTACTGTTCTACTATAAGAGTTACCATAATTTATACCAAACTGAGTTCTAGCAGATATACCATTCCAAATATTCAGGTCTGCAAAAACATTACCAATAATTTTCACATAATTATTGATATTATCTTTACCCATAGTCATTTTACGTACCGGATTATCAAAATCATCAAGTCCTGCAGGTCCTGCCCAGTTACCATTTACATCATAAACAGGAACCATAGGTGGCATAATCATAGCCAAAAAGGTTTCCCATTGACTTTTATACTGCAAATAAGAAATAGCTAAATTTTCTCCTACTTTCAAACGATCTTTAATCAAACTATATTCCGTGTTAGCACGTACAGAATATTGTTTGAAAAAAGAATGAATTTGTGTACCTTGGTTGTTAGTATACCCTAATGAAAACAAACTTTTAGCTTTATCCGAACCATTAGAAATAGTCAACTGATGATTTGTAGAAACTGCTGTACGGAAAATCTCATCCATCCAATTTGTATCAGTTGCTTTTACCAATTGATTATTATCCAAATATTCTTTCATTTTCATATTATCCAATACCAGCATTCCATTATCACCTCTATGATACTCATACTCAAAGCCATTGGGTAATAATAGGCCTGAACCATAAGCCCACTCATCATAAGCAGCAGCGCGGAAGGCAGCAGTACCCCATTCTGTGGCGTTCATCATTTCCGGTCTATTTATTATAGAACTTACAGAAACACTACCATTATAGTCAATGGTAGTCTTACCAGCTTTACCTTTTTTAGTTTGGACTAAAATCACACCACCAGAAGCACGTGCACCATAAATTGAGGCAGAAGCAGCATCTTTCAATACCTGAATAGATTCAATATCTCCTGAATTTATGTCACGTAGATTCAGACCTTCAGCTGGCATACCATCCAATACAATTAATGGAGTAACAGCTCCAGACAAAGAAGAAAGACCACGAATTTGAATGCCTATATCTTCTGCAGGATTACCGCCATTGTTGCTAATTTTCACACCGGCCATCTTACCCTGCATAGCTTTCATAACGTTAGCGGAAGTCTTCTTGATGTCTTTTGAATCCGCCAATGCAACCGATCCGGTTAAGTCAGCTTTTTTCTGAGTCATATAACCAGTGTATACAACGACTTCAGACAACATCGTAGCATCACTTTTCATAATAACATCCAAAGATTTCAAGCCTTTAACAGAATATTCTTCTGTTTTTTGACCAATATAAGAAAAGACTAACACAGCATTATCAGAAGGTATTCTTATCGAATATTTTCCCTCCACATCAGTAGTTGTACCTATAGTAGTTCCTTTAACGACAACATTTACCCCAATAAGAGGTTCATTAGTCCCTTCTTCCAGAACTGTTCCTTGTATTACTCTCGCTTGTTGAATCTCATTAGAAGTATCTACGCCATGCTCAGATACTTGAATAGATCCATTTGTCCCCGATGCAGCGGTTGCAAGGGGCAAATTATCCCCTGCATACACTGCAAATGATAGCATTGATGCCAATGCTATGAAACCATTCCTTTTAAAAGAAATCCTCATAATACTTTGATTTAATAGTTAATAAAAAAACAACGTAATTTTAAATATCGGGTATACCCAATTTTACCATCTTGGAATTTCCAAATCGTCCTTGCTCGGCAAAGCCGGGAATTTGGCATGCGGCTCGGCCTGGTACCAGAAAGTGGTCGACGAGATATCCGACTTCTGGTTGTTGTAGCGTCCGTCATGACGCCATCCCAAATCCTGTATCGTGACCTTCAGGTCCTTGTCGAAGCGTACCGGGTCAAGGATATGCCAGCGGTACAGCCCGAAAGCGGTCACCGCACGGTACAGCCCGTCGGGACGGATTACCTGGTGCATGCCGGCATAGGGGGTGGTGAACTCCTGGTACTGGCGCGTCTTCTGGTTCTCGAAATTGTACGAGCCGCAGAAGTAGTCCTCAGTCCCGGTCCCGCAGATAGTCGGGTATTCCTTGTCACCGTCCATGTAGAACTTGATTTCCCCTTCACCCCACCAGCAGTTGTCGTTTACACGCCATGCCAGGTAGGTACCCACGTACTGTCCCTTGCCCTTCACACCGTCAATCAGCGT
>NZ_QTLN01000029.1:0-55925 GCF_003602735.1 Bacteroides sp. AF39-16AC | reverse complement strand
GAATTTCAACAATTTCAAAGAACGACTATGATTTTTTAGTGGACACTAATGTTAATGATATAACATAATAATTTAATACCATGAAGAATAGATTGAAATTACTGGTTTGGTTGTTTGCCCTCTCAGGTCCGCTGGCAGCACAGAGTGTATCTGTCAATGGTCCGGATGGAAAATTGCAGCTTACGGTATCCTGCCCGTCAGCCAACGGCGAAGTGTCTTACGCCGTCACCTACAATGGAAAGCAAATGCTGGAATCTTCTCCCTTGGGGATGGAGACAAATGTGGGTGATTTCTATAGAGGATTGCAGTTGAAGGAACATAAAGTCACAGCTCTCGATACGGTTTATGAACAATCCCGGATCAAAGCTTCGCGCATCCATTACTGGGCAAACGAATTGCTTTGTTCATTCGTCAACGGTGAGGGGAAGAATGTGCAGATAACTTTCCGCGTCAGCAACAATGATGTGGCTTTCCGTTACACGTTGCCCAGACAGGGGGGACGGGGAAGTGTGACGATAAAGAGCGAAAAGACCGGTTTCCGTTTTCCCGGACACACCACTACTTTCTTGACTCCGCAGAGCGATGCCATGATAGGCTGGAAGCGTACCAAGCCCAGTTATGAAGAAGAATACAAGGTGGATGCTCCAATGAATGTCCGTTCGCAGTACGGGCACGGCTATACTTTCCCCTGCCTGTTCAGGGTGGGCGAAGACGGCTGGGTGCTTGTCAGCGAGACGGGGGTGGACAGCCGTTATTGCGGTTCACGTCTGAGTGATGCCCAAGACGGATTGTACAGTATCGCTTTTCCGATGACCGAAGAGAATAATGGAAACGGAACGGTGGAACCGGCTTTTGCTTTGCCGGGTTCTACGCCATGGCGCACGGTGACGGTAGGTGAAAGCTTGAAACCCATTGTCGAGACTACCGCTCCCTGGGACGTGGTGGAACCGCGTTATGAGTCGGAACATGAGTATAAGCCGGGGCGCAGCACTTGGAGTTGGATTCTTTGGCAGGACGACAGTGCCAATTATGATGACCAGGTACGTTATGTCGATTTGGCTGCGGCTATGGGCTACGAATATATTCTGGTAGATAGCTGGTGGGACAAGATGACGGGATATGAACGCATGGAGAAACTGGTGGAGTATGCACACAGTAAAGGTGTGGACGTATTCTTGTGGTACAGTTCCAGTGGCTATTGGAACGACATCGAGCAAAGCCCCATCAATAAAATGGATAATTCCATCATCCGCAAAAAAGAGATGCGCTGGATGCAGAGTCTGGGCGTGAAAGGCATCAAGGTCGACTTCTTCGGCGGTGACAAGCAGGAGACCCTGCGTTTGTACGAAGAGATTCTGAGCGATGCCGACGACCACGGCCTGATGGTTATCTTCCACGGCTGTACCTTGCCTCGCGGTTGGGAGCGGATGTATCCCAACTATGCAGGCAGTGAGGCTGTGCTGGCTTCCGAGAATCTGGTATTCAATCAGCACTTCTGTGACAACGAAGCGTTCAATGCCACGTTGCACCCCTTTATCCGCAACACGGTGGGGTGCATGGAGTTTGGGGGAGTATTCCTGAACAAACGTCTGAACAAGGGAAATGATGGCGGCACGACACGCCGTACGACGGATATATTCCAACTGGCCACCGCAGTGCTTTTCCAAAACCCCATTCAGAATTTTGCTTTGGCACCCAACAACCTGACGGATGCTCCGCAAGTCTGCCTCGACTTTATGAAACAAGTGCCCACCACTTGGGACGAGACCCGTTTCATAGAGGGGTATCCCGGAAAATACATTGTCCTTGCCCGCCGTCACGGTGACACATGGTATGTCGCTGCTGTCAATGCAACGAAAGAACCGTTGAAATTGAAGCTCGATCTTCCCATGCTGGCAGGGCAGGAGGTATCTTTCTATAGTGATGACAAGAAGATGCAGCCCCAACTGAAACAGCAGAAGATAAAGGCCGACGGCAGTCTGCAACTCACGGTTCAGCCGCAGGGAGGGGCGGTCATCGTAAGGTAAAGAGTGCATGGAGTAGTCTTTGTTTGTAATAATATATCATCAAGGTTTGCTCCTTTGCAATCTTTTGATTATCAGTAGGATATAACTACCCTAATTCAGTCGTATACTGAATGGCATTCACTATACGACTGAACCCTATTCAGTATACGACTGAATGGCATTCAGTATGAGACTGATTGCGACTGTCGAACTAAATGTAAATGATTAATACCTATTTAATACCATGAACAAATTCTTGAAATTATTGTTTTTGTGTTTGCTTTTGACACTGACTGCTTCTTTGCAGGCCAAGACAAACGGAGTGGCGAACGAGCCCGACTCGGTCTACCTCTTCTCTTACTCCCAGGCCGATGGGCGTGGCGGCTTGAGGCTTGCCTGGAGTCCCGATGGCAACCGGTGGTTCGGCTTGGCAGAGGGTAGTTCCTTTGTCAACTCGGACTTCGGCCCCTGGGGGCAAATGAAGCGGATGCTGAAACCGCACTTGATGCAAACCTGTGCCGACGACCGTTGGCACTGCATCTGGGAACTGACGGAAAGCGGAAACTCCCTTGCATACGTCGAGTCTCCCGACCTGCTGCAATGGAAAGCGCAGAAATACTTTGACCGTTCCCGCCTTGCCGAATACCGGCCGGCAGAGGTCTATCCCACCGTGCGGAAGGAGGTTCTGCTGAACGGTACCATGCAGCAGGGCTGGATGCAGCGTGTGCCGTATGCCACGGTGCAGCGTGTCATCTCCTTTGCGGAGCATAAGAAGTACCGCCAGGCACTCTATGCCGAACGTGCCGAGCAAGACCCCATTCGTTTTGCCGGCCTGAAACCGGTGGAGGCGACTATCGAGGTGGAGACGGAATGTGCAAAACCCATCAACAAGCATCTGATAGGCATCTTCTTCGAAGACATCAACTATGCAGCGGACGGCGGGCTGTATGCCGAGCTGGTACAGAACCGTGACTTCGAGTATTCGTCCAAAGACGGTTCTTGTCAAGGTTGGGACGCTACATATGCCTGGGCGGTGAAAAAGGGCAATGCTTCGGCTGCCGTAACCATTGCCACTGCCGACCCCATCCATCCCAACAATCCTCATTATGCCGTACTGGAAGCTCGTCCCGGAGTGACATTGCAGAACGACGGTTTCGACGGTATTAGCTTGAAGAAAGGGGAGAAGTACGATTTCTCTCTCTTCGCCCGCGTGGCACCGGGCAGCAAGGGAGGCAAGGTGGTTGTTTGCCTGCTCGACCAGGATGGCCGTGAGATTGCCCGTTCCTCCGTCAATGTGTCCTCCAAAGAGTGGAAAAAACAGCAGACGGTGCTGACGGCGAATGCCGACGTACGTGCCGCCGTCCTCTCGCTTCAGCCGCAGACGGTGGGGACACTGCACCTCGATATGATTTCCCTTTTTCCGCAAAATACATTCAAGGGACATAAGAACGGCTTGCGTATCGACCTGGCGCAGACGCTTGCCGACCTGCATCCACGCTTCGTCCGCTTCCCCGGCGGCTGCGTGGCTCATGGCGACGGCATTGATAATATCTATGACTGGAAAGGCTCTATCGGACCGCTCGAAGCGCGTAAGCCGTTGCGCAATCTGTGGGGGTATCATCAGACACGCGGACTGGGCTACTTCGAGTACTTCCGCTTCTGCGAAGATATAGGTGCCGAACCTCTGCCGGTATTGGCAGCGGGCGTGCCGTGCCAGAATTCGGGCACACACTCGCACTATGCCGACAACTGTCCGCAGGGGGCCAACAAGGAACTGATGCGCTACGGCCAGCAGGGTGGCATCCCGATGGAAGAGATGCCTGCCTATATCCAGGATGTGCTCGACCTGATAGAGTATGCCAACGGCGATGCACGCCGCACCGTGTGGGGCAGGAAGCGTGCTGAGGCAGGCCATCCCAAGCCTTTCAATCTGAAGTATATCGGCATCGGCAACGAGGATATGATTACCGAAGTGTTTGAGGAGCGCTTTGCCATGATATACAAGGCTGTCAGGGAGAAGCATCCCGAAATTACGGTTGTCGGCACTGTAGGTCCCTTCTACGAAGGCGCGGACTATGCGGAGGGCTGGCGCCTTGCCACGGAACTGGGCGTGCCCATGGTGGACGAACACTATTACGTGGATCCGGGCTGGATGATTCACAACCAGGACTACTACGACCGTTATGACCGTACCAAGTCCAAGGTCTATCTGGGCGAATATGCCGCCCACCTGCCCGGACGTCCCAACAACATAGAGACAGCGTTGGCAGAAGCTCTCTATCTGACTTCGGTGGAACGTAATGCCGATGTGGTGGAGATGACCTCGTACGCCCCGTTGCTGGCGAAGGAAGGCCATACGCAGTGGAATCCCGACTTGATTTATTTCAATAACACGGAAGTGAAGCCTACCGTGGGCTACTACACACAGCAGATGTACGGACAGAATGCGGGTACGCAGTACATCACCTCGCACGTCACACTGAATAATGGGCAAGAGGCTGTCCGTAAGCGCGTCGGTGTTTCGGTGGTAAAGGATGAGGCCACGGGTGACCATATTGTAAAGCTGGTGAACCTGCTTCCGGTGGAGGTTTCCTCTACAGTGAAGCTGAAGGGCATCGACTTGCAGAATCCCTCGGCAGTGAAGACGCTCCTGACGGGTGACCCGAAAGACAAGCAGGCACGTTCCGTGACTTCCGCCTTCGTCGACATCGGCGGTACGGAGTTTCCTTATACCTTGCCTGCCTATTCGTTTACGGTGATACGTATCCATGAGAATAAGGGGAAATAAGGATAAATCCGTGTAATTCCGTGCGTGGGAACTTAAGAACTTAAAAACTTAAAAGATATGATACGATTATTGACTTTGGCACTTGTTGCAGCCATGACCGGCAGTGTGTCGGCACAAAAGCAACAGACTTTGCATTCCGGTTATCCCATCGACCCGGTTCCTTTCACTTCAGTGAAGGTGACGGACAGTTTCTGGGGACAACGCTTGAAGGCAAGCCGCGAGGTAACCATCCCGTTGGCTTTCAGTAAGTGTGAGGAAACCGGACGTTATGAAAACTTTGTGAAAGCTACTCATCCCAGTGATGAGTATAAGGTGGGAGGCTTCTCCTTTGACGATACGGATGTCTATAAGACGATTGAAGGTGCAAGTTACTCCTTGCAGACTTACCCGGACAAGAAACTGGAAGAATATATCGACAGCGTATTGGTCATAGTGGCCGCCGCCCAAGAACCGGACGGGTATCTTTACACCGCACGTACCATGAACCCCAAGCATCCGCACGATTGGTCGGGGCCGGAACGCTGGTCGGAGGTGGAGAATTTGAGCCACGAGTTCTATAATCTGGGTCACATGGTGGAAGGGGCTGTGGCTTATTATCAAGCTACAGGCAAGCGGAACTTCCTGGATATAGCTATCCGTTATGCCGACTGCGTATGCAAGAATATCGGTGAAGGCCCCGGACAGAAGCGTGTGATTCCCGGACATCAGATTGCCGAAATGGCATTGGTACGCCTCTATACCGTGACAGGAGATAAGAAATATCTCGACCAGGCCAAGTTCTTCCTCGACGCGCGCGGCACTACGGCACGCAAGGACATCTATTTGCAGTCGCACAAGCCTGTACTGGAGCAGGAAGAGGCAGTGGGACATGCCGTACGTGCCGGTTACATGTATTCCGGTATGGCTGATGTGGCTGCCATTACGGGTGACAGCTCCTACATCAAGGCTATCGACAAGATATGGGAGAATATCGTCGGCAAGAAGATATATATTACCGGCGGTATCGGTGCGCGTCACACGGGCGAAGCTTTCGGTGATAACTATGAATTGCCGAATCTGACTGCCTACAATGAGACCTGTGCCGCCATCGGCAATGTTTACATGAATTACCGCCTCTTTCTGCTGCATGGCGATTCCAAGTATTTCGACGTGCTGGAACGTACGCTTTACAACGGATTAATCTCCGGCGTTTCATTGGACGGAGGCAAGTTCTTCTATCCCAATCCGTTGTCTTGCGATGGTAAGTATCACTTTAATGCCGACCATACGATTACACGCCAGCCGTGGTTTGGTTGTGCCTGCTGTCCTAGCAACATCAGCCGGTTCATTCCTTCTTTGCCGGGATATGTGTATGCCGTGAAAGACAATCAGGTGTACGTCAACCTTTTCTTGTCCAACCGTGCCGAGCTGAAGTTGAATGAAAAGAAAGTGGTGCTGGAGCAGGAAACCGGATACCCCTGGAACGGAGATATTCGTGTGAAGGTGGCTCAGGGCAACCTGCCGTTTACGATGAATATCCGTATTCCGGGTTGGGTGCGCGGCAGTGTACTTCCGAGTGACCTTTATTCGTATGCCGACGACCTGAAGTTGGGCTATCGTGTATTGGTGAATGGCGAGGAGGTGACCGGTGAACTTCGTAAAGGCTATCTCCGGATAGACCGGAAGTGGAAGAAAGGGGATGTGGTAGAGGTGCATTTCGACATGCACCCCCGTGTGGTGAAAGCCAATGAAAAAGTGGTTGCCGACCGTGGACGGGTGGCCGTTGAGCGTGGTCCTATCGTTTATTGTGCCGAGTGGGCCGATAATGATTTTAATATACAGAATATCATCCTGAACCGTCATCCGAAATTCCAGGTGACGGAGAAGCCCGAACTGCTGTATGGCATCAACGAAATTACCACAGAAGTGCAGGCTCTTGGTTTTGATGCTGCCGGAAAGTTGGCAACCAGAGATGTGACGCTGACCCTGATACCTTATTATGCATGGGCACACCGGGGTGAGGGCAAGATGGATGTATGGTTGCCGGTAAATAGGATTGATGTAGAATAGCTAAGTATGTCGTCATAATTTAGCTTATGCTATCGTTATAAACAGATTAAAACCATGAAAAGACTTTTATTTCTATTGACATTGTTCGTTGTTCTTGGCATGCAGGCGCAACAGCATGTGATGACTGTTGATGTATCAAAACCGACGGCTCGGATAAATCCTGCCATGTATGGAATCTTCTTCGAAGACATTAATTTCGGTGCGGACGGTGGTTTGTATGCCGAACTGGTAAAGAACCGCTCTTTTGAGTTCCCGCAGCCGCTGGTGGGGTGGATACCTTTCGGCGAGGTGACGGTACAGGACGAGCGGCCCTGCTTCGACCGCAATCCGCATTATGTGCGCATTACCAATGACGGCTGTCTTTTGCGTGCCGGACTGGATAATGAAGGTTATCGTGGCATCGGCCTGAAAAAAGGAGAAGATTACCGTTTCTCCGCCTATGTCCGTACGCCGGATACCAAACCAATGAAGCTTTCCGTCGAACTGGTGAATTCCAACGGAGAGAATCTCCTGAAGAAGGAACTGGAAGTGAAAGGCAGTGAATGGCAGAAGCTGACGGCTGTGCTGAAAGCTCCTTTTACCGATGTTCGCTCGCGTCTGCGTGTTGTGTTGCAGACGGAGGGTACGGTAGATATGGACCACATCTCTCTCTTCCCGGTGAACACTTGGAAGAAGCGTGAGAATGGATTGCGTGCCGACTTGGTACAAGCCCTCTATGACCTCAATCCCGGAGTATTCCGTTTTCCCGGCGGTTGTATCATCGAAGGCAACAGCCTTGCCACCCGTTATCAATGGAAGAATTCCGTGGGTCCGGTAGAGAACCGTCCTTTGAACGAAAATCGCTGGAACTATACATTCAAGCATAAAGCTTTCCCGGATTATTTCCAGAGTTACGGACTTGGCTTTTACGAATATTTCCTGCTGAGTGAAGACCTCGGTGCAGAGCCTCTGCCGGTACTGAGCTGCGGGCTGTCCTGCCAATACGAAAGCAACGAAGTGGTTCCCCTTGGAGAACTCGGCCCGTACGTGCAGGATGCCCTCGACCTCATCGAGTTTGCCAACGGTGCTGCAACCTCCAAGTGGGGAAAGGTGCGTGCCGATATGGGACATCCCGAACCGTTCGGTCTGAAAATGATTGCCATCGGCAATGAACAGTGGGGGGAAGTCTATCCCGAGCGTCTGGAAGTGTTCACGAAAGCCATCCGTGCGGAATATCCCGATATGCAGATTGTAGGTTCTTCCGGTCCGAGTGCAGATGGGGACAAGTTCGATTACCTCTGGCCCGAAATGAAACGCATCGGGGTGGATTTGGTGGACGAGCATTATTATATGGCTCCCGACTGGTTCTTTGCCAATGCTGCCCGCTATGATGACTATGACCGTAAAGGACCGAAAGTCTT
Source organism: Bacteroides sp. AF39-16AC (assembly GCF_003602735.1). Classification (NCBI taxonomy): domain Bacteria; kingdom Pseudomonadati; phylum Bacteroidota; class Bacteroidia; order Bacteroidales; family Bacteroidaceae; genus Bacteroides; species Bacteroides sp. AF39-16AC. The sequence goes on along the minus strand of NZ_QTLN01000029.1, from coordinate 47,682 downwards.
TGCCGGTGAATATGCATCGCATGACCACCCCACCGGGAAAGCCAATAATTTCTTGGCGGCACTGTCCGAAGCAGCTTTTATGACGGGACTGGAACGTAATGCCGATGTGGTGCGCCTGGCTACCTATGCTCCGTTGTTTGCCCATGTGGATGCCTGGCAGTGGAATCCCGATTTGATTTGGTTCGACAATCTCCGTATGATGCGGACTCCCAACTATTACGTACAGCAGATGTACGGTATGAATGCCGGAACAGATGTGCTGAACCTGCAAATGGACGGAAAACCCGTGACGGGGCAGGACAGCCTTTATGCATCGGCAGTGCTGGATGCTCCTACGGGAGAAGTAATTCTGAAGCTTGTCAATGCGGGCAGCAGATCGGAGAAGGTACAGATAGAGTTCAGCGGATTGAAGAAGCGGCAGCTTGTCTCGGGTTCCTGCACCTATTTGCAAAGTGATGACTGGAAAGCCAAGAATACACTGGAGCAGGAGGCTATTGTTCCACGTATTCGTCCGGTGGAGGTGGCTTCCCGTTCTCTGAGCCTGGAGCTTCAGCCCCGTTCGTTCGGAGTCTATCGTTTGCGGATAAGTACTCAATCAAAATAAATTCCCATTTAGTCACCTAATTTAATTATGTGAACTAGTTATGAACACTTATTTAAAGAATTAAATTCAGCCTTTTTTGAACGATTATTCTTCCTTTTAATTATAGGATAGGCGTATCTTTGTGACGGCATACCGGTTCTGCTTGTATGCCGTTGCTAATTTTTATAAACTATTTACCATGAAGAAACATTTCATTACCGGACTGCTTGCGACTTTTGCCATTGCCGCAAGCGCACAGTCCTTCACTGAATGGCAAAACCCTGAAGTGAATGCCGTGAACCGTGCTCCGATGCACACCAACTATTTTGCCTATGAGTCGGCAGATGCTGCGGCTCGTGGAGCAAAAGAACATTCTTCCAATTACATGACTCTGAACGGTATCTGGAAATTCTTCTGGGTGAAGAATGCCGATGCCCGTCCCACGGATTTCTGGAAAGTGGGGTTCAACGACAAGGGATGGAGCGATATGGCCGTTCCCGGTATGTGGGAACTGAACGGTTTCGGCGACCCTATCTACGTGAATACCGGATATGCCTGGCGCAATCAGTTCAAGAACAATCCACCGCAGGTGCCAACGGAGAATAACAATGTAGGTTCCTACCGTCGTGAGATTGTAATACCTGCCGACTGGAAGAGTAAGGACATCATTGCTCATTTCGGTTCCGTGACTTCCAATATGTATTTGTGGGTAAACGGCAAGTACGTAGGTTATAGTGAGGACAGCAAACTGGAGGCTGAATTCAACCTGACACCCTACTTGAAGCCGGGACAAAAGAATCTGATAGCCTTTCAGGTATTCCGCTGGTGTGACGGGACGTATCTGGAAGACCAGGACTTCTTCCGTTATAGCGGTGTAGGGCGCGATTGCTACTTGTATGCCCGTGACAAGAAGCGCATTCAGGACATCCGTGTCACTCCCGATTTGGATACTGCTTATAAGAACGGTTCCCTGAAAGTACAGCTTGATGTGAAGGGTGGCGGCAATGTCAGTCTTGAACTGCTGGACGCTGCCGGAAAACAGGTGGCTACAGCTGTCGCCAAAGGTAACGCTACTGCCTTGATAAATGTGGAGAATCCTCATAAGTGGACGGCGGAAACGCCCTACTTGTATACCCTACGTGCCACTTTGCAAGGCAGCAGTGAAGTGATTCCCGTAAAGGTGGGCTTCCGAAAGATAGAGCTGAAAGGAAGTCAGATACTTGTCAACGGCCAGCCCGTTCTCTTCAAGGGAGCCAACCGCCACGAGATGGATCCGGACGGTGGTTACGTCATTTCTCGCGAACGCATGATTCAGGATATTCAGGTGATGAAGCAGTTCAACCTGAATGCCGTGCGCACCTGCCACTATCCCGACAATAATCTCTGGTACGACCTCTGCGACCAATATGGTATTTACGTAGTGGCCGAAGCCAATATCGAATCCCACGGAATGGGTTATGGGGAAGAGACACTTGCCAAACGTGAGGACTATAGGAAAGCACATATGGAGCGTAACCAGCGCAATGTGCAGCGTAGCTTCAATCATCCCAGCATCATTTTCTGGTCTTTGGGCAACGAAGCCGGCTATGGCGCTAATTTCGAAGCTGCCTACGATTGGATAAAGGCTGAAGACCCGAGCCGTGCCGTACAATATGAACAAGCCGGTAAAACAGGCAAGACAGACATCTATTGCCCGATGTATTATGGCTATGACGGATGTAAGAAATACAGTGAGGATGATTCTATGACAAAGCCCCTGATTCAGTGCGAATATGCTCACGCGATGGGAAACTCGCAAGGAGGTTTTAAAGAATATTGGGATTTGGTGCGTAAATATTCCAAATTCCAAGGTGGCTTTATTTGGGATTTTGTTGATCAGTCTGTACGTTGGACAGGAAAAAACGGTAAGATGATTTATGCCTACGGCGGTGACTTTAACCGTTTTGATGCCAGCGATGGTAACTTCTGCGATAACGGTCTTATCAGCCCCGACCGTGTGCCCAATCCCCACATGTATGAGGTAGGCCGTATCTATCAGGACATCTGGACTACTCCGGCCGACTTGAAGAACGGCGAAATCAATGTGTTCAATGAATACTTCTTCCGTGATCTTTCTGCCTATTATATGGAGTGGGAGGTACTGAAAGGCGGTAAGGTGATACGGACCGGTCGTGTGGATAATCTGAATGTAGCTCCCCAACAGACAGCCAAAATCAAGTTGGACTTGGGCAAGACTTGCCAATGCACCGAGTGGTTGCTGAATGTTTCCTATAAGCTGAAGAACCGTGAAGGATTGCTTTCCGCCGGACATGTAGTGGCAAAAGACCAGTTGACGCTCAATCCTTACCAAGCTCCTTCCATGGAATTGAAGAACTGCGAACAGAGCAATATCGAGATGACGGCTCCCCAAGTACAGGATAACGATTGGAACTACCTCATCGTCTCCGGTGATGCTTTCCGTGTAGAAATCAACAAGCACAACGGTTATCTGACCAAGTACAAAGTGAATGGCCGGGATATGATTAAAGACGGCGAGGCTTTAAAACCAAACTTCTGGCGTGCGCCTGTTGACAACGACTACGGTGCCAATCTGCAACGCAAATATATCGCTTGGAAGAATCCGGAAATCAAACTGACCTCTTTCAAACAGCGCACGGAGAACAATCAGGTGATTGTAGAATCTGCTTACGACATGCCGGGTGTTTCAGCTAAGCTGAACCTTGTTTATGTCATCAACAATGCCGGTGCCGTCAAGGTGACCCAGAAGCTGACTGCCGACAAGAATGCCAAAGTATCGAACATGTTCCGTTTCGGTCTGCAGATGCCTATGCCGCGCAGCTTTGAAACCGTTGAATACTATGGACGCGGTCCGGTTGAAAACTATATTGACCGTAATCATTGCGCCGACTTAGGCATTTATCGCCAAAGTGTGGCCGAGCAGTTCTATCCCTACATCCGTCCGCAGGAAAACGGAACAAAGACCGATATTCGTTGGTGGAAGATGTTGGATCAGTCTGGTAATGGCATCAAGATTGTGGCAGCCGCTCCCTTCTCCGCATCTGCCTTGCACTATACCATCGAGTCTTTAGATGAAGGCTGGAGCAAAGAGCAAGGACACTCGCAAGAGGTGGATGAAGCTGATTTGACTAATCTCTGTATCGACAAGGTGCAAGCCGGTCTGGGTTGCGAAGACAGTTGGGGACGTATAGCCCGTCCGGAATACCTGGTGCCATACGCTGATTATGAGTTTACGTTCATCCTTTTTCCCGTATGCCATAGTATCGGAATAGAATAACATTTCTTCTCAGTGTATTACATACTGAGAAACAGATTTTATAACACTGAAGCGGTCGCCTTTCCGATGGGGGAGGGTGACCGCTTTGTGTTGATGTTTTGCTTGCTTCTGTATATTTCTTTGTTTTATTGTTTCTGATTTCGGCAAATGCAATCCGTCAGATGGTCGTTGATAAACCCCGAAGCTTGCAGATGGGCATAGCAAATGGTAGAGCCGAAGAACTTGAATCCCCGTTTTTTCATGTCTTTGCTCATGGCATCTGATTCGGGAGATGATACCGGAATCTCACTCAATGACTGGAAATGATTGATAATGGGGTTCCGGTCGGGGAAGAAGGATAGCGTATAGTTGTAAAAGCTGCCGAATTCTTTCTGTATGGCAAGAAACTGCTTTGCATTGGTGATGGTCGACTTGATTTTCAGACGGTTTTTCACGATGCCGTCAAAGTGCATCAGCCGTTCCACGTCTTCGTCGGTCATTTGCGCCACTTGCGCGGCATCGAAATTGCAAAAGGCTTTGCGGTAGCCTTCCCGCTTTTTGAGGATGGTTATCCAGCTCAGTCCCGCCTGGGCACTTTCCAATACAAGAAACTCGAATAGTGTCTTGTCGTCTGTTACCGGTTTTCCCCACTCTTCATCGTGGTATTTCACATACAGCTCGTAGGTTCCGCACCAGCCGCAACGTCCGTTTATAATGTCTTGCATAAGCGTTATTTTTGTAATGAGGTGCTAAGGTAGTGCTTTCATTCCGAATAAACAAATCTATCTATTCTAAATGGATAGATTTGTTTATTCGGAATGGAATGTTTATATTTGTATCTGAATATAAATGACATAGCCCTATGATAAGCAAATCGGATATAGTAGAAGCCATACGTGTGCAACGTGAACGGTTGAGGAAATTTCAAAGTTTCCGACGTGACCTATTGTTGTCTTTACCTCCCTTGGTAGCAGACTATGCACTGATTATATCTGGTATTCGCCGTTGTGGTAAGAGTACATTGCTGGCACAATTATCGGTGGATAGATACAAGCCGGAAGAGGTGCTCTCCTTGAATTTTGATACCCCTTTACTGTATGGATTTGAATTCAGTGATTTCCGTATAGTGGATGAAGTTATTAAGGAACATGAAGGGTGTATCGCTCTTCTTTTTGACGAAATACAGATTGTTGATGGTTGGGAGGTGTATATTCGGGGCAAGTTGGATGAAGGGTTTTATGTGGGAATCACCGGCTCCAATGCTTCGATGTTGAGTCGTGAATTGGGCACGAAGTTGACAGGAAGACATATTACGAAAGAACTGTTCCCTTTTTCGTATGCTGAATATTGCGGTTTTACGGGTAAGACTATCGGTGACAGTTCCTTGTACGACTATCTGCATCAGGGTGGCTTCCCTCAATACTTGCAACTGGATGATCAGGATGTTCTGACGGATTTAGTCAATGATATAGTATATCGTGATATTGCCGTGAGATATAATATACGTGATGACCACTCTTTGAAAAGTCTCTTGGCCTATTTGATGGGGAATGTGGGCAATCTGGTGTCTGCTACAAAACTGAAACAGATACTGGGAATGAAAAGTACTTCTACTGTGTCTGATTATTTCTCTTATTTCGAACAGACTTACTTGATAAACTTTGTTCCGAAATTTTCATATTCATATAAAGCGCAACTGTTGAACCCGAAGAAAGTGTATTGTGTGGACAATGGTGTTGTATTTGTCACCTCTCCATCTTTCACCCGTGATGAGGGTCGGAGGCTGGAGAACATGGTTTTTGCGGAATTGCGTCGCCGTTATTCTGAGATATTCTATTATAATGAGAACCGGAAGGAATGCGACTTTATAGTTGTACGCAATTCTGTGCCCCAGCTTGCCATCCAGGTATGCTATGCCTTGACCGCAGAAAACCGGAAAAGGGAAGTAGGTGGCTTACTGGATGCCTTGTCTTTCTTCAAGATGGGGCATGGACTGATACTCACTTATAACCAACATGACAAATTTTCCGTAGGAGATAAAACGATAGAAGCATTGCCGGTGTCTGAATATTTTAAAGACTAATCTTCTTGTCTCTTGCACTCCACCACATGATACAGCGTGCCGAACCGTGTTCTGCGGGATGGCACTTCATGTTTCTGCAGTATCCTTCCGAATACATTCACTCTCTTGGTGGACAGCGGGATGGCGCTGTACCGGCGCAGGCGGTTCAGTATTTCGGCAGACGACAGCCATTCTCCCTCCTCGTCATTTCCGGCAACGCGGAAATAGTGGTAGAACAGTTGCTCTTCGGGCGGTATCTGTTCGAAATCGTGGTTGTTTTCCGTCATAATCCGTTCGTCCGACTGGTCGAACCAATAGCGTTCGCCGTGGTCCAGTTCGTGCATGGCCTGGGTATAAAGCTGGTTGTAGTCTATCGGGCGGTTGGTGTCTATTGCTTCCGTCACTTCTATGCAGATGAACCGGCGACTGCCGCTGGGGTCGGTCAGCAAGTCCTTCTGGTTGCTGGTGGCGATGAACGAGGCGTATCGGCGCATCTCGAGCACGGCATTGGCGTATGGCTTGCGCACGTTGACCACCGGCTTCTGGAGGATATGTTTCAGGAATCCTTGCTGGGTGCTGCTTATTTGGTCGAATTCATCGATGTTGATGAGCGCAAAACGGTTGAGGTAAAGTTCGGCGTCGCGCTTGCGCGAGAAGTCGATGCTGTCCGTATAATAGGCACGCAGCTCGGGCGGGACGATGCTTCGGCAAAAGGTGCTTTTGCGGGTGCCTTGTGCACCTACCAATAAGGGGGAGACGCTGTTGGCATATTTCTTGTCGGTATTGCCGCGCCAGTGTGCCACCATGTTGAGAAACCAGCGGTGGAACAGTTCGGCCCAGTACGGGTTGTTGCAGGGTACTGTCTGGGCGAGTGCCAGGATACGGTCTTTCCCGTCCCAGTGCGGAAGGTCGTACAGATAATCTTCCAGCGGATTGAATACCGGGATGCGGTTGGAGTAGATATATCGGCTGATGTCCCTATCCCACAGGGGAATGCCTTCGCTCTGTGCGTCGAGGGCAATGCTGTTCAGCGTGCGCTTGTCGATGGGGGAGAAGCGGAAACGGAACGAGTGGCGTTCACGGTATTCCACCTCACCCACTTGGGTGTTGTAGCGGAAGTCGTAGCGGCGTTTCATGAACTCGTCCGTCTGTATGGCAAGTCTTTGCTCTTTGCTGAGGCTGCTTTGGGTATTGAAGCCTTTGTTCTCTTGGTAAACGCTTCTTACAATCTGCCGGATGACAGTCTCTTTTTGGCGCAGATAATAATGGAAATAGGTACGCTTCACGGTCTCTTCTTCGGGGATGCCCGAACGGAAACAGTTCTCGGCAAGGCGTACGGTCAGCGAGTGCAGGCTGTTGTCGGCACCGGCACCCGTCGCTTCGGCGAAAGTCTTCTGCAAGGCGGCTTCAAACAGCATGATGATGGCTTCTTCGGCTTCATATCCCGGCACGGCGCGCGTCAGGGGTGACTTCTCGTCTTGCAGGGCTTCCCGATAGGTGGTTTCGTCGGGCATGGAGGCGGGCTGTGCAAGATAGAACTGTATGGAGTCCGGGCGGTACATGGCTTCGGGGTCGAAGGAGAGGCGGGAGTACTGTTCCAGCTTGGGCTCTTTCAGCAGAATGTCGAAAGGCAGTTGGGGCTGGTAGCATTTCACGGCAAGGCGGTAGGCATGGGCGTGGAATACTTCGGCTTCTTCCCGTTTGCCCGGCAGCGAATTGTTCGGACGGGTGAAGGTAGTCCAAATCTTTACAGTCCGTCCGCTGGAACCGGTGAATACGAGCCGCGTCTGGGGCTGTTCCCAGGCAAGACGTTTCACAAGGGCTATTTCGGACTTGCCGGAAAGCGGGCCTACGGTCAGTTCCACGATGCCGTTGTAGGTTTTCATCTGGCAGACACCGTTCGTCTTGCGGAATTCGGCTGCCGGGAGTACTTTGGGCAGTCGGTCTGCCTCGTTGCAGCGCTTGCCGGGCAAGCAGTATCGCAGTTGCTGGCGGAAAGTGGATACGGGCTGGGTTTTGGTCTCCGTTTTGATTTTCTGTAGGAAGGTGTCCAAGTCTGTCGTGCTCAGTGTCAGATTCCCGTCTTTTTCTCTCAGTTGGGTGATTTTCATTTCTATTTTTTGTTTTGTCACATGCAGGCAAAATGGTTTGCTTACAGTGTACTAAGGTACGACAATTAGGCTCTTTTTGCAAGTGATTCCATGCTTTTTTAGGTCGATTCCAGCGTTTTTCTGTGGAAAATCTGATGTTTTGAGTCGAAAAAGCTGGTGATTTGGGATGCTTTGTGCAGACTTCCACGCTGGTTTTGCTTGTCGGAACAATAGTTTCCGGCTATTGAAACAAAAGGTTTTACTTGTTGAAACCAATGGTTTTCCTAAGGGAAACTCTCAGTTTCTCTTGTTGAAACTTTTATTTTAGAAGGTTGAAACCAATAGTATTTGCTTAAGAAACTAAAAGTTTCATACTGAGAACTAAGCATATAGCACTATTCTGTGGTGAATGAAGTAAGTATCGGATACTGCTTTTGTTATGGCGTGATGGATGGTTGTGAAGATTTTTATCTATCACGGGTATCTTTCACGCTTTAATCGGTTTATAATCAAAAGGATATCCCCCTCTGCGTGATAGCATGACAGATGTTTTTCAAAAATAAACTTTGTAAGAGCTGAGCTGTCCGGATGCTTCAATCGTTGTAGCTGTATTCTTCGCTGTATCTCTCGAATTTCGGTTCTTCGGCAATTCCGTATTGTTTGAAAACCTGACGGATATATGCTTGTGCCTTTGGAAACAAGCCTTGTTCCTGGCGGTAAAAGCGATAATAGGTGGTCTTGCCAAAGTGTCCTACAAGCTGGTTCCTCATCGGGGCTGCACATTTGTGGGGTACATTGTCCAGCAGATGCCGGATGCCCCATGCTACTCGGTACTTTTGGGCTTTCCGAAAATAAGGGCAGTCGGTGGTATCGGCAGGGATACGGTTCGGGTTGATGATACTTAAGGTGGGATATTGCGAGGTACAATTGATAGCGGCCAGATGGTGCAGGCATTCTTCCTTATGGATGCACTGGCTGTGGAAGCAATGCGCAAAGCCATAAGGCACAGACTGGTAGTCGAAATAATCTTCCATTATTATGTTCTATATATATGTGCAAAGGTAAAGATAAAATATGGAATCGACTGTTTTTTTCCTGAATATCTACCTTTGTCGTTTGATGTATTCTGAAGGTGTCATTCCGTATTCTTCCTTAAAGCAAGCCCGGAAATACCCCAAATCGTTGAAACCGCTGGCATATGCCGCTTCCGATATGTTGTTGCCTTCTTCCATCAGTAGTCTCAAACTGTTTTTGAGTCTGATTTTCCGGATAAACTCATTGCCCGACATGTCGGTCAGTCCTTTTATTTTTCGGTAGAGGGTGGAATGACTCATGTGCATCTTGTCCATTATGAAGGATATGTCTAACTTTTCGGTTTCTATGTTTTCTTCAATAATCCGGGTCAGCTTGTTTAGAAATTCCTCATCCAGCTTGTTTATCTTCATGGGTTCTCGAAGAATTTCCGGTTTCAGTTCTTTGGTACGGTCAGCAATTAAGTGAGCCAACTTTCTGCGTGATTCCAGCAGATTCTGTACGCGGCTGTTCAGTAATTTGGCACTGAAAGGTTTTGTCAGATACGAATCTGCACCGCTTTCGTAACCTTCTTCCTTATCTTGTATGGAATCTTTGGCTGTAAGGAGAATGATGGGGATATGGCTGGTACGTATATCTTCCTTGATGGTCTTGCAAAGCTCGATACCGTCCATAACGGGCATCATGATGTCGCTGATGATGATGTCCGGTATGCACTTCAAAGCCTGCTTCACACCTTCTTTGCCGTTGGCGGCTGTGATAATCCGGTAGTTGCTGCTGAAGGATGTGGCTATGTATTTGCGGATGTCATCATTGTCTTCTATTATCAGGATTACGGGAAGCATGTCTGTCTCTTCTTTTTCCTCTTCTTCCTTTGGTTTTTCTTTCTGAACGGTTTCCGGGTTTTCTTCTTTGTGCAGAGCATGAGGATAAGTGTTTTGGGTCAGTAATCTGAAAGTGAAGGTTGTCCCTTTACTTACTTCACTTTCAACTGACAGAATACCTTCGTGCAAGTCGGCCAGGGCTTTGACCAATGCAAGTCCTATACCGGTTCCCGATGCTTGATGTTTGCTGTCGGCTTGATAGTAGCGGTCGAAAATGTGCGGCAATACTTCCGTACTGATTCCATATCCGGTGTCACTGACAATGATTTCCGTATACATGTTATCTTGCTCTTGCACAGACTGCATAATCAGACAAATAGTTCCCTCCGGGGTGTATTTTATGGCATTGCTCAACAGATTGTTCAATATGGTAGTGATGATGTCTGCATCAAAGTAAAGTTTAGTCTTATCCGTATCAATGCTGATGTGGAACTTCACTTTAGTGTTGCGGTTCAATTCTTTGTACCGTAATCCGATTTCTGTAACCAGATTTCCCAAATTTCCCTTTGCTACTGTGAGTTTTCGGTTTTGCGTTTCTGTCTTGCGAAATTCCAGTATCTGATTTATCAGGTTTAGCAATCGTAGTGCACTGTCATGAATCACCCTTATCTTGTTGCTGTAGAATACCGGTAGATTGGAGTCATTCACCAAGTCTTCAAGCGGACCGAGTATCAGCGTCAGCGGAGTGCGTAGCTCATGGGTAATATTGGTGTAGAAACGTAGGCGTTCATTGTTGAGTTCTTGTTCGTTTAAGCTCTTTTTACGTTCCAGTTCGAGTGAGCTTTCCAACATCAGCTTGCGTTTGTAGAAGCGGAACCAAATATATCCCCCCAATAATAGGATTAATATGTAGAATGCTTTAGCATACCAAGTCAGCCATATGGGAGGATGAATATGGACTTTCATGGCAGCAATATGCTTGTCATCCCATTCTTGATTTCTTAACCGTGCTTTTACCTTGAAAGTATATTCACCCGGAGCAATGTTTCGGAAGGTCACTTGGTTATCTCCCAATGTATTGGTCCATGAGTTTTCCAAGCCTTCAATGAGATAGGCATACTCTACCAGGCGGCTTTGTGAATAGTCGGGTACGGAGAAGGATATACGAAATGAGTTCCGGTTGTGTGGCAATTCGATACTTCCGCCGGATGGCTGTATCATTGTTTCTCCACTACGGTTTTCTATTTGGTTGTTAAGGCCTTTGCATTCGATGATTTGTATGGGAGCCACTTGCTGTTCTGCTGTAAGGTTCTTTGGATTGAAAAAGCAGACTCCATTCAATGAGCCGAAATAGAGTGTACCGTCTTGCATGCAGCATGCCGAGCCTTCGATAAAATTTCCTATGGGAATTCCATCCCGATAGTCGTAATTCTCGAACTTTTGCCTTTGCGGATTCCAGTGAGAGATTCCATCGTTGGTACTAAGCCAGATGCCTCCTTTCTTGTCTTCCTGTATAGTGCGGACAAAGGTATCTTCGAGTCCCTGGCTATAGCCATAGAACTCGAATTCTTCAGGGCGGTTGGTGTCTTTTATGTAACCTATACCGTTACGGGTTGCTGCCCAGATTCCTCCCTGGATGTCCATGTGGAGGTGATTGATGGCATTGGAGCAGAAACTGGTGTTTGTACTGAGAATAGTAAGGAGTGTGTTGTCTTTGTTGAAAATGGCTATTCCTCCTCCATAGGTACCTACCCAAAGTTTGCCTTGGCGGTCACGGCAGATTCCATATACCGATTTGTCAGGGAGCAGCTTGGTTATATTGTTCTCTTTGTTGAGGATGCCGTCGGTATAAGTGTATATGCCATATTCCGCACCTATATATATCGTTCCATCGGTGTCTTTAAAGAAAGTGATTATATCTATGTTTTCTATATCCAGCAGAATCCTTTCAATATGATTGGTGTTGGTATTGTATTTCAAAAGGCCATCGTCATAGATTCCGAGCAATAAGATGTCATCTTCGGCGTCAATGATAGAGAAAACCTGACCGTAAGGTCTTGATAATTTGCTTGTAATGTCAATGCTTTTTATGAACTTATTATCTTTGAAAAGGCATACTTCATTTTCGCCTCCCAACCAGATTTGTTCTTTTGCATCTTTGCAAAGCCCCCATACCGGTTTGTATTTCAACTCCTTGCCGTTTCCTGTCATATAAGGTAATGAATGGAACACGGGTTGTGTATGGCTGATGAAATCTATTCCGCTGCCATAGTTCCCTATCCAGATGTTACCGAAAGAGTCTTGCAGTAGGCTGCGGATATTACCAGAGGATACTCCGTGCTTGCCGTTGTCGGCTGTTATGTTATGGAACCGGATGCTTTCGGGATTGCGGAATGTGATGCTGTGAAGGTCTAATATGCTGATGCCGCCTATGTCGCTGGCTATCCATAGGGTGCCGTCGGCCATTTCCCTGATATTGTAAATGTGATCGGCAATTAGGGAGTAGGGATTATTGTATTCGTGCCGGAATACTGTAAATTCTTCGGTTCTGGGATTGAATAGGCCGAGCCCGCGGTTAGTTCCTACCCAGATATTTTCCAGATGGTCTTTATAAATGGAATAGACACTGTTGCCGGGCAAGCTCTTGGGGTTGCCGGCTTCATAGCGGAAGTTACGGATGCTTTTGTCTTTCAGGTTGACAATGCTCATTCCTCCCTGGGCATGTCCGATGTATAGATTTTCTGCCCCATCATCAAAAGTACACCAGTTCGAAGTGTTCAGGCTTTTGATTCCTTTGTCCGATAGTGATGTGAAGGTTTGGGAACGCTTGTCATAATAAACAATGTCTCCATGATGCATTGTAATCCATATCCCTTCATTGGCGGCGTGTGATAAGTGAACGACATTGTCGATATTTGCTCCTTCCGCTTCGCCGTAGCTTCTGAACCGGTAAGTGGAGCAGTCCAGTGCACAAATGCCTTTGAACTTACCGCTTATCCAAAGTAAGTTCTCCGTTTCGTCGTACAACAGCACATTCAACGCATCGCTGCTCAGTCCGGTGTTATTGCTTTTGTAGGTGGTGAAGTTGCATCCGTCAAACCTGTTCAGTCCGAGTTCTGTTGCTATCCAGATACATCCTTGACGGTCTTGTGCAATGTCGCGCACGTAGTTGTTGGACAGCCCGTCTTCCACTCCCAGATGTCGTAGGGTATAAGGTTGTGCCAAGCTGTCGGCAGCAGGTAGCAACCACAAGCAAAATAGCAGCAAGAAGTGTGTATATGTTCGCATGGTAGTTCCTGAATTTGGTGATTATCTTTGCACCCCAAAGATACAATAAATCTTTTTTGTGTATACTTTCCATTGCGTTTTTGCCCTATCAGCCTCTGTTGTTTGATGAATTTGCCTCTATGTGCACCCTTTTTCCCTACGAAGAGACAGATATGTCAAATGCAGGGGCGAAACAGTCGTGACGAATTTGTCCTTATTTGAAAACGAATTTGTCTCCGGCCTTTTAGAATAAACTGCGATATATTTGCACATCCCTTTTCGGGGATAACTTGGAGATTCAATTAACCTTATTATTATCTAATTTAAAAGGAAAACAATGAAATCAGATTCTTTTAGAAACAATCGGAAGGCGCTTGCAGCCTTATTGCTTTGTACTGGTTGCATTGCCGGACATCCCCTTGCGGTGATGGCTGAAAGCAATGACGCCGCTATGGAAGTTGTTCAGCAACAAATCTACGTTTCGGGTGTGGTGAAAGATGCAATGGGACCGGTTATTGGTGCCAGTGTCGTAGAAAAAGGCAATCCTGCCAATGGAACTATCACGGATATGGACGGTAATTTCTCTCTTACGGTGAAACCGGGAGCCACACTTGTCATCTCTTATATAGGTTATAAGACACAGGAAGTGCAAGCGGTTGCCGGTAAAGTTGTTAATGTGATGTTGGAAGATGATACGGAAATGCTCGATGAAGTGGTTGTAGTAGGTTTTGGTACGCAGAAGAAAGTGAACCTGACCGGCTCGGTGGGCATTGCTACAGCGAAAGAGCTGGAATCTCGTCCGGTATCATCGGCCACTCAGGCTTTGCAAGGGCTGGTGCCGGGATTGAAGATTACGACCAACTCCGGAGCTTTGGACCAGAATATGAATATTTCCGTACGTGGTACGGGGACTATTGGTTCTTCAAGCGGTTCGCCGTTGATTCTGATTGATGGTATGGAAGGTGACATCAATACGGTGAACCCACAGGATATTGAGAACATCTCGGTACTGAAAGATGCGGCCGCTTCCTCTATCTACGGTTCCCGTGCACCATTTGGCGTAATTTTGGTTACGACGAAGAAAGGAAAGGCAGGAAAAGCAACTGTTAACTATAACAACAGTTTTCGCGTGGCCAGTCCTATCGGGCTTCCGGAGTCGATGGACTCATATACCTTTGCTGTTTATATGAATTCGGCTCTCAGGAATAGCAATAAAGACGCTCGTTTTTCTACGGAAACCATGCAGAAGATGCTTGACTATCAATCCGGTAAGCTTACGGGAGGAATGGACCCCAGCCCCAGCAATCCCGAAGCATGGAATGATGTATGGGCATATGCTTATGGCAATAATGATATTTATGATGAGCTATACGAGGGTTCGGTCTTTTCTCAGGAACACAACGTCAGCATATCGGGTGGTAGTGAAAAGATGACCTATTATGGGTCGTTCAACTATCTTGACCAGGGTGGTTTGTTGAGAATTGGCGAAGATGGCATGAAGCGCTACAATGCTACGGGTAAGTTTACCAGTGAATTGACCGATTGGCTGAAATTCAATTTTACGGCACGCTTTACCCGGAACGATGTGTGGCGTCCGCGTAAGTTCAATGATAACTTTTACCGCATGTTCGGCCGTCAGAACTGGCCTAATATTCCGATGTATGATCCTAACGGAAATATCTTTGGCTATAATGCTGTTGAATTGGAACAAGGAGGGCAGCGTGACGTACAGACCGACCGACATTACTATCAGGCCGCTCTAATCTTTGAACCGGTGAAGAATTGGATTACGAACGTGGAGTTTAATTACAGCATCATGAACCAGAAGATAAAGGAAACTACTCTGCCTTCCTATCAATTGGGACCCACCGGGACCAGGTTATATCGTGAGCAGGATTCTGGATTATATCAGGAAGACAAGAAGGAAAACTATCTGAACCTGAATGTCTATAGCGAATATGCACATTCATTCAACACTGTACACAATTTCAAGATTATGGGAGGTTTTCAGGTTGAAGAGATGGAGCAAAGCAATCTTAATGTGTTTAAGAATGGGCTGATCATGGAAGACATGCCGGAGTTTGACCTGACAAACGGACAGTTAAGTAGCGGATTGTCTAAAGATGCTACTGTCAAGGGATATAGCAACAGATGGGCGACTGCCGGATTCTTTGGACGTCTGAATTATGATTATCAGGGGCGTTATCTGGCAGAGGCCAACATCCGTTATGACGGTACTTCCCGTTTCCGTCGCGGCAATCGTTGGCAGTGGTCTCCATCTTTCTCTTTGGGTTGGAACATTGCACAAGAAGAGTTCTGGGAACCGATACAAGACGTGGCCAATTTGTTGAAACTTCGTTTCTCTTATGGACAATTGGGTAATCAAAATACAAACACGTGGTATCCTACTTACCGGACTATGTCTTTGGGTATTCTGAATGGAGGTTGGTTGCAAGGGGGAACCAAGCCCAATACGGCAAAGGTTGGTGATTTGATTAGTACGGTTTTGACTTGGGAAAAGGTGCGTACTTGGGACATCGGCCTTGACTATGGTTTCTTTAATAACCGCCTGACCGGTTCGTTCGATTACTTTGTTCGTTATACAAAGGATATGGTGGGAGATGCTCCTGAATTACCTCTAACATTGGGAGTCAATCCTCCTCAAACCAATAACTGTGATTTGAAAACCAAAGGATGGGAAGTTTCATTGGCATGGAGAGACCGCTTGAAGAACGGTTTGAACTATGGCATTGCAATATCATTGTCCGACCAACAGACTTACATAGACAGTTATCCGAGTAACAAAACAAACTCCCTGACTACTTACGATTCCAGTAGAGGAGTGAATAAGTCGGCATATCTGGCCGGTAGGAAACTGAATGAAATCTGGGGATTCGAAACAATCGGCATAGCTAAGACACAGCAGGAAATGGATGCGCATCTCGCATCGTTGCCTAATGGCGGACAAAGCGCTATCGGTTCGCAATGGAGTGCCGGTGACATTATGTACAAAGACCTGAATGGCGATGGTAAAATCTCTACGGGTGCCAATACTTTGGGCGATCATGGTGATTTGAAATTACTGGGTGATGCCAATCCGCACTATTTCTTTGGTATCGACCTTACTGCCGACTGGAAAGGCTTTGATTTCCGTTGTTTCTTGCAGGGGGTATTGAAGCACGATTTCTGGCCCGGTGGTGATGCAACTACTAAAAATGACGAGGCGGGTGGCTATTTCTGGGGAGTGAAAGGCAACCAGAATGAATGGCATATACGTGGTTTTGAACAGCATAATGACTATTTCCGTGAGGAACCGGTAGGACTGGAAGGTCATCAGCTTTCTGCAAATACTGATTCTTATTTTCCACGCCCGTTGCTGACCGATGCGGATGGTGCCAAGAACCAGCGGATACAGAGCCGCTATATGCAGAATGCAGCATATATGCGTTTGAAGAATCTGCAATTAGGATATACCTTACCTGACATGTGGACTCGGAAAGCCGGTATATCCAAATGCCGTTTGTTTGTATCAGGCGAGAACTTGTTGACTTTTACTTCTTTGTTTGATGTGTTTGATCCTGAGACTTGTACTGGTGGTATCGGAGGTAACGTATATCCGTTGTCAAGCACGTGGTCATTCGGTTTGAGTTTAACTTTTTAAATGTATTATAATATGAAATCATTATATAGAATAGCGTTAGCCGCAACATTTGTTTTCTCTTTTGTGTCTTGCGACGATTTTTTGGACAGTGAACCACAGTCTGCGGTAGATCCGGACAGATACTTTACGGAAGTTTCCCAGTTACAAGCCTATGCGGATGAAATATATCCACGCGTTCTTCCCGGCAGTAATCGCGGGTATTATGAAACAGATGATCAATATACCGATAACCAAATATCCGAAGTGGCTCCCGACCGTTTCTTTGAGGGACAATGGAAAGTACCCTATTCGGAGGGAAACTGGTCGTTTGAAACGATTTATAGATTGAATTTCTTTTTTTCGGAAGTGCTGCCTCGGTTTGGAGAAGACCTGAGTGGCTCACAAAATACAATTTCCGGTGATTTGGCAAGTATCAGGCACTATATCGGTGAGTTGTACGTTTTGCGTGCGCTCGAATATTTTAAGCGCTATCGGGCTTTTGGTGATTTCCCTATTATCACTGAACCATTGCCGGATGATGAAACTGTGCTGAGTGAAGCCAGTAAACGTATGCCACGTAACGAGGTTGCACGTTTTATTTTGTCGGATTTGGATAAGGCGGCAACTTTGATGGATGGGAAAAATATGGCAACTACCCGCATTAACCGTGACCTTGCGCTGCTCATCAAATCGCGGGTTGCCTTGTACGAAGGAACCTGGCTGAAATATTTTAAGGGGACGGCGTTTGTACCCAATGGTGATGGATGGCCGGGTAAGTCAAAGGATTATAATGCCAATTATCAGTATCCGAGTGGGAGCATTGAAAATGAAATCAATTACTTTCTTGATGAAGCTATCTCTGCTTCGAAAGAGGTAGCGGAGAAGTATAAGAACTCGTTGACAGCCAATACAGGCATACTGCCACAAAGCGCAAGCGAAGTTGCCAATCCGTTTTACGATATGTATGTGTCGGACGACCTTTCTTCTTATTCGGAAGTATTGCTGTGGAAGCAATATACCTATGGAATATCTACGCATGGTGTGTGTGTAGGTGCCAATCAAGGTAATTGGGCATTGGGGGTGACCCGTAGTTACGTACAGAATTTCCTGATGGCGGACGGTACGCCGGTTTATGCCAATGGCTCTTATGCCGAAGGTAATGGAGTCTATAAAGGAGATAAGACGATTGCCGATGTTCGTGCCAATCGGGATTCACGTCTTTCTGTCTTCCTGAAGGAACCCGGACAGAAGAATATTCTGGTTGATGGCACAAGTCCGCTCAGTACCTTCTATCGTACGGAGCCATATCCCGGCATAACGGATGGCGCTAACCAGACACGTGCCACTACCGGCTATCTCTTACGAAAAGGTGGAGCTTTTGATGTAAAGCATTATCAGGATGTATGGGCAGGTTTTGTCGGCGTAGTTCTATATCGTTCTGTAGAGGCATTGCTGAATTACATGGAAGCCAGTTATGAAAGGAACGGAATGCTTGATGGTACGGCCCGTGAATATTGGCAGATTATTCGTCGTCGTGCCAATGTCAGTGATAATATTGAAGCTACCATTGCGGCCACCGATATGAGCAAGGAAGCTGAGAATGATTGGGGCGCTTATTCTGCCGGACAATTGTTGACGGACAAGACTCTGTATAATATCCGTCGTGAACGCCGTTGCGAATTCCTTTCCGAAGGGCTTCGATACATGGATGTATGTCGTTGGCGGGCAATGGATCAGTTGATTGCCAAACCGTATATTCCTGAGGGAATACATCTTTGGAATACTCCGATGGAGAAATGGTATAACGGTTTGGTGGCCGACGGTTCAGCAAGTGCTACCGTATCGCAGAAATCGGATAGTGAGTATCTTCGTCCTTATCGGCGTAACAGTGGTCAGAGGTGTTATGATGGTTATACCTGGAAGATGGGGCATTACCTTGAACCGATTATGGCAAAACAATTCTTGATTACAGCCCCGGACGGAGTATCTGTCGAAAGTTCTCCTATCTATCAGAACCCGTATTGGAAGACTGATGCCGATACGCCGGCTGAACGATAGACGTAAATGCTAAAACAAATATCATGAAGAAACATTTATTGAAGAGAATAGGGACGCTTGTCGGTATGTTGAGTGTATCAGGTTTCCTGTTTGCGGGGAGTTCTCCTATAGAAGTGAAGAGTAATGCTTCTACCGGTGCTCTCAGCGAAATGAAGATACAAGGTGATGAGCGCAACATGAATTGGGTGGTAAAAACAGACGGTACCCAGTATCCTTGGATAAAGGAGAATTATGGCTGGGGATTGGGCTATTTTACTGTAGTCAAAGGTCGGGAGAGCATAAAGAAGGAATGGATGAATCCTACTAAAATGAGTGCCGACGGCATGGAAGTGACTTATCGTGAGAGTGATATCGGCATCCGGGTGATAAGGGTGTTTGAACAGGACGACCTGGTAGAAAGATATACTTTCACCAATGAAGGCGGAGTACCGGTTTCCATCTATGATATCGGCATCTATACGCCTTTCAACGATAACTATCCTGATGCGGAACAGTGCATCAACACCCGTGCTAATGCCCATATCTGGGAAGGTGGGAGTGCGGCTTATGTAAATGCCATTCGTATGGGAGGCTTTGCTCCTCACTTGGGACTGGTGGTGACAGAGGGTGCCATCAAGAGTTATGAGGTATGGGAACGTGGACGTCAGAAAGCGAACTCCCATACAAGAGGCATCTTTGCTTTGAACTTGCCCGATATGCAACTGAAACCGGGAGAAAGCTATTCGTTGGAATGGCATCTGTTCTCTCATGCCGGTAATGAGGATTTCCGCAACAAACTGCTGGAACGTGGCAGTGTACTCGTTTCGTGCAATAAGTATGTTTTTGAAAAAGGAGAAAAGGCACGTGTGGAACTTCGCAGTGCACGGCCCTTGAAGGAATGTACGGCCAGGCTGAACGGCGTTCCGGTATCTGTCAAGCCGGAAGGAAACATGTATGTGGTGGAGATGCCGATGGAACAGGCTGGTGAAGCCCGATTTGATTTTTATTATAACGGAGATAAGCAGACACATGCCGACTGTCTGGTAATCAACAATACGGATGGACTGATACAAAAGCGTGTTGACTTTATCCGCACTCATCAGCAAATGAATAATCCGGCAGATTTGCGCGACGGCGCTTACATGGTTTATGATAATGAAGGAGACAGCATCTACCTGAATGACACGCCGAATTGCAATCCGGTGGATCGTGATGAAGGGGCGGAGCGTGTAGGCATGGGAGTATTGTTGGCTAAACAGTACTTGTTGACAAAAGACCCGGAGCTGAAAACATCGCTCCTGAGATATGCAACGTTTATACGCGGGAAACTGCAGACCGATGATTACGTAACCTATTCGAGCGTTGACCGGAAGAATCGTAACCGTGGATATAATTATATGTGGGTGGCAGAGTTCTATTTTCAGATGTATAAAGTGACCGGAGACAAACAATATGCTATGGATGGTTATCAAACGCTTCAGGCAATGTTCCGCCAGTTTGGTAATGGTTTTTACGCCATCGGCATCCCGGTACGCCTGGGATTGCAGGCTCTGAGAGAAACCGGCATGAAGAAGGAGTACGAGAAATTGCTGGACGATTTCATAAAGACGGGAGATGTCTTCATCAGGAATGGATTGAACTATCCGGCGCATGAAGTGAATTACGAACAAAGCATCGTAGCTCCGGCTATTCAGTTCCTTGCACAACTTTATCTGGAAACCGGCAGCCGGAAATATCTGGATGAAGTGAAACGCCAGATGCCGGTGTTGGAGGCCTTTAATGGCTTTCAGCCCAGTTATCATCTGAATGAGGTGGCTATCCGTCACTGGGACGGGCACTGGTTTGGTAAACGGGAAATGTTTGGTGATACCTTCCCGCATTATTGGAGTACGGCAACCGGAGCTGTTTATCATTTTTATGCACTCTGCACCGGTGATAAACGTTACCAGAAGCGCGCCGAGGATGTAGTAAGGAATAATCTTTGCCTATTCTTTGAAGATGGGAAGGCTTCTTGCGCCTACATGTATCCATATAAGATTGATGGGGTGAAGGCTCAGTTCTACGATCCTTATGGCAATGATCAGGATTGGGCGCTGGTCTACTATTTATTGGTTAATAAAGGATTATAGAATATACTATGCGAAACGGATTATTGAAAAGAGCTTTGGGGGCGTTCGGCTTGTCAGCCATTTCTTTGTTTTCTGCCTATGGGCAGTATAAGGCGATAAATGTGGACGCTCCTTTCCCAATGAATTCCATAAAGGAGTTTGTTTATCCTCAGAAAGATTTCTCCATCACAGAGTATGGAGCAGCCAAAGGTGGAGTGACAGATAATACGGAAGCCATTGCTAAGGCTATCGACGCTTGCAACAAAGCTGGTGGCGGTAGAGTAGTGGTGCCCGAGGGGGAATGGCTGACGGGCCCTATTCACTTCAGGAGTAATGTAAACCTTTACCTTACGGAAAATGCTATATTGCGTTTTACGGGCAATCCATCAGATTATCTGCCTGCCGTAATGACTTCGTGGGAAGGTATGGAGTGTTATAACTACTCTCCGTTGGTTTATGCTTTTGAATGTGAGAATATTGCCATAACGGGCAAGGGGATGTTAAGCCCGGAAATGGATACCTGGAAAAGTTGGTTTGCCCGTCCGGAGGCTCACATGGAGGCACTGAAGCAGCTTTATACGATGGCTTCAACAGATGTTCCGGTTGAGGAAAGGCAGATGGCAGTGGGCAAGAACCATCTGCGTCCCCATCTGATTCAGTTCAACCGTTGCAAGAATGTGTTGCTCGATGGATTCAAGATACGTGAAAGCCCATTCTGGACTATTCATATGTATATGTGCGATGGTGGCATAGCCCGTAATCTGGATGTAAAAGCGCACGGACACAACAACGATGGTATCGACCTGGAAATGACACGCAACTTCTTGATAGAAGATTGCACTTTCGATCAGGGAGATGATGCAGTGGTTATTAAAGCCGGACGCAACCGGGATGCATGGCGACTGAATATGCCGACTGAGAATATCGTTATCCGCCATTGCAATATTCTGGAAGGGCATACTCTGTTAGGCATTGGTAGCGAAATATCGGGAGGTATCCGTAATGTGTATATGCACGATTGCAAAGTTCCCCAATCTGTCCGACGTCTTTTCTTTGTAAAGACCAACCATCGCCGGGGGGCTTTTGTTGAGAACATCTACATGGAAAATATCAAGACCGGGCACGTGCAGCGCGTGTTGGAGATTGATACGGATGTGCTTTATCAGTGGAAAGACCTTGTGCCCACTTATGAAGAACGCATCACCCGCATTGACGGCATCTATCTGAAGAATGTTTTGTGTGATTCGGCCGATGCGGTTTATGAACTGAAAGGAGATGCAAAGCTGCCTATCCGGAATGTATTCATTGAAGATGTACATGTAGGCAAGGTCAATGACTTTATTAAAAGAATCAGTCATGCCGAGCATGTACAAGAGAAGAATGTAACGATAGGCAACAGCCTGGTACGTAACGGCATTCCCTGGTTTGATGACCGTGGAAACATTGTCAATGCACACGGTGCCTGCATTGTAGAAGACGGAGGACGTTATTATCTTTTTGGTGAATGGAAGTCGGATGAGAGTAATGCCTTTCCCGGTTTCAGTTGTTATTCTTCGGACGACTTGGTGAACTGGAAATTCGAGAATGTAGTGCTGAAGGTACAGCCGGATGGAATACTTGGCCCTGACCGGGTAGGTGAGCGTGTGAAGGTGATGAAGTGTCCCAAGACCGGAGAGTACGTGATGCTGATGCATGCCGATGATATGGGATATAAAGACCCTTATATCGGTGTTGCCATTTGCAAGACGATTAATGGCGACTATGAGCTGCAAGGGCCGCTGCTTTATCAAGGCAAGCCCGTGAAGCGTTGGGATATGGGAACCTTTCAGGATACGGACGGTAAAGGGTATCTGCTTATTCATCATGGACCGATCTATCGTTTGAGTGATGATTACCGTTCGGTGGAAGCAGAAGTGGCTTATGTGGAAGGTGCCGGTGAATCGCCGGCCATGTTTAGGAAGAATGGTGTTTATTATATGTTATACTCCAATCTGACCAGTTGGGAAAAGAATGATAATTTCTACTTCACAGCTCCGAAGATTGAAGGTCCCTGGACGAAGCAAGGACTGTTCTGTCCCGCAGGCAAGTTGACGTACAATTCTCAAAGTACGTTTGTCTTCCCGTTGAAACGCGGAAACGATACGATACCTATGTTCATGGGCGACCGTTGGTCTTATCCTCATCAGGCTTCTGCTGCTACATATGTGTGGATGCCGATGCAAGTGGACGGAACAAAACTGTCAATCCCCGAGTATTGGCAATGCTGGGATATTCATACTTTGCAACCGGTGGATATATTGCAAGGTAAGGAAGAAATAGCTTTTAAGGATATGATGCCCTCTGCCGGCTGGAGGAGAAAGGACGGCCGATGGACTTCAAATACAAAAGGCAGTGTGTTGTCGGTAGCTTTCAAGGGAACTGCTGTAGCCGTGGTGGGGGAGTCTGATTCTCATAGCGGATATGCAAAAGTGAGCATATTGGATGCAAAGAAAGATACGGTTTATTCTTCGTTGGTGGACTTCTACAGTAAATATCCGGAGAAAGCTATCCGGATTATTACTCCTGAAATGCCTGAGGCAGACTATACTCTGTCAATAGAGGTGACGGGGATAAAGCCGGTATGGACTGACAAGACAAAAGCTATTTATGGAAGCGACAATACATTTGTTACGATTGATAATATTTATCGATTCAGATAGCAACCAATAGTGATGTTTTACTTACTTTTGTAGGATATAAATGGGAATTGAATAAATACCATGAAGAAAATAATCTTAAGTTTGCTCTTGTTCGCTGTGGCGCAAGTTTCTTGGGCACAATTCATCTTGAATGCAGGAAAGCCCGTAGTGCTGGCTTATGACAAATCCGAGGGAATGGTGGTGCATACAGCTTTGGAACTGTTCACCCGGGACTGTCAGGCTGTGCTTTCTGCTCCCGTGCAGCAAGATGGCAAAGCAGGTCATATAGTAATAGGTACTGTTGGCAAGAGCCCGTTGATAGCGGAGACCGGGGCAGATGTTTCTGTTTTGGAAGGCAAGAAGCAGGCTTTTCTGTTGACTGTACTTCCGGATGGAAAATTGCTGGTTGCCGGCAGCGACCAATATGGTACAGCCTATGGCATCATGGAACTTTCCCGCTCGATGGGCGTATCTCCGTGGGAGTGGTGGGCGGATGTAACGCCTGAAAGGAAAGACCGATTTGAACTTCCGGCCGGTTATAAGACGATTCAAGCACCTTCTGTGGAGTATCGCGGCATCTTTATCAATGATGAAGACTGGGGATTGATGCCTTGGAGCAGCTTGAACTATGAACCGTGGTATAAGCCCGGACGCATTGGCCCGCGTACCAATGAACGTATTTTTGAGTTATTGTTGCGTTTGCGTGCCAATGTCTATTGGCCTGCCATGCACGAGTGTACCGTTCCGTTTTTCCTGACGGAAGGGAATCGGGAAGTTGCCGAAAAGTTTGGTATTTATATCGGTTCTTCCCACTGTGAGCCGATGGCATGCAATGCTGCCGGCGAATGGAGCAGAAGGGGAAAAGGCGATTATGACTATGTGAATAACAGCGAGGCTGTCTGTAAATTCTGGGAAGACCGGGTGAAAGAGGTGGCCGGGCAGGAAATTCTATACACCGTGGGAATGCGTGGCGTGCACGACGGACAGATGCAGGGAGCCCGGACGGTGGAAGAACAGAAAGCGGTGTTGGAACGTGTACTCAAAGACCAGCGCAACTTGTTGCAGAAGTATGTTGATAAAGATGTGACTGCTGTGCCGCAGGTCTTTATTCCTTATAAGGAAGTGCTCGATATTTATCATGCCGGTTTGCAGGTGCCGGAGGATGTAACGTTGATGTGGTGTGATGATAATTACGGATATATCCGCCATTTCCCCAATAAGGAGGAACGTGCCCGTAAAGGTGGAAACGGTATTTATTATCATGTATCCTATTGGGGACGTCCACACGATTATCTTTGGTTGGGAACCTTCAGTCCGGCGTTGCTGTATCAGCAGATGAAAACGGCTTATGACCACGGCATTCAAAAGATGTGGGTGCTGAATGTGGGTGACATCAAACCGGCCGAATATCAGATGGAACTCTTTCTTGATATGGCGTGGAACATAGATAAAGTAGCCGGAGAAGGGGTGTATAGACATTTATGCAACTTCCTGAAGCGCGAGTTTGGAGAGACGGTAGGCAATCAATTGCTACCGGTTATGCAGGAACATTATCGTTTGGCATATATCCGCAAACCGGAGTTTATGGGGAATACCCGCGAGGAAGAATATCATACGAATGACTACCGCATAGTGAAAGACATGCCATGGAGCAGAGAGTTTATCAATAAACGTCTGGAAGATTATCAGACTATCTCGGATGAGGCTGAACGGTTGGCTTCGCAAATACCGCAGGGACGCCGGGATGCTTATTTTCAGTTAGTGAAGTATCCGGTACAGGCATCTGCTGAAATGAACAAGAAAATGCTCTATGCACAGTTTGCCCGTCATGGGGAAATGGATTGGGGTAAGAGTGATGCTGCTTATGACAGTATTGTGTCGCTTACCCGTATCTATAATAAAGGTATAGAAAACAACGGCAAGTGGCATCGTATGATGGATTATCAGCCACGTAAGTTGCCGGTGTTTGAACCGGTAGACCGGTCATCTGTTGAAGTGCCTGTGCTCGAAGAACATTCAAGTCTGCATAAGTGGAATGCTGCGGATTTCTCAGACGGGAATCCGGTATTTTGCGAAGGATTAGGATATGAAGGCAAGGCGGTGATGCTGGCGAAAGGTGAAGAATTGGTTTTCGACTTTAATGATTGCCGGGCCGATTCGGTGGAAGTGGAGATTCGTCTGCTGCCGAATCATCCGATTGATGGAGAACAACTGGGTTTCATCCTTTCACTGGATAATAAGTATTCTGCTCCTATAACTTATGAAACAAAAGGACGTAGTGAAGAGTGGAAGGAAAATGTCTTGCGCAATCAGGCCATCAGACGGATCATTCTTCCTGTAGGAAAAAGAAAAAAACACCGGCTGACAATCAAGGCGCTTGGCGAAGGGGTTGTACTGGATCAAATTCTGCTGTACCGTTAAGTATGTCATCAGAATTAGTTTGTATTATTGATAGTAACTTCATTCCCCTCCCCGGAGGAGGGGAATGAAGATACTCTATTTAATATAAGCTAATTATGGCGACATGCTTATAGATAATTAATATAAAGAATGGAAAAGACTTGGAGATGGTTTGGCAAGAAGGACAAGATAACCCTTGCCATGTTGCGACAGATAGGAGTGGAAGGCGTTGTCACTGCCTTGCATGAAGTTCCCAATGGTGAAATATGGACGTTGGAAGCCATTGAAGATTTGAGGGATTATATTGAATCCTTCGGATTGCGCTGGTCTGTAGTAGAAAGTCTGCCGGTATGCGAGGCTGTCAAATATGCGGGGAGTGAGCGTGACCGATTGATAGAGAACTATAAGATAAGCCTTGCCAATCTTGGCAAGGCAGGCATCCGGACGGTATGCTACAACTTCATGCCGGTGATTGACTGGATTCGCACGGACTTGCAACATCCCTGGGAAGACGGGACTTCTTCCCTTTATTTCGACAGAATCCGTTTTGCCTACTTCGACCTGAAGATATTGGAACGGGAGAATGCGGAAGCCGATTATTCTCCGGAAGAGCTGGACAAGGTGGCAGAACTGGATAAGGTGATTACGGAGTCCGAAAAGGCAGAACTGGTAGATACGATTATCGTAAAGACACAAGGATTCGTAAACGGCAACATCAAGGAAGGGGACAAGGAGCCGGTAATCCTGTTCAAGCGTTTGCTGGCGCTATACAAGGGGATAGACCGGGAGGCTCTGCGCGGGAATATGCGTTATTTCTTGTCTGCCGTCATGCCGGTATGCGAGGAATATGGGGTGAATATGTGTGTACACCCCGATGACCCTCCTTTCCAGGTATTGGGGTTGCCGCGCATTGTGACAGACGAGGCGGATATTGCCTGGATACTGAGTGCAGTGGACAATCCCCATAACGGCCTGACTTTTTGCGCCGGTTCATTGAGTGCCGGTGAACAGAATGATACCCGTGAACTGGCAAGGAAGTTTGCCAAGCGTACCCACTTTGTGCATTTGCGCAGTACGAAGGCCATGCCGGGTGGAAACTTTATCGAAAGTTCCCATCTGGAGGGAAGGGGACACCTCATTGACTTGATTCGTATCTTTGAGAAGGAAAATCCGGGGTTGCCGATGCGTGTGGACCACGGTCGCATGATGTTGGGCGACGAGGACAAGGGGTACAACGCAGGTTATTCTTTTCATGGACGTCTACTGGCATTGGCACAAGTGGAGGGGATGATGGCTGTGGTGGATGATGAATTGTCCGGAAAATCAGTTTGATTGATTTAAAGTTAGACGCGGATTACGCGAAAAATCATGGATAATAAATGAAAAATATCCATGATTTTTCGCGTAATCCGCGTCTAAAGAATCTATTAGTGTTGTAAATCCGGCTTAATAGTTGAAAGTCTTGGATTTTACGTAAACCTTGAAGTCTTTGATTCCACCCGGTACCTCGCTTTCCATTCTGGGTAGATATTGTATGCCGGTCAGGGTGTGGGTACTACCCAAGTCAATCACGACAGCATGCGGGTATGGAGTGTCTTTTGTTGTGCTCCAATAGGTTGATTCCTGGAGGTCGAAGATTTTGTCCGCAGAACAGTTGACGTGGGATACGTCTTCGCTGTCGGCATAATTGACAATCCAGGGTTCGCGTGACAGACGTTCCCCATTCTCATCCAGCAGATACATTTCGGCAATGCAAGCCAGGTCTTTTCTATCTTGTGCACTCAAGGCTTCCAGGCAGACGTAACGTCCGGTGACGGGTTGGCCGAATTTGCGTTCCTGCCAACCGTTGCCGGGATTGAAGCTGCCGGAGAGGACGGGCTGCTCACCGGACAAGTCGAGATTTTCACCCTCATTGCGGTGCGTCAGCGGTTTGGTAACGAGTAGTTGGTCTAGCAATGGCTCGCTCAGTCCTTCGGACTTAGCCTCTTTGGGACCGATGAGGTCGAAGACAATCACTTCATTCTCGCCTTTCTTCAACCAGCATCCCGGGATGTAGAGGGTCTGTTGCGGGCCGATTTCCCAAATGCGTCCCATGGCGTGCCCGTTGACGTAGACAAGTCCCTTGCCCCAAGTCTCGAAGTTTAGGAATGTGTCGCTGGGCTTGTTCACCTTAAAGGTGGCACGGTAGCAACCCGGAATGCGTTGTCCTAACTCATCTTTCAGTGAGCCGATGGGCTGGAACTTCATGTTCTTATAGAAATCGTATGTATCTTCGAGATTATAGACTTCCCAATCCTTCAGGTTGCAGGTGAAAGGACGGCCGTCGATGTCTACGGTAAGTTCTACGCTTTGGGTGATACCCTTGAAGTCCTTGATGGCACGTCCAAAGTTGATGCGGCCCATGGCTTCTACCAGAATGTCGAGGCGTGCACCTTTGGGGCAGGCGGGGAATTCCAGTTGCTTTTCACCGTTGCGGCGGTCCAGTTTGCCGATGTATTTACCATTCAGGAAAACTTGGGCATAATCGTGCGCATCGTTCACAGTGAGCAGGGACGGGGTTTTCATCTCGGGCAGTGTGGTGCGGTAGAGAATACTTCCGAATCCCTGGTTATATTCCTCCATGGTACGGATATTGCGGTCTTTCTTGGCAGCAGGAAGATTGTCGAACAAAGGAGCCATCTCTGTAAATTGGAAAGACGGAATACGGATGGGCTTGATTAAAGCGGGAACTTTAGCCTGCTTCTCGCCGTTCATGTATTTGGACAATGCTTTTCGCAATTCCCAGTATTTGGGAGTGGTCTGTCCCGATTCGCTGATGGGGGCGTCGTAGTCGTAAGAGGTTACGTCAGGGGCGAATCCGGGTGAGTTGGCTCCTGCCCAGTGTCCCCAATTGGTTCCTCCATGGGTCATGTAGAGGCTGAAGGAGATGCCTTTGGACAACATCTCGTCAATTCCGGCAATCATGTCGGCAGCCGGACGGGTTTCGTGGTTGGCTCCCCACTTGTCGAACCAGCCGCTCCAGAATTCGGAGCACATCAGCGGACTGTCAGGACGGAGTTTCTTCAGCGGTGCAAACTGTTGGTCGATGTTGGCTCCTGTACCGAAGTTCATGGTCCATACCAAGTCATGGAGCCCGTTCTTGGTGAAGTTGGACGCCCAGTCGCACTGGAACAGTGCTACGCCGGGGTAATTGGCGCGTACGATGTCACGGATTTGCGATACGTAACCTTTGTCTTCCCCGTAGGAGCCGTATTCGTTCTCTACTTGTACCATGATGATGGGACCTCCGTTCTGTATGGTCATACCGGCTACCTGCTCGGCAACAGCTTTTTCGAAGATACTTACACGCTCCATAAAGTAGGGGTCGGATTCGCGCAGGCGGATATCTTTTTTCTTGAGTAACCACCAGGGCAGTCCGCCCATTTCCCATTCGGCACAGACATACGGTCCCGGGCGCAGGATGACATACATGTCGTTCTGCTGGCATAGGCGGCAGAATTCCGCCAGGTCATTCTGTCCGGTGAAGTCGAACACTCCCGGCTGAGACTCGTGGGAGTTCCAGAATACATAAAGGCAGATGGTGTTCATGCCCAGTGCCTTGCATAGCTTGATGCGTTGGTCCCAATAGGCCTTGGGGATACGTGGATAGTGCAGCTCTGCGGCTTTGATGACAAACGGCTTGCCATTCAATAGGAATGTTCCTTTGCCGGCAGAGAAGTCGCCTTGTCCTTCCCACTGGGTACGCGGGTCCCACCTGTCGCGCCAGGGTATCGTGATTGTTCCGTCCTTGCCGAATTCAAGCGGGAGCCATACGTAGCGTGAGTCCTCAAGGTCTTTCTTTTTCCAGCGGTCGAACATGGCAATGTAGGCATTTCCTTTTCCGTATATTTGCTGCACGTAAGTACTTTGTGCATAGAAGGTCTTGTCTGCATCAGGACCGGTACACGGATTGCCGATGGTAGTCCATTGCCCCATGATGGAGTCGGCTACAGCCAGTTCGGCAACATTGGGATCCCAGCCGGTACAACCGGAAGAGAGCATATAGTACTTGCCGTTATACTTGAATACGGCGGGTGCTTCGCGGCTTTGCTTCACGAAATTGCGTGTATAGCGACCAGTGGGCTTCAGGTAGTCATCCGTTAGCTCGCTTATATATAAGGTAGCGTTGTTTTCCGAAGAGTAGAACTGATATGCCTTGCCGTTATCATCAACGAACACTGTTTGGTCGCGGCTCATCGCACCGTTGGGACGGAAGCTGCCTACATAGGTGAATGTCCCGGTAGGAGAATCGCTGACCGCTACGCCGGCACATGCCTTACTGTAGTCGGCGCTTTCCACATGCGCCCACATGACGAATTTCTTTGTTTTTTCGTTGTAAATCACTTTGGGACGTTCCAACACCTTGCTGGGGTGCAGGTCGTGTTTCTCGTCGTCTTTCACGGCAGGAAGTACGATACCCTCGAACTTCCAGTTCAGCAGGTCTTTCGAAGAGTAGCAGCTGACACCGGTTACGTCGGTGCGGTAGCATTCCCACGTAGCCCATTCGGGCAGGATGGTTTCCCCTTTTTTGTATTCGCCATACCAATAGTAGGTCCCTTCGTGGTAAAGAAGGCCGCCGCCATGGGCGTTGATGGGATTGCCGTCGGTGTCTTTCCATACTTCCCCGGGTATGATTGCGGCATTTTTCGTTTGTGCTTTTGTTTTTGCAGATGGCAGGCAGCAAAGGCAGGCCAGCAATGCAAAACTCCAAATAATTTTCCTTTTCATTTAAGAATTCGGTATTAGATAATTAATAAATCGTTTATGTTTTGGGCAAAGATATGCGAAAGTTGAGAAATGGAGGGTATGTAAATGTGTCAAAAAGGAGAGATTATAGCTCTAATCTCTCCTTTTTGTGATGTTTTTCGGTCTTTTCTATTTGGTTTGTACTTGTTTCATCACCCGGAGGAAATTTCCACCCCATATCTTGGCGATGTCTGTTTCTGTAAATCCATGTTCCAGCAGACGGACGGTGATATTGATGAAATCATTGTCCCCATTGCATCCTTTGACCCCGCCTCCACCGTCGAAGTCCGAGCCAATGCCCACGTGGTCTATGCCTGCCACTTCAACCATGTGCAGCAGGTGTTTCATGAAGTCCGTAAGGTTGGTTTTCTTGGCATCCGGGTTCAGAAACTCGTCTACCAGGCAGGCTTGAGCCACACCGCCATGTGCGGCAAGGGCGCGTAGCTGTTCGTCGGTCAGATTGCGGTCGTGTCTGTAGATGGCGCTTGCAGAGGAGTGGGAGACTATGACCGGTGCTTTTGAATATTTCAGTACATCCCAGAAGGTGCTTTCGGCTGCATGGGAAAGGTCTATCATTATTCCCAGCCGGTTCATTTCTTTCACCACTTTTCTACCGTAAGGACTTAAGCCGTTCCAACGGGCAGTCGTGTCCGAAGAACTGTCGCAGATGTCATTGTTGCGGGTGTGGCAAAGGGTGATGTAGGTAACGCCTGCATCATGGAAACGGGTGATATTCTTCAAATCCTTGCTGATGCCGTATCCGTTTTCGATGCCAATATAAAAGGCTTTCTTTCCTTCGGTCTTGAGCCTGGACAAATCATCGGGCGTGCGGGCTATGGCACATTGCTCCCCGTTCATCTCCACTTGTCGGTAGATGTGGCGTATCAACTCATCCACTCGGTCAATGGCTTTCAGACTGTTCTCTTCATCGCACGGGCCTTGACGCACCCAGCATGCCAGGTATTGTCCATCCAATTTTCCTTCTCGCATCTTGGGCAGGCAAACCTGCGTTTTTTCGCGCGTACCTATATTATAGGAAACGTCAAAATCAAGTGGGGTGTCTGTATGCGTGTCGAGGGAGAGGATGCGGCGATGAATCTCTTTGGCATGCCGGTAGGTAGCTGCCTTTTGAACCAGAAAATAGAAGAATCTGGCAGAGATGCTGTCGCCTGCCGTAGCCAGAGCTTCGGGATGGAATTGCACACCCCATATCGGATATTCGTGAGAAGACTCTATAGCTTCGGGAATACTGTCTGACGACCAACCCGTTACGCTGAATCCCGGGGCAACTTGCTTGACCGCCTGGTGATGGTGAGTATTGGTGAAAAGTTGTGTCTGTCCGGTTATGGATGCCATGGCAGAACCGGGAGTGAGGTGGACGGTATGAGTTGGTATACTGCTCGGTTCCTGCTGCTGGTGGCAGACAGTGGTGTCGGGATGCTGGGTAGGGATATCCTGATAAAGGGTTCCGCCGAAAGCTACATTGATTAACTGTTCTCCCCGGCAGATGCCAAACATCGGAATGTTACGCCGGGTAGCCAGGCGGATGAGTGCCATGTCGTATACATCACGCAGGGAGTCCACCTCTCCCAGCTGTTCGATGGGCGATTCATTGAAATAGGAAGGGTGGATGTCTCCTCCTCCTATCAGAATGATACCGTCCAGCCGGTTGGCAATGTCTGTCAAGACAAGGCTATCGGTAGTGATGGAAATCAGTATAGGTGTTCCACCTGCCTGGATTACAGACTCGGTATACGTCATCTGTGTGGATGAGCTTCGGCCCGGATGTGAGCAGGAAATGCCGATGAGAGGGGCTTTCCTGGTTGTTTTTTGGTTGGACTGTCCCATTGCCAAATATGGACATAGAACGAGCAGTGTTGTTAACAGTAGTTTGTTCATGGTTTTCGGGGGGAATTCTTTTTCCTGCAAAGTTATAAGAAATATTTAAGCCGTCCAAGAAGTTGGATGACTTGTGAATTCGGGCAGTTTATTGGCAGAAGAACATTATATTCTTTGTTGGTGGAGGAAGTGTGTTATATAACATGCTTCCCGATGTTGCTTTTCTTTGAATTAATGCCTAATTTGCGCCTCACAAAAAGTTAACGGCATCATCGTATGTCAGGTTATTCACTTAAAATCTTAATATATCATGAAAGTATATCAGACGAATGAAATTAAGAACATTGCCCTCCTTGGCAATGACGGCTCGGGTAAAACCACTCTCACGGAAGCGCTGCTCTTTGAGAGTGGTATTATAAAACGTCGCGGCAGGATTACTGCCAAGAATACAGTCAGCGATTACTTCCCGGTGGAGCAGGAATACGGCTATTCTGTGTTTTCCACCGTTTTCCATGTGGAGTGGAACGGCAAGAAACTGAATATCATTGACTGCCCGGGTAGTGATGACTTTGTAGGGGCTGCCATGACGGCGCTCAACGTTACAGATACTGCCATTCTGCTGCTGAACGGGCAATACGGTCCCGAGGTAGGTACGCAGAACCATTTCCGCTACACCGAGAAACTGGGCAAACCGGTTATTTTCCTGGTAAACCAGCTTGATAATGAAAAGTGCGATTATGATATGGTGCTTGAGCAGTTGCAAACCATATACGGTCCGAAGGTGGTGCCCGTGCAATATCCGCTGGCTACCGGACCGAACTTCAATTCGTTGATCGATGTACTTTTGATGAAAAAATATTCGTGGGGACCCGAAGGTGGCGCTCCCATTATTGAAGAGATTCCGGCCGAAGAAATGGAAAAGGCTACAGAACTGCACAAGGCTTTGGTAGAAGCTGCAGCCGAACATGACGAAGGCCTGATGGAAAAATTCTTTGAGCAGGACTCTTTGACAGAAGACGAAATGCGCGAAGGTATCCGCAAGGGACTGGCTTCACGAGGTATGTTCCCGGTATTCTGCGTCTGTGCCGGCAAGGATATGGGTGTACGCCGTCTGATGGAGTTCCTGGGTAATGTGGTGCCGTTTGTGGACGAAATGCCACCGGTGCACAATACACGCGGTGAGGTGGTGAAGCCGGATTCTAACGGACCGACTTCCTTGTATTTCTTCAAGACTGCCGTTGAGCCGCATATCGGTGATGTTCAATACTTCAAGGTTATGAGTGGTAAAGTGCACGAAGGTGATGATTTTACCAATGCAGACCGCGGTTCCAAGGAACGCATCGCGCAGATTTATGCTTGTGCCGGTGCCAACCGTATCAAGGTAGAGGAAATGGTAGCCGGTGACATCGGCTGTACAGTGAAACTGAAGGATGTACATACCGGCAATACATTGAACGGTAAGGGCTCTGAAAACCGTTTCAACTTCATTAAATATCCGAACTCCAAATACTCACGTGCTATCAAGCCGTTGAACGAGTCGGATACAGAAAAGATGATGGTTGCTTTGAACCGTATGCGAGAGGAAGACCCGACATGGGTGATAGACCAGTCTAAAGAATTGCGTCAGACTATTGTACACGGACAAGGTGAATTCCATTTGCGTACCTTGAAGTGGCGTCTGGAAAACAATGAAAAACTGCAAATCAAGTTTGAAGAACCGAGAATACCGTATCGCGAAACGATTACCAAAGCTGCCCGTGCGGATTATCGCCATAAGAAGCAGTCGGGTGGTGCAGGCCAGTTCGGTGAAGTTCATCTGATTGTTGAGCCTTACTACGAAGGCATGCCGTTGCCCGAAACCTATAAATTCAATGGTCAGGAGTTCAAGATGAACGTCAAGGGTACCGAAGAAGTTCCATTGGAATGGGGTGGCAAGCTGGTATTCGTCAATAGTATTGTGGGTGGTTCCATTGATGCACGTTTCATGCCGGCCATCTTGAAGGGTATCATGTCACGTATGGAGCAGGGACCGTTGACTGGTTCGTATGCTCGCGATGTACGTGTCATCGTATATGACGGAAAAATGCATCCGGTTGACTCCAATGAAATCTCCTTTATGCTGGCGGGACGGAATGCGTTCAGCGAAGCGTTCAAGAATGCAGGCCCGAAGATTCTAGAACCCATTTATGACGTGGAAGTATTTGTTCCGTCGGACAAGATGGGTGATGTGATGGGGGACTTGCAGGGACGCCGTGCCATGATTATGGGTATGAGCAGCGAGGCCAGTTACGAAAAACTGAGTGCTAAGGTGCCTTTGAAGGAAATGTCATCCTACTCTACGGCACTTAGCTCACTGACTGGTGGACGTGCTTCGTTCATCATGAAGTTTGCCAGCTATGAACTCGTTCCGAGTGATGTGCAGGATAAACTGATTAAGGAATTTGAGGCAAAGCAAGCTGAAGAATGATTTTCAGGGGTTGGTAGTTTGGCTGTTGTAACTACCGGCTGCTAATATAACAATTGTTAAAGCCGTTGTTACTTCATGGCAAGTAATAACGGCTTTTTTCATTAACGTAGATTAAGAACATGCAGAATTGTGAATTGAATGATTAATTTTTTATTAAATTTGCAAACCAAAGGCTTGTGTTTTTGTTATAATGCTCATAATACAACCTAAAAAATGGTCTTCGGTTAATTTACGAGAACGTCCGGTTAAATCAGGTTAATTGGTTAGGAGTGTTAATTAGGGAGTGTTAATTTTGTGACTATGAAAAAGTCAACTATATGGATATTAGGTGTTGTTATGGGGCTTTCCTTCCTTAGTTTGCTGTATCTGCAGATAAGCTATATTGAGGAAATGGTGAAGATGCGTAACGGACAATTTGATGAATCGGTGAAGCGTGCGTTGATGGCTGCTTCGAAAGAGGCAGAGTCCGCAGAGGTTGTGCGTTGGCTGAATGAGGATATCTCCGAGGCAGAAAAGAAGGCGTGGGAACAATCGCAAAGCAGTAGCGGAGTGATGCGTACCCAGCGGTTTGTGATGACAGCTCCGGATGGCAGTGTCCGTTCTTCGGTGGAATTGAAAACTTTCAGTAACGAGCCTTCTGAATTGCCAAGAGCAATGATTTCACGCAAACACGGAGCAAAAACCATTCCTCAGACTTCACGCTCGCAGATAGAGATGCTTAAAAACCGCTATCTTTACCAGCGTGCATTGGTAGACGAGGTGGTGTTGCAGATGGTATACAATGCCAGCGACAAGCCGATTGAGGAGCGTGTTAATTTCAAAAGTCTGGACCAGTATCTAAAAGCAGGTCTGATAGAGAATGGTCTCGGTGATATGGATTATCACTTCAAGGTGATAGACCGGGAAGGTCGGGAGGTATACCGTTGTGCGGATTATAGCGATGCAGGGAGTGAAAGCTCTTATTCGCAGCCATTGTTTTTGAATGACCCACCAGCCCGTATGAGTATCGTCAAGATACATTTTCCGGGAAAGAAGGATTATATCTTCGATTCGGTCAGGTTTATGATACCGTCGATGATATTTACTTTTGTACTGCTGGTGACGTTCATCTTTACGATTTACATCGTATTCCGCCAGAAGAAGCTGACGGAGATGAAGAATGATTTCATCAACAATATGACGCACGAGTTCAAGACGCCGATATCGACGATTTCTCTGGCGGCACAGATGTTGAAAGACCCGGCTGTGGGCAAGTCTCCGACTATGTTCCAGCATATATCGGGTGTCATCAACGATGAAACGAAGCGCTTGAGGTTCCAGGTAGAAAAAGTGCTTCAGATGTCGATGTTTGACCGTCAGAAGGCTACTTTGAAGAATAAGGAACTGGATGCCAACGAGCTGATAGCGGGTGTTATCAACACGTTTACACTGAAAGTGGAGCGTTATAATGGAAAGATTGAATCGGAGCTTAAAGCTACCAACTCTGCCATTTTTGCCGATGAGATGCATATCACCAATGTGATTTTCAATCTCATGGATAATGCAGTGAAGTATAAACGTCCGGATGCGGATCTGCAACTGACGGTGAAGACTTGGAATGAGCCTGGCAAACTGATGATTTCCATCCAAGATAACGGCATCGGCATCAAGAAGGAGAATTTGAAAAAGATATTCGAGAAGTTCTATCGCGTGCATACAGGTAATCTGCACGATGTGAAAGGCTTCGGCTTGGGACTGGCTTATGTGAAGAAG
Source organism: Bacteroides sp. AF39-16AC (assembly GCF_003602735.1). Classification (NCBI taxonomy): domain Bacteria; kingdom Pseudomonadati; phylum Bacteroidota; class Bacteroidia; order Bacteroidales; family Bacteroidaceae; genus Bacteroides; species Bacteroides sp. AF39-16AC. Next base: position 10,844 of record NZ_QTLN01000029.1, on the reverse strand, counting down.
ATTATCATGGATCATAAGGGAACTATCCGGGCAGAAAGTGAACTGAACGTAGGAACTAAATTTATTATTGCATTACCTTTATTAAAAAATTGATTGATATGGACGAGAAACTGCGTATTTTATTGTGCGAAGATGATGAAAATCTTGGCATGCTTTTAAGAGAATATTTACAGGCAAAAGGTTACGCTGCCGAGTTATATCCCGATGGAGAAGCTGGATACAAGGCTTTCCTGAAGAATAAATATGACTTGTGTGTGTTTGATGTGATGATGCCAAAGAAAGACGGATTCACACTGGCACAAGAAGTGCGTGCGGCCAATGCCGAAATACCTATTATCTTCTTGACGGCAAAAACATTGAAGGAAGATATTCTGGAAGGTTTCAAGATTGGTGCCGATGACTACATCACCAAGCCCTTCAGTATGGAAGAGCTGACTTTCAGAATTGAAGCTATCCTGAGACGTGTTCGCGGAAAGAAGAACAAGGAGAGCAACATCTATAAGATTGGTAAGTTTACATTCGACACGCAGAAACAGATTCTGGCGACTGCCGAGAAGCAGACTAAACTGACCACCAAAGAATCCGAACTGCTGGGCTTGCTTTGTGCACATGCCAACGAAATTCTGCAGCGTGACTTTGCGTTGAAGACTATTTGGATTGATGACAACTATTTCAATGCACGTAGTATGGATGTATATATCACAAAGCTGCGTAAGCACCTGAAAGAAGATGATTCGATTGAAATCATCAACATTCACGGAAAAGGATATAAACTGATTACTCCGGAAGCTGAGTCTTGATGAGACTCGGCTCCTCTGGGGGAGAGAAAATAAAAAAGGCGGTTTGCATGTATATGCAACCGCCTTCTTTATTTCTTTTCTTTTGATATTAGTCGACAATTCTCTTGTTGATGACAATGTAGGAAATCAATCCCACTACAACCAAAACGGCAGAACTGCCCAAGATGGCATTGTTGTTAACATTGCCGGTAAAAGAACATGCAACCAGGATTACAGCTCCTATTACGACTAATATCAATCCCAGATTTTTTAATAAGCCTTTCATGTGTGTGTATTTTAATTAGATTATTATATTCTTTCGTATTCTTGTCACAAAGAAAAGCATAATTCTTTAACAAGCGAAATTATTTTTGCAAAAAATCCATATTTTAATAAAGAATGGAAGATGAGGAATGAAAAATGACGCTTCATCCCCTTATTTTCTCCTCCCTTAATCTCTAATCCTTAACCCCTAATCCCTATATCTTAGTCCTTCGTATTGAAGAAAATCTTCCTCAGCACCTCCTGGCTCACACTGAGCTCTTCGATGGTGATGCCTTTCAAGGCTTCTTTGAGGGTCTGGTTGGCAATGACGCGCGCGCGTTCTTCCAGCTCCTTGCCGTCCTTGGTCAGATGTATCAGATTGGTTCGGCGGTCTTTCTTGTCCGATATGCGCACGACGAGATGCTGACGCTCCATATTGTCTATCAAGCGCGTCATGCTGGGCTTGTCTTTGAAAGTTGCATTACACAACTCTTGTTGCGTCACCCCGTCCTTTTCCCATAAGAAGATGAGGACGGTCCACTGTTCCGGAGTAATCTCCAAACCGTTCTGGCGGAAGTTGCGGGACAGCTTTCGGTTAATGGCAGCCGACACTTTACCGTTCAGTATGGCAAAGATAAGGCGGATATCAAAGTTAAATTGCTCTATCATGAAATTATTGTTTAAACAACTTTGCAAAGATAAGGCAAGCTGAAGACAATTCCTATATCCCTACACAAAAAAACATTAAATGTTTGTAGTTCAAAATAAAATGTCTACCTTTGCACCGCATTTTTAAAACGAATAATTTATTTATTTAATTAAACGAGTATGAATCAATACGAAACCGTTTTCATTTTGACTCCCGTTTTGTCTGATGTTCAGATGAAGGAAGCGGTAGAAAAATTCAAAGGCATCCTTACTGCTGAAGGTGCTGAGATTGTAAATGAAGAAAACTGGGGACTGAAGAAGCTGGCATATCCTATCCAGAAGAAGTCAACCGGTTTCTATCAGCTGATTGAGTTCAATGCAGAACCTACTGTCATTGAGAAATTGGAAATAAACTTCCGTCGTGATGAGCGCGTTATCCGTTTCTTGACTTTCAAGCAAGACAAGTACGCTGCTGAATATGCTGCGAAGAGAAGAAGTGTTAAATCAACTAAAAAGGAGGATTAATCATGGCACAACAAGTTCAATCAGAAATCAGATATTTAACTCCGCCCTCAGTAGACGTTAAGAAGAAAAAATACTGCCGTTTCAAAAAGAGCGGTATTAAGTACATCGACTACAAAGATCCCGAATTCTTGAAGAAATTCTTGAATGAGCAAGGTAAAATCCTTCCGCGTCGTATTACCGGTACTTCTTTGAAGTTCCAACGTCGTGTAGCTCAAGCTGTGAAGAGAGCACGTCACTTGGCGTTGCTGCCCTATGTAACTGACATGATGAAATAATAGGAGGAGGAAAGTATGGAAATTATATTGAAAGAAGACATTGTAAACTTGGGTTATAAGAACGACATCGTAACAGTAAAGTCTGGTTACGGTCGTAACTACCTCATCCCGACTGGTAAAGCTGTCATCGCTTCACCGGCTGCAAAGAAAATGTTGGCTGAAGAGCTGAAACAACGTGCTCACAAGCTGGAGAAAATCAAAAAGGATGCTGAAGAACTGGCTGCTAAGCTGGAAGGCGTATCATTGAAGATTGCTACTAAGGTTAGCTCTACTGGTACTATCTTCGGTTCTGTTGGTAACATCCAGATTGCTGAAGAGTTGGCTAAATTGGGTCACAACATCGATCGTAAGATTATCGTTGTTAAGGACGTAGTGAAAGAAGTTGGTAACTACAAGGCTATCGTTAAGCTGCACAAGGAAGTTTCTGTAGAAATTCCTTTCGAAGTAGTTGCTGAAGAAGCATAAGAAAAGACTTAATAATGATAAGGAAGCCCGGTTCTGATAAAGGACCGGGCTTTTCTATGTTCGGAGCGTATGTGTGTGAGCTTATTGAGGGATACGTAAAGCTGCGGTTATAGAGGTTTACGAATCTGAAGTAGAGGTTTACGCGCGTGGTATAGAGGTTTGGCAAGAATACTCTTGTGTCTCTTTACGAGGTTACTAATGCAAAAAAAAAGAGCATATCCACTCAGGGGTATGCTCTTTGCCTTATTGTCAGCCAATAATTCTTTTAGTTTCTTGGCAATGCTTCTTTCACTACCATTTGGCGGCCTACATATTCTGCTCCATTCAGTTTGTTGATTGCTTGTTGGGCTTCAGCAGCTTCGGGCATCTCTACGAAGGCAAAACCTTTTGATCTGTTTGTATTACGGTCCATAATCAGTTTTACTGATTCTACTGTTCCATACTCTTCCATTACTTGTCTCAAATCTGATTCCCTAACGTTGTAGCTAAGGTTTCCAATGTACATATTCATAAAATACAAAAATAAAAAATTAATAATTCAATAAAGGAGTCTTAGGAAGTTGTAGTCAGAAATGAAAATTCTCAATGTGGCTAATCGAGGAGAAACATAGTGAAACGTAGATCGTAATAAACCTCTTATTGTTTTGTTGATGCAAAGTAACGGCTTTTATTTGGTATATGCACTATACTTTATCATTTATCTGCCATATAATACCCTTTTTTGTGAAATAAGACCAAGACTTAACAATTGGAAGGGAACAGAAGGAGAGGATAAGACATAAAAAAAGTCTGGTGTGCTTGTATGCACGTCAGACTTTCAATTCTCTCGAGTGTTGTACTGAAATTATTCAGCTACAACAGCTGCGCTATCTACTGCTACAGTGTCAGCTGCTGCGGCTGCTGCTGCGGCTTCAGCTGCTGCTGCTTCTACAGCTGCGATTGAGTCAGCGATACGGATAGAATCTGCAGTTGCTTGTTCAGCGTTAGCTGCTTTGTTGCCACAAGATGCGAAAGATACTGCTACGATAGCTGCAGCCATCAAAACTAATTTTTTCATTTTCTTTACTTTTAAAACGTAATACAATCAATTGCTTTATTAAAACGTTGCAAAGGTATGTACTTTTTGAATATGTTGTTCTCGAAACCCCAACTTTTTTTATATTTTTTTTGGAGCTTCGGCTGTTTTTATCCCTATCTATATGTTTTACAACATATTAATCTTCGGCAATGCTGTTGTATAAGTATCTCTTGATACTTCTTTTGGGCGTTTTCTCAAATTCAGTCGGATAAAGTTGGATTTGGCTTACTTTTTCATAGGCTGCCACACTATTATTCAGATTTTTGAGATTCTCATCCATAATGGTTTTGAGGTTGTCCGGCTGGTTCAACCCTAAAGAATCCAAGGCTTCATAGTCGGCATAAACCAGTGCCACCAGTCTTTTATTCCGTTCGATGACAAGACTTTCCAGGACGAAAGGCATGTTGTTGAGCCGTGCTTCTATCTCTTCGGGGAAGATATTCTGTCCACTGGAACTGAGAATCATGGTCTTGCTGCGTCCGCGTATGTATAGGTTGTTGTCGTCGTCCAGTGTACCCAAGTCGCCGGTGCGAAGCCATCCGTCTTCGGTGAAGACTTCTTTGGTGGCTTCGGGGTTTTTGTAATAACCCGTCATCACGTTCTCACCACGTACTTGTATTTCGCCGAGTTTGTCGTCCGGGTTTTCCTTGTAGATACGGGCTTCCATGATGTCGAGTACCCGTCCGGAGGAAGTCGGGACAAATTCATTCCAGGGAGCATAGCTGATGAGAGGGGCACATTCAGTCATGCCGTAGCCGATGGTGAAGGGGAACTTGATGCGGTGGAAGAATTCTTCCACTTCCGGGTTCATGGCCGCGCCTCCTATGATGACTTCCTTGAAACGTCCGCCCAGTGCGTCAATCAGTTTCTTGCGGATTTGCCCGTATATCTGTCCGTCGAGCAAGGGAATGCTGAGTGCCCATTTCATGGTCTTTTTGTTGATGATGGGCTGTATGACATTCTTGTATATCTTTTCAATGACAAGGGGTACGGTGATAATCAGGTTGGGTTTCACTTCCTCGAAAGCTTTCATCAGAATCTTTGGGGAAGGTACTTTTCCCAACAGTGTGACGTGTGTGCCGACGGCCGTGGCGGTAAGGAAATCGAATGCGCAGCCGTATGCATGTGCCAAAGGCAGGAAAGAGAGCACTTTGTCCCCTTTCTTCAGCAGCTCGGTACGTATGCCGAAGGTGACGTTGCCGGCCAGGTTGTTTCCCGTCAGCATGACGCCCTTACTGAATCCGGTGGTGCCCGAGGTATAATTCAGCAGCATGACCTTGTCGTTGGAAAGGTCCGTGTAAACGATGTCTTCCTTGCGGAACCCGTTCGGGTAGGTCGCTTCCATTTCATCGCCCAGATGCTTGAGGAAACGCTGGATGGTTTCGCCGTCCCGCTGATACAGACAGCGGAAGTCGCTCAGCGAGAACACACCGCGAATTCCGGTAAGCCGTTCTTCTTCCAGATGTTCCCAAATGGCATCGCTGGTGAAGAGGAACGTCGATTCGGAGTGGTTTACGATATGATGGACATCATTGGGGTTGAAGTCTTGCAGAATGGGGACTACGATACCGCCGTAGGTGATGGTGGCCATATAGGCGATGCACCAGCGGGCATTGTTCTTGCCGATGACGGCTATCTTGTCGCCGCGGCGCAGTTGGCAGTACTTGAAAATAAGGTGCAGTCTGGCTATTTCTTGTGCCACTTCGCCATAAGTATAGCTCTCATTTTCTCCATAGTTGGTATAGCAGGGGAGGTCCCAATTCTCGCGGAAACTATGCTCGTATAGTTTGATAAAGTTCTCTTGTATCATTGCACAAATTTTAGTTGAGTGTGCAAAAGTAGGAAAAATAGATTAATAATGTATATATTTGCAGCATAAATGTGTTTATAAGCTCATGATAGATACCAATATATTTCAAGATAAGACGGCGGTTTACTATACGTTGGGGTGCAAACTGAACTTCTCGGAGACCTCTACTATCGGTAAAATTTTGCGGGAAGCGGGCGTACGTACGGCGCGCAAGGGTGAGAAAGCGGATATTTGTGTAGTGAATACCTGCTCGGTGACGGAAGTGGCAGACAAGAAGTGCCGCCAGGCCATCCACAAACTGGTGAAGCAACATCCGGGTGCATTTGTCGTGGTGACCGGTTGCTATGCCCAGCTGAAACCGGAGACGGTGGCAAAGATAGAAGGTGTGGACGTCGTGCTGGGAGCCGAGCAGAAGAAGGACCTGCTCCACTACCTGGGCAATCTACAGAAGCACGAGACCGGCGAGGCCTACACTTCCGCTTTGAAGGATATACGTTCGTTTGCTCCGTCTTGTTCGCGTGGCGACCGGACCCGTTTCTTCCTGAAAGTGCAGGACGGCTGCGATTATTATTGTTCCTATTGCACCATTCCCTTTGCCCGCGGACGTAGCCGTAACGGCAGCATTGCTTCTATGGTGGAGCAGGCCAGCCAGGCGGCTGCCGAAGGTGGAAAGGAAATTGTATTGACCGGCGTCAATATCGGAGACTTCGGCAAGTCTACCGGTGAGACTTTCTTCGACTTGGTGAAGGCGCTGGACGAGGTGGAAGGCATTGAGCGTTACCGCATATCCTCCATCGAGCCGAATCTGCTGACAGATGAAATCATAGAATACGTGTCCCGTTCCCGGCGTTTCATGCCTCATTTCCATATACCGCTGCAGTCGGGCAGTGACGAGGTGCTGAAGCTGATGCGACGCCGTTACGATACCGCCTTGTTTGCCTCGAAGATAAAGAAGATAAAGGAAGTGATGCCCGATTCCTTTATAGGGGTAGACGTGATTGTGGGTACCCGTGGAGAGACGGAGGAGTATTTCGGGCAGGCTTATGAGTTTATCAAGAGCCTGGACGTGACGCAGCTCCATGTCTTCAGCTATTCGGAGCGTCCCGGCACGCAGGCCTTGAAGATAGACCACGTGGTGGCACCCGAAGAAAAGCACCGCAGGAGCCAGCAATTGCTGGAGCTTTCGGACGAAAAGACCCGTGCTTTTTATGCGCGCCATATCGGGCAGACGATGCCGGTGTTGCTGGAACGTCCCAAACCCGGACTGCCGATGCACGGCTTCACTCCCAATTATATCCGTGTGGAAGTCCCTCATGATGCTGCCTTGGACAACCAGCTCGTGTCTGTGCGCCTGGGCGATTTCAATGCCGACGGCACCGCACTCTTGGGAGCAATGGAATGAGGAATGCCGCCTTTGCAACAAATAACTCATAACTTATAACTCATAACTGACGAAGTGAAATCAAAAATTGTCTATTGGCTGACTTATGCGGGCATGTGGCTTGTGGCACTTCTGCCTTTCCGGGCGCTTTATGCATTGTCTGACGGGCTGTACTTCCTGATGCGCCACGTCGTGCATTATCGGAAGAAAGTCGTTCGCCGCAACCTTCGCAATTCTTTTCCGGAGAAGTCGGAAACCGAATTGATGGAGATAGAGCGCAAGTTCTACCATTATATCTGCGACTATATGCTGGAAGAGGTGAAGATGCTGCGCATGTCTTTCGAGGAGCTCTGCCGCCGGATGAAGTATGATAATAAGGAAGAATACCTTGCCATGATAGAGAAGCATGGAGGCATTGTACTGTTGATTCCCCATTATGCCAATTTTGAGTGGATTATAGGCATGGGGGCCATCATGCATCCGGGCGACATCCCGGTGCAGGTGTACAAACCGCTAAGCAATAAGTATCTGGACGAGATGTTTAAGCATATCCGTGCCCGGTTCGGAGGATACAATGTGGCGAAACATTCCACGGCACGCGAAGTGATAAAGCTTCGCCGTGAAGGCAGGCGGATAGCCATCGGCCTGATTACAGACCAGTCGCCCAACCGCAGCGAGGCCCATTATTGGACCACTTTCTTGAATCAGGACACCGTGTTCATGGATGGCGCCGAGCGCATTGCCAAGCTGATGGACTTCCCCGTCTTTTATTGTGAATTGGAACGGACATCCAGAGGATATTGCAAAGTGCTCTTCGACTTGGTTACCGAAACTCCCAAGCAGACGGCGGATGGCGAGATAACCGAGTGCTTCGCCCGTCGTCTGGAGCAGACCATCCGGCGCGAACCGGCTTATTGGTTCTGGTCTCATAAACGCTGGAAAAAGAAACGAAAAGAAGCTGTGCAACATGGATAAGATTGCTGTTGTCATATTGAATTGGAACGGATGTGATATGCTCCGTTCCTTCCTTCCCTCTGTTGTGCGTTTTTCGGAGGCGGATGGTGCTGTGGTGTATGTGGCGGACAATGGCTCTACGGATGCTTCTGTGGCAATGCTCCGTCGCGAGTTTCCTTCTGTGCACTTGATTCTGCTGGAAGAGAACCACGGTTTTGCCGACGGATACAATCTAGCATTGAAGCAAGTGGAGGCAGAATATGTAGTGCTGCTCAATTCCGATGTAGAGGTCACCGAGCACTGGCTTGTCCCGTTGGCAGAGTATATGGATGCCTATCCGGAGACGGCCGCTTGCCAGCCGAAGATACGCAGTTGGCGTAACAAGGGGCAGTTTGAATATGCCGGAGCTGCGGGAGGTTTCATCGACCGCTATGGCTATCCCTTCTGCCGCGGCCGTATTATGGGCGTGGTAGAAGAGGACAAGGGGCAATACGACACGGTGATACCCATTTTCTGGGCTACGGGGGCGGCTCTGTTCATCCGTCTGGCAGACTACCGGGAAGCGGGTGGGCTGGACGGACGTTTTTTTGCCCACATGGAGGAGATAGATTTATGTTGGCGGCTTCGTGCCCGTGGCAGACAGTTGGCATGTATACCGCAGAGTGTGGTATTTCATGTGGGAGGGGCCACTTTGAAGAAGGAGAATCCGCGCAAGACCTTCCTCAATTTTCGTAATAACCTTGTCATGCTTTATAAGAATCTGCCGCAGGAGGACTTGGCGTCCGTGATGCGTGTACGTGCGGTGCTCGATTATGTGGCTGCGTTCAGTTTCATGCTGAAAGGCCAGTTACCCAATGCTTTGGCCGTATTCCGTGCGCGCCGTGCCTACCACTCCCTCCGCACTTCATTGGCAGCGTCCCGCAAAGAGAATCTGAAAAAAACTACGCTTGCCGTAATACCGGAACGGACAAAAAACAGTATATTGGCGCAGTTTTATCTGCATGGAAAGAAATTCTTTTCCCAATTGTAGGAACTGTTGCCTTTTATAATTGTTCAATCTATTAAAGGTTTTGAATTATGGAAAAACTAGTTAGAAAAATCGGATTAGTGGCACACGACGCCATGAAGAAAGACCTCATCGAGTGGGTACTGTGGAACTCGGAATTGCTGATGGGGCATAAATTCTATTGTACGGGCACCACGGGTACCCTTATCCTCGAAGCCCTCCGGGAGAAACATCCTGATGTGGAGTGGGATTTCACTATCCTTAAATCCGGTCCTTTGGGCGGTGACCAGCAGATGGGCTCGCGCATTGTGGACGGAGAGATTGACTATCTTTTCTTTTTCACCGACCCGATGACCCTTCAGCCGCACGATACGGATGTGAAGGCGTTGACCCGCCTTGCCGGTGTGGAGAACATCGTGTTCTGCTGCAACCGCAGTACGGCAGACCATATCATTTCCAGCCCGTTGTTTGTCGACCCGACGTATGAACGCACTGTTCCCGATTACAGCAACTACACCAAGCGGTTTGCAAATAAGCCGGTGGTGGCCGAAGCGGTGGAATCGGCAAAGAAGCGGAAACGGCAAAAATAAGGATGAAACTCGGTTCTACTGGGCATTCTTAATCTATCGCTACCCTTCGTTCATGGACAGCCCACACTGGTGCGATAGCCCACCCTTGCCGTTTGAAGTCATAGAGTTGCACAATAATGGTGTTGGTGAATCTGCCCATTCTATGTCGTTGAGGTATTGGTAGGGGAAGCGGAACTCTGTGAGGTTTATTTTCAATAGTTCATTCCTTCTGAAGTCTGCATAGTTGTATGGGTTTGTAAAGTCGTAAGGGGTGGGCAGGTAGAGGGCATTTCTCCAATGAAACTCGGAGCTGTATTTGATAGCAAGCGGCCGGTAGCAGGAAGAGAGCGACGATGGGGAGTAATGCCAGTCGTTGTATAGCGTTTCTCATTGACTTTTTGTTGATGATGGGGCAAAGGTACGGAATATTGGTATCAATGGTTGTATTCTACGGCAGAAAAGTTGCTGCATGCTCACTGCAGAACTTCTGTATACATTTTGCAGTGCTACTGCATATCTGTTGCAGCGTCACTGCAAAGCTATTGCAGTACTACTGCAAATATATGTGCAGCGCCACTGCAAAAAGCATGCAGTGTCTTTGCAGTGGGAAGTGTCTGTGTATCAATAGTGAATGGGGTGATTCGGCAATCTGTCATTCTCCGCGGCGTTGGCATATTTCCACTCCTGCAGCCTCTATATCCGCGCCCATCGGTGGATTGCGCTTTGCCAGCTTGAGGGTTATTTCCTCTATCTGTGGGAAGTCGTGGAACAATCGGTTTATAATTCGCCCGCATACATGTTCCAATAGTTTGGAAGGAATGTCCATCTCTGCCTTCACAGCTGTATGTACATCGGCATAGCTCACGGTGTCGGCTACGTCGTCCGTTTCTGCCGCACGCCGGATATCAACTTGCAGGCGCAGGCTGACGGTAAACTCATTGCCTACCACGGTTTCTTGTTCGCCCACGCCGTGATGGGCGAAGAAGCGAAGCGTGTCAAGGAAAATATAACTGGTCATTACTTGTAGATTGTTTTCTGCAAAGTTACTACAAAAAAGTGAAATGCGGAAAGATATAGTGATAGAATTGAG